>NZ_JAIUHE010000013.1:0-215049 GCF_020164995.1 Mesorhizobium sp. CO1-1-11
CCCCCCCCCCCCCCCCCCCCCCCCCCCCCCGACGGGTAAACTATCGCGCGTTGCGGCCGACGATACGATTGGCCGCTGACGTTACCGCTTCCAGAGAGGCAGCGACGATGTTGGTGTTGATGCCGGCGCCGAACAGCTTGCCGCCGGGATATTCCATCTCGACATAGGAGATGGCCGACGCATTCGAGCCGCGCTGCATCGAATGCTCGGAATAATCGAGCACCGACATCTCGACGCCGACATGGCGTGACAGCGCATCGACGAAGCCGTCGATCGGGCCGGTGCCGGTGCCTGATATCGTCACTTCCTTGCCGTTGTCGAGGATGACGGCCTCGACCACGCGCCGGCCCTTCACCTCGGTGGCCGGATAAGTGTGATGGTCGAGGAATTTCAGGCGGGCGCCAGGCTGGTCGACATAGGTTTCGAGGAAGCGGTCATGAATACGCTTGGCCGGCACTTCCTTGCCTTCGGCGTCGGTGATCGCCTGGATAGCCTGGCTGAATTCGATCTGCAGGTTGCGCGGCAAATTGAGGCCGTAATCGGCCTGCAGCACATAGGCAATGCCGCCCTTGCCCGACTGCGAGTTGATGCGGATGATGGCCTCATAGCTGCGGCCGACATCGGCCGGATCGATTGGCAGGTATGGCACTTCCCAGCGCGGTGTGTTGGCCTTCTTCAAGGCCTTCATGCCCTTGTTGATGGCGTCCTGGTGCGAGCCGGAAAAAGCAGTGTAGACGAGTTCGCCGACATAGGGGTGGCGCTCGGGAATCTTCAGCTGGTTCGAATATTCGTAGACATCCTTCATCCGGTTGATGTCGGAGCAGTCGATGCCCGGATCGACGCCTTGCGTGTACATGTTGAGCGCCAAGGTGACGATGTCGACATTGCCGGTGCGCTCGCCATTGCCGAACAGCGTGCCCTCGACGCGGTCGGCGCCAGCCATCAAGCCGAGTTCGGTGGTGGCGATGCCGGTGCCACGATCATTGTGCGGATGCAGCGAGATGATCAGGTTTTCGCGGTTGTCGAGATTGCGGCACATCCACTCGATGCGGTCGGCATAGATGTTGGGCGTCGACATCTCGACCGTCGACGGCAGGTTGATGATCAGCTTGTTGTCGGGCGTCGGCCTGACGATCTCGGTGACGGCGTTGCAGATCTCCAGCGCAACCTCGAGTTCGGTACCGGTGAAGCTCTCCGGCGAATATTCGAAGCGATAGCCGCCGCCGGCCCTGGCAGCCATGTCGGTGATCATCTTGGCCGCGTCGGTCGCGATACGCTTGATGCCGCCGACATCTTTCTCGAAGACGACGCGACGCTGCAACTCGCTGGTCGAGTTGTAGAAATGCACGATCGGGTTGGTGGCGCCCTTCAGCGCCTCGAAGGTGCGGCTGATCAGTTCAGGCCGGCACTGCACCAGCACCTGCAACGACACATCGGCCGGCACGTTGCCTTGCTCGATGCACCAGCGCGCGAAGTCGAAATCGGTCTGCGAAGCCGAGGGGAAGCCGATCTCGATTTCCTTGAAGCCCATGTCGAGCAGCAGGCCGAACATGCGCGCCTTGCGCTCGTGGCCCATCGGATCGATCAGCGCCTGGTTGCCGTCGCGCAGGTCGACCGAGCACCAGATCGGCGCCTTGTCGATCACCTTCGAGGGCCAGGTCCGGTCGGTGAGGCCGACGGTCGGGTAGGGTTGATATTTGCGGGCTGCGTCCGGCATGCCCCGGCCAACTTGCTTGCCGGTCGCGGCCTCGCTGGCGCGGATGTTTTCTCGTGCGTTCATCGTTGTTTCTCCCGGCGGCCGGCGGGTCCACCTTTCAGGCGGATGTGGAGCCAAGCGGCGCCTTTACCAGAATTTCGTTCGCTTGATATGATTTGCCAAGGAGCATGCGCTTGCGCGGCGGTTCGACCGCCGGGCGCTCCTTCAGCGAACCCGGCGATCGCCGATAAGGCCGAGAAGAAGCAGGGTCGAGGCAAGCGCGCGCACGGTCTCGCCGGCAAAGCCGGTCTGACGGGAAGCGGTGGTGGCGCGCGTGTTCATGGCCGCTCTCATACAGGAGCGGCCTGTTGGAGGCAAGCGGGCCGGCCCCCGTCGAATTTTATCTTAACGCGGATGCTCTTCCCCGCGCGCCGCAAATGCGCCAGACTTGGCTTCCGGCGGGGTGCCGTCGGCAGGGGGCGTTCATGAATTTCGTGTTCTTCTCGCCGCATTTTCCCGCCAATGGCGCCGATTTCTGCGACCGGCTGAAGAAGGCCGGTGCAACCGTGCTCGGCATTGGCGATGCGCCCTACGATGCGCTCGACGGCAAGCTGAAGCAGGCGCTTTCGGAATACTATCGCGTCGCCGACATGGAGGATTACGAGCCGGTGTTCCGGGCGATAGGCCATTTCATCCACAAATGGGGCCGCATCGACCGGTTCGAATCGCTCAACGAGCACTGGCTGGAGCTGGAAGCCAATATCCGCACCGACTTCAACATCTACGGCACCAAGCTCGATTTCGTGAAGAATCTGAAGCGCAAGAGCCGCATGCGCGCCTTCTTCCGCAAGAGCGGTGTCGAGACGATCGCGCAGCGCAAATGCTCCGACCGGGCCGGCGCCATGACCTTCATCCGCCGCGTCGGCTACCCCGTGGTGGTGAAGCCGGATTCGGGCTCCGGCGCTTCGAACACGTTCAAGATCTCCAATCCGAAAGAGCTCGACCAGTTCTTCCGGGACAAGCCGGAGGACGTGACCTTCGTCATGGAGCAGTTCATCGAAGGGCTGGTTGTGACCTATGACGGATTGATCAACCGCGACGGCGAGGTGGTGCTGGCGGCCAGCCATCGCTACGACCAGAGCGTCATGGACGTGGTCAACAAGGACCGCCACATGAGCTACACCTGCTTTCCCCGGATCAGGCCTGCCGTCGAGGAGGCCGGCCGCAAGATCCTGAAAGCATTCGACGTGCGCGAACGCTTTTTCCATATCGAATTGTTCGAGACCAGGGACGACCGCATCATCGCGCTGGAGGTCAACATGCGGCCGCCCGGCGCCTGGATGACCGACGCGATTAACTACACGTTCGACATCGATGTCTACGCGGCATGGGCGGACATGGTGGTCAAGGATGCCGTAGGCGGCCCCTATGAGGGCAAGTATTTCACCGCCTATGCCAGCCGCAAGCGCCACCTCGACTATTTGCACAGCCATGCGGACGTGCTAGCCGCCCACCGCGACAAGATCGTCCATCATCAGCCGATAGAAGAGGTTTTCAGCCGGGCCATGGGAAATTACGCCTACCAGATGCGCTCGAAGGATCAGGCTGATCTGCGCGAGGCGGTGGCCTATATCCACGCCGAAAAGGCTTGAGGCATGGACATTTCCTATCACAAGGTCTTCGCCCGCAATCTCGGCCGCGACATGGAGTACAAGCGCTACGGGCATGCCGGCCGGCCGGTCGTGGTGTTCCCGACCTCGCAGGGCCGGTTCTACCAGTTCGAGGATTCCGGCGGAGTGGGGGCGCTCGCCGAGTTCGTCGATACCGGCCGCATCCAGCTGTTCACCGTCGACGGCATCGATACAGAATCCTTCTTCGCCAGGAATGTCGATGCCGCGCATCGCATCGACCGGCACGAGGCCTATTTCCGCTATCTGCGCGAGGAGGCGCTGCCGGAATTTCTGGAAACCGCCGCGCAAGCCAATGGCGGACGGCGGTTGAAGCCGCTGTTCTCGGGCTGTTCGATGGGCGGCTACCATTCCTCGAACTTCGTCTTCCGGTTTCCCGAGCTCGCCAGCGGCGTCATCTCGCTGTCGGGTGTCTATTCGGCCCGCGAGTTCTTCGGCAAGGCGCTCGACGGCGACATCTTCTACAACTCGCCGCTCGATTATCTGCCAGGGATCGTCGACCCGAAACTGCTGGCGCGGCTGAAAGCGCTCAGGCTGATCTTCTGCTGCGGACAGGGCGCATGGGAAGAGCGCATGCTGGTCGAGACCCGCCAGCTGGAACAGATCCTGCGCGACAAATCCATTCCGGCCTGGGTCGACTATTGGGGCGGCGACGTCAGCCATGACTGGCCGTGGTGGCACAAGCAGCTGGCTTATTTCTTCGGCCGCTGGCTGGATGACGATCTGATGCACAGGCTGGACTAAGGTGCATTGATATTCAGCTGGCCTGCGAATGGCTGACGCCTACCCTTCCTGGCAGGCCGGCAGGGGTGCGGTCTGGTGCTCCGCCGCGGATCCGCGGCGCAGGCCGAGAAAGACGACGAGGGCGGTGACGATGGTGACCGCCGCCAGCACGATCAGCAGCCTGTCGAACGCCGTTTCGTAGGCCTCGACCAGCACGGCGACGCCCGCCGCCGGCAAATGGTGCACGGTTCCACCGACATTGCCGGTCACCAGCATTTGCGCCGCGGCGGCGGCGTCGCTGGAAGGCGTAGCGCCCCGAGCGGCGAGTTGCGCGGCGGTGAAGCCTGACAGGGTCGCCATGACGATGGCCAGCGCCACACCTTCGCAAGCGACACGGGTGGTGTTGAAGATGCCGACTGCCATCCCGGCCCGCTCCGTCGGCACGACGCTGACGGCGAGCCCGTCCATCAACCCCCAAGGCAAGGCGATGCCGACGCCGATCAGGATCAGTGGCGCGACCAGCGCAACCTCAACCGGTGGCGTCAGGCTCAGCCAGACCAGGCCGGCCGCCGCGACGAGCAGGCCGACGCCGCAGATCGTGGCCGGAGCGATCCAGCGCGCCAGCTGGCCGGCGAGCAAGGGCAGGAACAACAACGGTCCGGAGAGGCAGATCATCAATTGCCCGGCCTTGATCTCGCTCATCCCCTCGATGCCGATGAAGCGGATCGGTAAAAGTACGAGCAGGACGACGAAGCCATAGGCGGGCGCCGCCGCAAGAAACTGGACGCCGACGAAGCGAGGAAAGCGAAACAGGGTGAGATCGAGCATCGGCCGGCGCACGCGCCGCTCGGCGACGACAAACAGCACAAAGCAAAGGACGGCGACGCCGAGAAGCGTTGCCACCAGCGGGTCGGTCCAGCCGCTCTGGGGTGCCTGGAGCACGCCATATGTCAGCGAGGCCAGCGCGAAGGTGAACGTGGCGGCGCCCGCCCAGTCGAGGCCGGAAGCATCCGGATCACGCGATTCCCTGATGGTGCGCAGGCCGAGGGTTGCCGAGCCAGCCGCGAGCGCCATCACCAGAACAAAGATCGACCGCCAGCCGAAGGCGGCGATGAGCAGGCCGGAGGCGATCGGGCCGAAGGCCAGCCCGATGCCGAAACTGGTGCCGAGGAAGGAGAAGGCGCGCAGCCGCGATGGTCCCTCGAATTCCTGGGCAAGTGCGGAGGCGCCGCCGGCGAAGGCCAAGGCACTGCCGAGCCCTTGCGCGGCCCTGAAGATGTCGAACCAGGCGATGTCGGACGCCAGCATCGCGCCGAGCGAGGCGATAATGTAGAGGGCGAGACCGACGAGGAAGATCCGCTTGCGGCCATGATTATCGGCCAGCGCTCCGGCCGCCATCAGGCTGGCGGCGAAGGTCAGCATAAAGGCGTTGGTCACCCAGTTGAGCGCGATCGGGCTGCCGCCGAGATCGGCCGCGATGCGGGAGAGCGCGACGGCCGGGCCGGTGAAGGTCAGAGGCATCGTCATAGCGGCGAGGCATACCGACAGGAGCACGAGCCATCGCTCGGCCGGCCCGGTGGTGGTCTTCAAGGTCATGGGTTTTCCTATCTGAGCGGTCTGTGCCGGCATGCGCGCAACCGCGGCGCCGATCATGCGGACCAAGATAGGTCAGAGACAGATCAGGAATAATAGTATTAAATATCCTGATATAACGGACTCAAACGCTCGAATGGAGCAGCATGATGGATCGCCTCAGCGGCCTTCTGGCTTTCGCCCGCACCGCCGAGTTCGGCAGCTTCGTCGCCGCCGGCCGGGCGCTCGGCATCTCCGCTTCAGCGGTCGGCAAAAGCGTCGCGCGGCTCGAACAGGAACTCGGCGTGCGGCTGCTGCAGCGCTCCACGCGGCGGATCGGCCTGACGGAGGAGGGCAAGCTGTTCAACGAGCGCGTGCGGCGCATCCTCGACGACATCGACGATGCCGAGGCGATGCTGTCGCGGACAAGGGAGACGCCGCGTGGGCGGTTGCGCGTCTCGACCCCGATCGTCACCTACCATCTTTTGCTGCCGGTGCTGTCGGAGTTCATGGCCCGCTATCCCGAGATCGAGCTCGATATCGATTTCAACGACCGGATCGTCGACGTCATCGAGGAAGGCATCGACGTCGCCATCCGCAGCGGCGAGCTGCCCGATTCACGATTGGTGTCCAGACCCATTGCGCCCTTCCGCATGCTGCTGTGCGCGGCACCCTCCTACCTCGATCGCCATGGCACTCCCGGCGTGCCGGCGGATCTCATCAGGCATTTCGGCATAAACTTCCGCTATCTCAACAGCGGCAGGCTGCTGGACTGGCCGTTCATTACCGGGAGCGCCCAACCGCTGATCCGTTCAATGTTGACCTGCAACAACATGGAAGCTTTGAAAGGCGCCACGATCGCCGGACTCGGCATCGCCTGCATGCCCGATTTCCTGGTGCGGGACGCGTTGCGCGAGGACCGGCTGCGCACCGTGCTCGACGATCATGTCGACGGCCGTGGCCAGTTCCGGATGCTATGGCCCTCCAATCGCCATCTGTCGCCAAAGGTGCGCGTCTTCGTCGATTTCCTGCCCGAACGCCTGGCAGCCGCGCGATAGCGGTGCCCTGGTGGCAGCCCTCATCATTCCCTGATGCTTCTGGCTACCAGCCGGGCAATGCTCGGGCCGACAAGCAGCACGATCAGGAAGCGCGCCGACTGCAGGGCCATGACAAAGGAGATGTCGACGTTCTGCGCGGCGGCGGCGATGATGGCGACGCTGTCCATGCCGCCAGGGCTGGTCGCCAGATAGGCGGTCAGCGGGTCGACGCCGGCGAGCCGGCTGATGAGGAAGGCAAGGCCGCCGCAAAACGCGATAAGCGCGATGATCGAAGCGATGATCTGCGGCAAAGCGCGTGCCGCGTGGCGCAGGATCGGCCTGGTGAAGTTCAGGCCGATCGCCCAGCCGACCATCGCGTAACTGACCGCCAGCAGCCATTGCGGCAATTGCATCGGCACCCCGAGGCCGAGATGGATGACTGTGCCGAAGATGAAGCTGCCGAGGAAGAAGGGCGAAGGCAGCCGGCAAAGCCTGCCCGCGAGGCCGCCGATGAGCGCCATGCCGATGGTGGCGGCGAAGGGTTGCGGATCGATCTCGGGGAACCAGATAACGGGCGGGACCTCGATGCCCGAGGTATCGACCCACATCTTGGCGACGAGGGCTGCCGTCATCGAGACGAAGATGACGCGCAGATACTGCATGAAGGCGACAAGGCGCTGATCGGCGCCGAAGGCGCCGGCCATCAGCACCATGGCGGTGGCGGCCCCCGGCGAAGAACCCCAGACGGCGGTGGTGCCCGGCAGGATGCGCCAGCGGCTGATCAGCCAGCCAAGCAGGCTTGAGGCCGCGACGGTGGCGATCACCACGCCGAGGAACAGCGGCCATTCCTTGTAGAAGACCGGGAAGATATCGGCCGAGATCGAAGCCGCGACGAGGCAGCCGACGACAGCCTGGGCGGCGCCGAACAGAAGCCGCGGCACACGCACCGCGGCACCGTTGGTGCCGGCGACGATGGCCGCCAGCATCGGTCCGATCAGCAGCGCCGCCGGCAAAGCGGCGAGTTCCAGCGCGCCGGCGAAGAGCGCGGAGATGACCAGCAGGATGAGCCACTGCCAAGGCTTGCTCAGCCGCGTCATGCGCTCGACAGGGGACTGCTCGGCCTCGGAATCCATGCTTTGGTCTTAGACCGGGCGGAAAGGAATGCGAACCCCGCAGTACCAAAACAAAACTATTCAGCGTGTCCGCCAGTTCACGAGAGATGTCCTTGTCAGATCTTTCGGACGGGGCCTGGATATCGGGCGACAAAATCGTCCGTCGTCAGCAAGGTAATGCCTTCCACCATTGCCTGGGCAATCAGGATTCGATCGAAGGGATCCTTGTGAATCGCCGGAAGTCCATCGACGGTGACAGCATGTTCACTCGTGATCGGCAGTTCGTGATAGTCGTTGTCTATCAGGCCTCGCCGCAGCAACCGAGGGTCGATCTGGAAATCATCTCGCCCCAGTCCTCGTTTAATTGCGACTTCCCAGAGGCTGGCAGGACTGAACAGCAATTCGTTCTCTGGGTTCTCGATTTCGGCGAGGGCCGCGATTGGCAGCCGACCTGGTTCGGCTGCCACCCACAGCAGCAAATGAGTGTCGAGCAACAGTTTCACGCGTTGTCGCCAAACAGCTGCTCGATCTCCTCGCTGCCCATGCGGTCGAAGTCACGGGGGACCGAAAATTGGCCGATCATAAAACCAACCCGTCGCGCTTGTGCCGAAGCCGACTGGTCGACAGGTATGACCTTGACCAGTGGTCTGCCGGCCTTGGCGATAATGAACGGCTCACCTTTGGCGGCTCGGTCAACGAGGCGCGAAAGGTTGGTCTTTGCGTTGTGAATGTTCACGGTTTGCACGACAGCATTACCCCAAGCGGACTTAGTTCATAGAACTTAGTTCATTTGATGGTTATTGCAAGGGCGGGTCCGCCCCTGTTTGTCGGTGTTGAGCCGGCCGGTTCAACCCCCCTTCGCTTCGGCCAGTCCAAAGCCCCCGACGGGATGCGTTTCCACCTGGAATTCGAAGCCGCCGATGAAGGGGCGCGCCTTGGCGATCGCCGCCTGGACTTCGGGAAGCTGCAGCGAGGCCTTGTGGCTCGCCTGATCGGTCCACACCTCGGTCACCCAGATCGCGTCGGCATCGGCCGGATCGGTGGCGATGATATAGCTCAGGCAGCCGGGCAGGGCACCGGTGCTCTCACGCAGCACGGTCATGACAGCGTCGCGTTGGCCACGCGCCGCCCGCATCTTGCCGATCAGTCCATACATGTCCTCGTCTCCCCCTGGGTTGGCGCGAAAGGAGTGTGTCCAGTATGCCGGTCGCCGGTCAAGGCATCAACTGGCCGCCATTGACCTCGATCACCTGGCCGGTGACGTAGCCGCTCAACAGGTCCGATGAGAGGAACAGATAGGCGCCGACGCAATCTTGCGCCGTGCCGGCACGGCCCTGCGGGATGGTGGCGACCATGCCCTTCATCTGCTCGTCGGTCGAATAGCGTTCGTGGAAGGGGGTGAGGATGGTGCCCGGCGCCACGGCGTTGACGCGGATGCCGAAGCCGATCAGTTCCTTGGCCATGCCGCGCGTCACGTTGGAGACGAAGGCCTTGGCCGAGCCGTAAAGGCCGGCGCCGCCGCCCGCCCCGTTGCGCGCGGCGATCGACGAGGTGTTGACGATGAAGCCGCCCTGTTTTTTCAGCCACGGGATCGCCTTACGCGAGGCGGTCAGCACCGAGCGTGCGTTGAGGTCCATCACCGCGTCGTAATGCGCCTCGGTCTGCTCGGCGTAGGGCACGCGGCCAAGCATGCCGCCAGCATTGTTGACCAGCCCGTCGAGCCGGCCGAAATGCCGCGCGCTGTCCTCGACGACGCGTTCGACATCGGCAGGGAGAGAAAAGTCGCCTTGGACGAGGAACATCTCACCGCCGCCGTCGCGGATGGTCTGGCCGAGTTTCTCGGCGGCGTCGCGGCTGGAATTGTAGTGCAGCGCCACCTTGCATTCCTGCCCGGCATAAGCGAGCGCGAGCGCCGCGCCGATGCCGGTCGAGGCGCCGGTGACCAGCACCGCCTTGCCGGCGAGGTCGGGGATGACAAGACCAAGGGCTGTCTCTGGCACTGCTGTTCCTCCGGGGGATTTCCAAGTTTCTTGGCGGGTGTTGCCACCCTTGCATTCAAGTCAGTGCCGCTTCAAGGCCTGAGATAGACATAGCCCTGGCTTTGCAGTTCGGCGAGCTTGACGACGCCACCCCTGTCGGCGGCATGGAAGCCGTCGAGCAAATCGGCGAGCGTAATATCCATGCCGTGCATGGTGTTGCCGCAGGCATGCGGGTCGAGCCCTTGCTGGACAAGACCGGTAAAGCGCCCCGAAACCGCCGCCGATATGCCCTTCGACTTGAAGCCGGCAAGCGCCGGACCATGCACGACCAGCGCGATATCGACATTGCCGCCCGTGCCCTCATAGTGGTTCTTGATGTTGCCGAGCACGAAATTGATCTTGTCGAGGTCGCTGAGGTGATAGGCGACCTTCAGCCTGGCAGGCTCGGTGGTTGCCGCCTGCACCGCCCGCAGGCCTAGAAGCGTCCCGGCTCCGGCGAGAGCCGCGTGGAACATGTCACGTCGGCGCATGGCGTGCCTCCCTGGCTTGCCGGCTCAGCGCGATTTGCGTGGCCGCGGCCGCAATACTAGCATAAATTAACGTTACGTCCTGTCGATGCGGAGAGGGGCACATGGCGTTCAGGGAATGGAAGACGTTTGCCAGCGCCGGATTTGGCGCCGCACTGCTTGGCGGACTTGTGGGTTCTGCTTTTGCCGACAATGCGCTCAAACTCACCGAACTCAGCCCCAACGGGGCGGACGCCTGTTTCGGCCGGGTCTATGACGCGGCGCACCTCAAGGCGCGTCCGAAGCAGAAGGTGACGCGGATTTTCTTCTACTACGGCCATAATCCGGTCAGCCGTCCGAATGAGGAACCGAACGCGAATTCCGATACTTCCTACAATGGGTTCCTCACCACCACGGTGCGTGGCGCCAAGGCGCCGGAATGGGCCGGAGGCTGGTGCAATCACGAGTCCGAGGATGGCGCATCGGGCCCGATCCGTTGCGGCATGGACTGCGACCGTACGCTGGCGTCGCTGAAGGTCGACGGCAAGGGTCGGCTGATCCTGTCGGACCTGTCGTCCGATATCTACCTCGACGCCGGTTCGGAAGAAGAACTCGGCGCGGCTGAATACGACAGGCAGGCGCTTGGCAAGGAAGACGACAATTTCCGCCTCGATCCGATGCCGGCGGCGACCTGCAAGGCTGAATTCGCCCGCATCGATCCGATCGACCCGGCGCTCGGGCCGCCGCTGCGCGAGCGGCTCAAACCCGACCAGGCCTTCTGCTACGGGCGCGACTATGACGCTGCGCATATGAGTTCGCATCCAGAGCAACTGACGCAGTCGATCCGGGTGTTTCGAGGACCGGTGGAACTGGCGTCCTTCGCCTCGGGAGGCGACGCCGCGAACTGGCCCGACGGCGCCGACATCGCGGTCTCGGTCACGACGCGGCAGAAGGGGGCCAAGGTCACGCAGACTTATTCATGCCAGGGCGAGGCCGATCAATGGCGTTGTGCCGCGAGTTCGAAGACGAGCAATTTCTCCTGCGACATCGCGCAAAAGGAAATCTTCCTCAAGCGCGGCGCCAACGGCGCCATCACGCTTGCCAACCCCAACAGCAGCCTGGCGGTCGTCGACCTGTGCTCGAAGGCGGCCGACGGCAAGACGATGTCCGACGACAAGGTCTATCGGCTGGAGCCAATGCCACAATCCGCCTGCGCGTCGTGAGCACGGGCTTGTCTACAATGCCACGAAGGGATATATCTTTGCTATATCTCATTTGAGGATGGCATGATGGACAAGGCGAAGGTGTTCTGGTCAGGCCGGTCGCAAGCTGTGCGTCTGCCTAAGGAGTTTCGTTTCGAAACGGATGAGGTTTCGATTCGTCGCCATGGACAGACTGTCATACTGGAGCCCGTCGTGCAGGATTGGGCGTGGCTTGACCAAGTGATCGGATCGGTAGATGAGGATTTTGCCGAAGCGGCGCTGGAACGGCAGCAAGGGCAGGATAGACCTGCCTTGGACGACATCTTCGAGTGATCTATCTGCTCGATACCAATGCTGTCATCGCCGTCATCAAGGGCGACGCCAGTCTACTCGCGCTTCTGAAGCAGCACACGCCGCAGGATTTTGCGCTTTCTCCGATCGTGGCACATGAACTGTATTATGGTGCCGAGAGAAGCCAGAGAAGGGCTGAAAATCTGGCGCGCATCGAAGCTCTGCGATTCCCGATGCTTGAATTCGATCGGGAGGACGCGAGGCATGCCGGAGAAATTCGGGCGACGCTTGCAGCATTGGGGACGCCAATCGGCCCCTATGATGCGCTCATTGGCGGACAGGCGCGCGCCAGAAACCTCATTCTGATCACCCGCAACGTCCGGGAATTCGAGCGCGTCGACGCTCTCTCAATCGGGACTTGGTGACCCGCCTCAGGCGAACGGCACCGCGGTCGTGCCCTTGGGCAGCTTGGCTTCGTCGTCGGGCTCGACATGGATGGTCACCCGCACCGAGGGGAGTTCGGCCTTCAGCGCGTCTTCGATGCGATCGCAGATGACATGGCTGGCGCCGACCGACATGTCGGCGTCGACGACCAGATGGAACTCGATGAAGGTGGCGCGGCCGGCGATGCGGGTCTTGAGGTCGTGCACCTCCATGGCGCCCTTGCAATTGGCCGAGATGATGTCGCGAATGCGCATGTGCTCCGCCGTGTCGACGGCCCGGTCCATCAGGCCGTTCATCGACGAGCCGATGACATGCCAGCCCTGCCACAGGATGTTGAGCGCGACGATGACGGCCAATGCCGGGTCGAGGATCTGCCAGCCGGTCAGGATCGCTCCGACGAGGCCGCCGAAGACGCCGACCGACGTCACCACATCGGTCATGATGTGATTGCCGTCAGCGACCAGCGCCGGCGATTTCTCCGCCCGGCCCGTGCGGATCAGCATCCAGGCCCAGAAGGCGTTGATGACGGTGGCGACGCCGTTGACGGCAAGGCCTTTCCAAGGCTGTTCGAGCGGCGCCGGGGCCTGCCAGGAGCGCCAGACTTCGTTCAGAATCAAAAGCGCGGCGAGCACGATCAGCACGCCTTCCAGCACGGCGGAGAAATACTCGGCCTTGTGATGGCCGAAGGGGTGGTCCTGGTCGGCCGGCTTGTGGCTGACCTGGATCGCCCAGAAAGCGGCAATCGACGCGATGACATTGACGATCGATTCCAGCGCGTCCGAATAGAGCGCGACGGAGCCGGTCACGTACCAGGCGGCGGCTTTCAGCGCGAGCACGACAAAAGCGACCACGATCGACCAGAAGGCAAGGTTGGCGACCTTGCGCTTCGCGGCCGCCCTGGCTGCGATCGCCATCGTGTTCTCGGCTTCGGCCATTGGCGTCAGGCTGCCTTTTCCTTGGCCTTTCGCGGCAAATGCGCGACGATGTTCTCGATGATGCGCATGCCGGCATTGTGGCCGAGCGTCATGATCGATTCCGGGTGGAACTGGACCGCGGCGATCGGCTCTTTGCGGTGCTCGAAGGCCATGATGACGCCGTCTTCCGTCTCGGCCGTAACCATGAAATCGTCGGGCAGGCGTACCGGATCGGCGAAGATCGAGTGGTAGCGGCCGACGGTGACTTCCTTGGGCAGGCCGGAGAAGATGATGCCCGGCTTCGAGACGCGGATACGCGACGGCTTGCCGTGCATGGGAATGTGCAACTGCCTGAGTTCTCCGCCATAGGCTTCCGCCAGTGCCTGCAGGCCGAGGCACACGCCGAAGATGGGTAGGTCGCGCGCGCGCGCCTTTTTGATGGTCGCGGCGCAGTCGAAGTCCTTCGGCGTGCCGGGTCCGGGTGACAGCACGACGAGGTCGGGCTTCAGCCGGTCGAAGACTTCCTCCGGCACCGGCGAGCGCACGGTCGAGACATTGGCGCCGGTCTGGCGGAAGTAGTTGGCCAGCGTATGGACGAAGGAATCCTCGTGGTCGACCAAAAGGATGTTGACGCCGTCGCCGACGCGCGCCGTGGTGCGCTCGGTGCTGGTCGAATTGCCCGTCTTGGCGTCGCGGATCGCGGAGAGCATGGCGGATGCCTTCAGTTCGGTTTCAGCTTCTTCTTCCTCTGGAATGCTGTCGAAGAGCAATGTAGCGCCGGCACGAACCTCGGCGATGCCGTCCTTGATGCGGATGGTGCGCAAGGTAAGGCCGGTATTCATGTCGCCGTTGAAGTTGACCATGCCGATCGCGCCGCCATACCAGGCGCGCGGGCTTTTCTCGTTCTGCTCGATGAAGCGCATGGCCCACAGTTTCGGTGCGCCGGTGACGGTGACCGCCCAGGCGTGCGAGAGAAACGCGTCGAAAGCGTCCATGCCTTCACGCAAGCGGCCCTCGATGTGGTCGACGGTGTGGATCAGGCGCGAATACATCTCGATCTGGCGGCGGCCGATGACGCGTACAGAACCCGGCTCGCAGACCCTGGACTTGTCGTTGCGATCGACGTCCGAGCACATCGTGAGCTCGGATTCGTCCTTCTTCGAATTGAGCAGCTTCAGGATCTGCTCGCTATCGGAGATGGCGTCGTCGCCGCGTTTGATGGTGCCGGAGATCGGACAGGTCTCGACGCGGCGGCCGTTGACGCGCACGAACATCTCCGGCGACGCACCGATCAGGTATTCGTTCTCGCCCAGGTTGATGAAGAAGGAATAGGGGGACGGGTTGATGGACTTCAGCTTGCGCGAAATCTCGGAGGGCTGGGTCTCGCAGCGCTCGTAGAACATCTGACCGGGGACGACCTCGAACAGGTCGCCACGCTTGAACGAGTCCATCGCGCGGCGCACCAGATTGGCGTATTCGCCGGGCTGATGGTCGCCGCGTGGCGGGATGCGGTCGGCGGTCCTGAACGGCTCGGCGATTTGGTCGCGTGGCAGGCCTTCGGTCGAAAAACCTTCGCCCGCATAGTCGTAGCGGTCGGTCCAGGCCTTGGCCGAGTAGTGGTCGACGACCAGGATCTCGTCGGGCAGGAACAACACCAGGTCGCGCTGGCTTTGCTTGCGCACGAGCGTGTGGTCGACCGGGTCGAACTGGAAGGCAAGGTCGTAGCCGAAGGCGCCGTAGAGACCGAGATTGGCGTCTTCCGCCGTCTTGAACAGCGCGGTGATGGCGCGCAGCACAGTGAAGACCGAGGGAACGCGGCTGCGTTCCTCCTCGGTGAAGACACGGCCGGGTTTGGCGACATCGAGGCGGATCAGCTTTTTCGAGGTCTCGGCGATCGTGACCTCGGCGAGGCCGCCCAGTGTCCTGCCGATGACCGGCAACAGCGCCTCGCCACGGCCGTTCAGCGCCTCGATACGCATGGCGCGGCCGCGTGCCGAGATGACCAGCGGCGGATCGATGATGGCCGTATCCCAGCGCGTGTAGCGGCCGGGATATTCGTAGTTCGAGGAAAATACCGCGCCCCGGCGCGAGTTCAGCCCCTCGACATAAGTGTCGATCGCGCCTTCATAGGGGCGGTCGTGGCGCTCGCGGGTGATGGTGATGCCACCCGCCGTCGCGAAGCTTTCAGCGCCGTTTTCCAGAACCTTCAACGTCATTGCCGTCTCCATCAGCTACTTGGGCAACGGACCCGGGAATGGCTTTAAAAAACAAATGGCCGCCCGGACATTCCGTTGCGGCCACCCTCTATTTTCACGCGCACGCGTTCGAACAGGCCGCTGTCAGCAGGCCCACCACCAAATGGTCTTGATCGAACGCATGTTCATGGCGATTCCCTTAGCGGCGATTGGGCGGCCGCGCAACTGGATTCGACGCAGGCTCAATCCTCCAGCGTGCCCGACCTTGCATCGGCGCTCTTCCTGTCGCCAACCAGTTTCAACAGGTCTTCGCCGGAGCGGATGATGCGGCGCGAGCGGCGGGTCAGGATGATGCCGTCCTGCGGCGCGAACACTTCCGTGCGGCCATCGGCTTCGCCTGGCGCGTGAACGATGGTAGCGAGCCGCGCGCCCCTGGTGACGCGGTCGCCGGGCTTGACGTCGTAGAGGACCGCACCGCCACGGGGCGCCGGCATCATGTCGATATTTTCCAGAGGTGCCGCGACGCCCTTGAAGGGGCCGGGCGCGGGCAGGGCGGTGTCGGATATCACGCCGCGCGCCACCAGCAGCCGGTAGAGGCCTTCGGCGTCGGACTTGGCCAGCGCGCCGTCGACATCGAGAATGCCGCGATATTCGACAGTGGTGGCGACGCGCCTGTCGAACTTCGCCACATCGGCCGATGCGTTCTGGTAGGGCATGATCGAAGCGCCCTCGAAGGTGCCGTCGGTGTCCTCGCTCCACAGCACCACGGCATCGACGCCCATGGCGGCGGCGCAATCGGCCATCCCGGGCCACAGGCTGGTGTGGACGTAGAGATAGGCAAGACCCTCATCGTCGCAGTGCAGGTCGAGCACGATGTCATGGCCGAGCGAAAGCTGCACCAGGCGCGACTTCAGCCGCTGGTCGGCGCCGCCAAAGGTGGCGTCCGGCAAGAGCCTGGCGTCGGGCGCGGCCAGCAGCGGAAAGCCGCGGTTGAAGTTGGTGCGGGTGCCGAGATGAAAGCGACCTTGGTGCTCGCCGAAATGGTATTGCGCGCGGCCGATCGGGTTGGCCCAGGGCACGATGGTGATGTTGCCCCTGATGCGACCCTCGGCCTCGGCCTTGTTCAGCATCGGCATCAATGCATCGATGACGACGACGCCAGGCAATTCGCCGGCATGGAGCGCTGCCTGCAGGTAGGCCGAAGGTGCTGTCTTGTCGGCGCCGGCCAAGCGGAGCACCGGGAATTCGTAGGAAACGCCGTCGCTGTCGCCGGCGATGCGTTCGATCGATTTCTGCATGACGTTCTCCATGAAAGCGAGAAGACATGCCCATTGGAAGGTACCGATGTCGATTGGTCCAGCCCGCCGCGCTATGGGCGCAAGGGCCTATTCCGCGGCAGCGTGAAGCGTGACAGGCGCGCGCCTGTCCAGCGCCGCCGACAGCACCGCAACGGCGACCGCCAGCAGGGCTAGCACCGCGCCGACCAGTGGCAAACCGGCATAGGAAACGCCTGATGACAGCGCCACGCCGCCGATCCATGCGCCGCCGGCATTGCCGACATTGAAGGCGCCTTGATTGAGCGTGGCTGCAAGGTTCGGTCCTTCGGAAGCCGCCTCGACGACCCGGATCTGCAGAGGTGGCACGACGACGAAGATGAGCAGGCCCCAGAGGAAGACGATGCCGATGGCAACGCTGGCGATCGTGCCGAACTGCATGAAGCCGACGAACAGCAGGGCCATCAGCAGCAAGGTGGCGATCACTGTCGGCATCAGTTTCCAGTCGGCAAGCCTGCCGCCGATGATGTTGCCGATGGTCATGCCGGCGCCGAACAGCAAAAGCACCCAGGTGACCGCCGCGGTCGACAGGCCCGACACGCCGGTGAGGTATGGCTTTATGTATGTGAAAACGGCGAACAGGCTGGCCGAGGTCAGCGCCGCGATCAGCATCGCCAGCCACACTTGCAGCTTGCCGAGCACACGGACTTCGGCGCGCAGACCGCCGCCGCTCGGTTCCGTGACGTCGGACGGCACTAGCCAGGCGATGGCCGCGACCGAGATCAGGCCGATGCCGACCACGGCCAGAAAGGTGGCCCGCCAGCCGAAGGCTTCGCCGAGTGCGGTGCCGGCGGGAACCCCGAGGATGTTGGCGAGCGTCAGGCCCGCGAACATCAGCGCGATGGCGCTGGCGCGCTTGTTGCGCGGCACAAGGCTTGCCGCGACGACCGAGCCGATGCCGAAGAAGGCGCCATGGCCGAAAGCGGTGAAGACGCGCGCCGCCATCAGCAGCCAGTAATTGGGCGCGATGGCGCAGAAGAGGTTGCCGACGACGAACAGGGCTGCAAGTCCCACCAGCACGGGCTTGCGCGGCAAATGCGCGGTAGCCATGGCCACGACAGGCGCGCCGAAGACGACCCCCAGCGCATAGCCGGTGACCAGCAGGCCGGCGGCGGGGATCGTTACGCAGAGATCGGCGGCGACCTCGGGCAGCAGGCCCATGATGACGAATTCGGTGGTGCCGATGCAGAAGGACGCAATGGCAAGCGCAAGGATCGGCAAAGGCATGGAAGGTCCAGACTGAATCGGTTCAATTCAGACTGCGCGAGACCCCTGCCGGGCGCAACAGACATTGCCGCAATGCAGCAATGCAGAAAGCGTGGAGCGGACGTCTCCTCTTCTACCGGCCCGACGCAGACCGATCCTTCAAGGGCTGAAACGATGTCGCTTCGTCCCAGTTCTGCAGCCGGACACGTTATCTTGAAGCCTGCCGGTGCCCCAACAATAATTGCGTGATGACGACCGTGAAATCGCGGAGCCTTCGGCAAGGCACAGGCGACGATTGAAGGGGCAGCGGCTGACAGTCTCACGCCAGCGGCTTCAGCTCCTGGGCGATGGTGGGCAGCAGCTCCGAGACGGTGGGATGGATGTGCACGGCGCGCGCCAGTGTGTCGACCGACGCCTTGGCGTACATCAGGTCGAGCACGCAATGCACCGCCTCGTCACCGCCGGGACCGAGCACCGAGCAGCCGAGGATCTCCCTGGTGTCGGCGTCCACGAGGATCTTCATGAAACCCTGCGTCTCGCCCTTTTCGACGGCGCGCCCGACACGGGTCATCGGCCGCTGGCCGACCAGGGCGCGACGTCCGGATTTCCTCACCGCCGTCTCGGTCATGCCGCAGCGGCCGAGCGGCGGGTCGATGTAGAGCGCGTACGCCTCGATGCGGTCGCTGATCCTGCGCGGATCCTTGTCGAGCAGATTGGCGGCGACGATCTCATAGTCGTTGTAGGAGGTGTGGGTGAAGGCGCCCTTGCCGTTGCAGTCGCCCATCGCCCAGATGCCTGGCACGCTGGTGCGCAGCTGGTCGTCGACGACAACCGCGCCGCGTCCGTCGACCTCGACGCCCGCCTTGTCGAGGCCGAGATCGTCGGTATTGAGCGTTCGGCCCAGCGCCAGCAGCACATGCGAGCCGACCGCGGGCGGCTGGCCCGTGGAGAAACTCACGGCAATGTCCCCGCCCTGCTTGGCGAAGCCGATGTCGTCGGCGCCGACATGGACCGCGATCCCTTCATTTTCGAGGATCGACAGGATGGCGGCCGAGACGTCCTCGTCCTCGCGGCCGGTGAGGCGCGGGCTCTTTTCGATGACGGTGACTTCCGAACCGAAGCGGCGGAACATCTGCGCGAATTCGAGCGAGATGTAGCTGCCGCCGACGACGATCAGGTGGCGCGGCAAAACGTCGAGATCCATCATCGACGAGTTGGTCAGATAGTCGATGTCGTGGATGCCGGGCAGGTCCGGCACCGAGGCGCGGCCGCCGGTGTTGAGAAAGATCTTGTCGGCGGTCAACAGGTCGTCGCCGACGCGCACCGTGTTGGCGGATTCGAAGCGTGCATGGCCGCGATAGAGCGTGCAGCGCTCCATTCCGGCGATCCAGGTCTCCAGATTGCCACGGGCGTCGTTGGTGACCTTGTCCTTGCGCGCCTTGATCCTGCTATAATCGACCCCGACGGAGCCGGGGAACGTCACGCCATAGTCGGCAGCGCGCCGCGCCAGATGGGCGGCATAGGCGCTGGCGACCATGGTCTTGGTCGGCATGCAGCCGGTGTTGACACAGGTGCCGCCGACCAGCTTGCGCTCGATCAGCGCCACGCTCATACCGGCTGCCGCCAGGCGGCCCGCCAGGGGCGACCCCGCCTGGCCAGCGCCGATGATGATGGCGTCGAAGGTCCTTGCGTTCAAGGTCTGGGCCGTCATGCCACCGCCGCCACGATCAGCAGGCCGCCGATGATCGCCACCGCATCCTCGATGAAGGCCGCGGGCGGATCCTTGCCGAAAACGGCCGCCAGCCGGCCGCGCGCTTCGGCACCACCCAGGGTGCCGATGACCGCGCCGATCGCTCCGGCGATCAGGCACACGATGGTGGCGCCGCTGGTCGCGCCGATCACCGCGCCGCTGAACGCGCCGAGCAGAATGCGGGCGCCGAACTGCTGCGGCACCTTGCGGCTTGGCGTCGACGGCAGCTGGTCGGTGACCAGTTCGACTATGGCCAGGACGGTGAAGATGCCGACAGCCGCCCAATGGCCCATGAAGCTCGCCCAGGTGCCGGCAACCGGCAGCCAGCCGAGATAGGCGCCCCAGGCAACGGCGGCAGGTGCCGTCATGGCGCGCAGGCCGGCAATGACGCCGATCAGGAGTGCAAGAATGTAGAGCATGGTCGATCCCCCTCGATCCCGGGCCGGTACAGCCTTGAAACGGCAAGCTACCATAGGCCGGATATTTGGCTAGGCCGCAGACTCACAAGCGCACAGCCACGGCGGATCGAGGCAAGTCAGTTGGCTGATGGAGCGTTGATCGCAAATTGCGCGGCGAAAGCCCTGATATAAGCGGGCCGAGCTTCCCCACGCGCCACATAGGCGGCCAGGTTTTGGTATTCATCCAGAATGCCTGACATCCTCAGTCGCAGCAGCACTGACACCATCAGTAGATCGCCGGCGCTGAACGCATCATCGAGCCAGTCCGCGACGCTCAAATGAGCCGAGAGACAGTCCAGCCGGGCGCGAACACGGTCCTTTACCAGCGGCAAGCGCGCCTCGCTCCAGGGCTTGTCGGCTTCGAAAATTCTTGCCGTGGTCAGTTCGAGGATCGGCGGCTCTATGGTGTTCAGTGCGGCGAACATCCACGTGATCGCTCGCGCGCGGGCGTTGCGCTCCTTCGGCAGCAGGCCCGCATGCTGCTCGGCAAGATGAAAGACGATCGAGCCGGTCTCGAACAGCGAGAGAGAACCGTCCTCATAGGTAGGGATCTGGCCGAAAGGATGGATGGCCAGATGATCAGGCGCCTTCATGCCCGCGAAGGAAACAAAACGAACCGCGTAAGGCTGCCCCACTTCTTCCAGCGCCCAGCGAACACGCGTATCGCGGGCCAGTCCCTTGCCGCCATCGGGCGATCGTTCAAACGCCGTGATGGTGATTGTCATCGCATTTGTTCCTTGCCTGGGCGAATTTCTTCGGCTTCCTACCGAGGACGAATGAGCTTCCCGGAAATCGACATCGGTCCTGAACTATTTCATTGCTGGAGCAGATCGCGAATGGCCGCCATCAGCAAGGCCGCGCATCCTGGTTTACGGATTTCACGTCAGTCCTCGCCTTGGCGCTGTTCGCAGTGATGTAAAAAAACGGAGGCACTGCCATGGTTCAGAGCGAACGCGCGAAAATGGCTGATGGTGAATGGTATACGTGCCTGGATGACGATCTTGGCGCGTTGCGCGGCTTGGCCGCGGATGCGGTGTTCGAGCACAATACGCTGCCGCCTCGCCGACGCGGGAACCTCGGGCCGGCCCTGCGGACACTGCTGGGCGGCGTGGGCGAGGGTGCCCGCATCGAGGCGCCGTTCCATTGCGCCTACGGCTTCAACATCTTTCTCGGCGCCGGCACCTTCCTCAATGCCGGCTGCACCATTCTTGACACCGCGCCGGTGCGCCTCGGCAAGGGAACGCTGCTTGGCCCCAGCGTGCAGATCTATTGCGCCGAGCACCACAAGGAGGCGGCAAGGCGCCAGGCGGGGCTGGAGATCGCCAAGCCGGTCACGATCGGTGACAATGCCTGGATCGGCGGCAGCGCGGTCATCCTTGGCGGCGTCAGCATCGGCGAGGGCGCCATCGTCGGCGCCGGGGCGGTGGTGACGCGCGACGTGGCGGCGCACACGACCGTGGTCGGCAACCCGGCGCGGGTGGTCAGGCGGGGCTAACACTACGCGGCGGGAACCTGATCGTCGCTTCAAAACCGTCCCGTCGGCCGGATGCCGGTGAGGTCAGGACAAGCGTCGCATCGATCTGCTGCAGGATTTTGGTGACGATCGCCAGTCCCAGGCCTGATCCTTCGGCACGCGTCCCACCGCGTTCAAACCGTTTGACCAGACCGCCGGGAGCTGACGCCACCGGACCTTGGTTGATCACGCTGAGCCGGGCATCGTCAGTGATCCGAATGACAACCTCGCCGCCCTCGGCGCCATGCCGCAAGGCGTTCTCGATGAGGTTGCGCAGGATAATGGCCAATGCATCCGTATCGATCGCGGCCAACGCCTTGCCTTTGTCGGACGTTTCAAGACGAAGCCGACCCCTGTTCTGGCCGTGCTGCTCGAAGTCGGCGACCACCAATGCGGCGACCGCGGCGAGATCGGCTGGCTTGCCGGCGATCGCTACTCCTGCGTCGGCGCGCGCCAGCTGCATCAGCTTTTCGGACAGGCCGGCGAGGTCGGACAGAGCCGCCTTGATCTGGCGCGGGCGTTTTCTTGCCGCCTCGTCGGATGTTTCCGCGATCAGGCGCTCCGTTTGTGCCAACGCCCCGGCGATCGGTGTGCGCAATTCATGCGCGGCGTTCGCCGTGAACTCCTTTTCAGCGTCGAGCGCCATATGCAGGCGCCGCATCAGGCTGTTGACCGACTTGGCGATGGCGGCAAGTTCGGAGGGCAGGTCCTCGGTGCGGATCGGAGCAAGGTTGTCGCCGTGGCGGGCGCTGATCTCGCCGCGCAGTGTCGCGATCGGCCTCAGGAAACGCGTCAGGGTCAGCCACGCGACAAGTGCGCTCAACGGGATCAGAATGACCATCGGTATGAGGAAGCCGGTGGCGGCTTCGAGCGTTTCCTCATTACGCCGTGAATCGAGCTCGGCGACCTGAATGAGTATTGTGCCGCTGACCGCAGGCTCGGTGTAGATGCGCCATCCGGCTGCCTCCGAGAAGCCCTGCGCGAGCTCAGCCGTGAGCGGCTCCGCGGGAGCGTCATGGGAATGCATGAGAAGGCGGCCGCCGGCGTCCCGCACCTGGAAGATGAGGCGGCCGCCTTCGTCGTCCGAAACAGCCTCCCCCAGCCTGCGCGGCGATTGCGATGCCTCACGCCCGAACATATCGTCGATGACCAGCGGCAGCAGTCTGCGAGCTGCCTCCTGCATCGAATTGTCCATGGCTTCATTGATTTCGCGGTGCAGCGTGATGCTTCCGGTGCCAGCGGCGACCAGGCCAACAGCGACCGTGACGAGGATCAGCGACGACACGAGGCGACCGGCAAGGCTGCTGAAGACCTTCATGGGAGTGCAAGGCGGTAGCCCAACCCCCTCACGGTTGTAAGGACCTGGCGCCCGATCTTCTTGCGCAAGCGGCTGACATAGACTTCGACAGTGTTGCTTTCGATCTCCGCGCCGAAGGCATAGAGCGCCTCCTCGATCTGGTTCTTGCCGACTGTCATGCCGGGCCGGCGCAGGAACTGCTCCAGCACCGCCCATTCGCGCGATGTCAGCATGGCCTCCGTGCCGTCGATGGTAACGCGGCGCGCGGCCTGGTCGATTTCGACGGCTCCGAGCCGGATCAAAGGGTTGGGGTTTCCGGCATAGCGGCGCGCGACCGCGGCAAGGCGTGCGGACAACTCGCTGAGATCGAAGGGCTTGACCAGATAGTCGTCCGCCCCGGAATTCAGCCCCGCTATGCGGTCTGAGAGCTGGTCGCGCGCGGTCAGGATGATGACCGGCGTATCGGTGCCTTCACGACGCAGCGTTTTAAGGAATTCGAGACCCTTGCCGTCGGGCAGATGCAGGTCAAGCAGGAGGAGCACATAGGAAACTACACGGAGGTGATCGCAGGCACCGCCAAGCGTCGTGCTCCAGTCCACGGCGTGGCCGTCGGCAGCGATATGATCGCGCACCGCTTCGCCCAGCACCGGATCATCTTCGATCAACAGAACGCGCACTTCGCCTCCGTGTCGCTGCAACACGCGCCTTCATGCGGCACGAGGCTGACAGGAAGCTGAATGAAAGCCAACTGAGGCTTTTGCACGATGCGATGCGTGTTCAGGCTGCTGTCAGGTTTCGCGGCCAAGGTCCTCGACATCGGAATCGGCCGATGGAGAAAATAAGATGAAGACCTTGATCCTGACCGCGCTGGTCATGGCTTTTGCCAGACCGGCCTTCGCCGCCGACAAATGCGATGTGCCGACCGGCCAGTGGCAGCCGCGCGAAGCCTTGCAGAAGAAGCTCGAAAGCGAAGGCTGGAAGGTTCGCAGCATCAAGACGGAACACGGCTGCTATGAAGCCCAGGCGCTTGACGCCAATGGCAAGAAGCTGGAAGCCGTCTTCAATCCCAAGACGCTGGAGTCGGTCGGTGCCGATTCCGATGACGGTTGACGGCCATGAACGCCACTGTTTCGACACGAGAAACCTCGGCCGAGTCGACACGAGAGGCCTCGGTCGAGGTCTGGAGCCCCTACGTCCGCCTCTTTCACTGGTCGCTGGTCCTTTGCGCCGCGGTGGCGTGGCTTTCTTCAGGCGAAATCATGAAGGTGCATGAACTGGCCGGCTACAGTGCCGGGGTTCTGATTGCCTCGCGTTTGATCGCCGGTCTGGCGGGGTCGGGATACACGCGCTTCCGTCAGTTTGTGCGTGGACCGCGCGTGGTGAGTTCTTATCTCGCCGACGTGGCGCATGGCGATGAAAAACGCTATCTCGGCCACAACCCCGCCGGCGGTGCCATGGTGCTGGCGCTTCTGGCTTGCGTGGCAGGAATTGCGCTCACCGGCTGGATGCAGACCACCGATGCCTGGTGGGGCGTGGCCTGGGTCGAGGATACGCACAAGATCCTGGGCAATGGTGTACTGGTGCTGATTGGACTTCATGTCGGCGGCGTGCTGCTCGCCAGTCTGCGTCATCATGAAAATCTGGTTCGCGCCATGATCACCGGCCGTAAACGCGCGGCCTCGCCGCAAGACGTTGGCTGACCGCGGAGAGCGGAAATGCAAGGGCACCGCAGCGACGCGACGCCCTTGCCGTTCGATCACGATGACAGGGCCAGCGCCACCCGTCCGTCCTGATCGACCCGTCTGGAAAACTCGCGCCGATATTGCGCGGGTGATGTCCTTAGCCGCGCGGCGAAATGTTGGCGCAAGGAAGTTGCGCTGCCGAAGCCGGCCTCGAAGGCGACCATGTCCATTGGCTTGTCCGTCGTCTCCAGCAGCCTCTGCGCCAGCGCGATGCGCTGGTCGGCCAGCCAGTCGCCGAAGCTGGTACCTGTCGTCTTGTGGAAACGGCGGGTAAAGGTGCGGCGGGTGAGACCGGCCGCGTCAGCGACGCTATCGAGACCGTGCGGTTCGCCTGATGTCGCGCGCACCATGTCGAGAGCCTGGCTAAAGCGGTCGGCGGCTGGGCTCGGCGCTACCGGGCGTTCGATGAACTGCGCCTGTCCGCCCTGTCGGTGCGGCGAAAGCACGATGTGCCGGGCGAGCCGCAGTGCCGCCTCGGCGCCATAGCGTGCGCGTACGATGTGCAGGCAGCAGTCAAGCCCGGCGGCGACGCCGGCGGAGGTGACGATGTCGCCGTCATCAACGTAGAGCACGTCCGCATCGACCGAAATGTCGGGATGGAGAGCCTGCAGCTGATCCGTATAGGCCCAATGCGTGGTCGCCTTCCGTCCCGAAAGCAGGCCGGCGGCGGCGAGGGCAAAGGTGCCGAGGCAGAGGCCCACAATCAGCGCGCCGCGTCGGTGGGCGCCGCCGAGCGCTTCCTTGAGCGGTTTGGTCAGAGGCGCTCCGAGATCCTTCCAGCTCGGGATGATGACGATATCGGCGTCTTCGAGCGCGGCAAGCCCGTGCGGGACCAGGATGCTCAATCCGGCGTCGGTCTGGATCAGCCCTTCCTCCACGCTGCAGACGCGGAAGTCGAAGCGCGGCAGGCCGAGCCTGGTGCGGTCGGCGCCGAACACCAGGCACGGCACGGAGAGATGGAACGGGCTGATGCCGTCGAAGGCGAGGACGGCGATGATGGGAGCGGTCATGGGGCGTTTCCAGTGTGAAGGAGGATTGTCCCAATTCTTTCGTATAATGTCAATCGGGCCACTGTTGGCGCCTCGGTCAGCAGGCTATCTTCGGTCCATCGCATTCAAGCCTGAAAGGAAACATCATGTCTGCCCCAGCCAACACCGCGCTGCGCCGCGCGCTGATCGTCGTCGACGTCCAGAATGACTATGACGGCGGCAACCTGGCGATCCAGTATCCGCCGTTCCGCGACAGCGTCGTCAACGTGACGCGTGCCATGGATGCCGCATCGGCAGCAGGCATCAAGGTCGTGGTCGTCAAGCAGATGGCGCCCGAGACGTCGCCGATCTTCGCCCGGGGCAGCCATGGCGGCGAACTGCATCCCGAGATCGCCAGGCGCGGCCGCGACCATTATGTCGAGAAGAACTTGCCAAGCGCCTTCACCGGTACCGACCTCGAGGACTGGTTGCGCGCCAACGCCATCGATACGATCGCGGTCGTCGGCTACATGACGCATAATTGCGACCTGTCGACCATCATCCATGCCGTGCATATGGGCTTCGCGGTCGAGTTCCTGTCCGACGCGACCGGTTCGGTGCCTTACGCCAACAGCGCCGGTTACGCCTCGGCGGAGGAGATCCATCGCGTGGTGAGCATCATCCTGCAGTCGCGCTTCGCCGCGGTGCTCAAGACCGCCGAATGGATCGACTGCCTGGAGACCGGCGCGCTGCCGGAACGCGACACGATCCATGCGTCCAACCAGCGGGCGCTGTCGCGCAGCGCCGCGTAGGACGATCCGCAAACGAGAAGGGCGCTGCGGCGATGCGGCGCCCTTCTTGTTCTTGTCGAGATGAAGATCAGAACAGGCCTTCGATCTGGCCGGCCTCGTTGAGGAAGATCTTTTCCGACGACGGCTTGCTCGGCAGGCCAGGCATGGTCATGACCTCGCCGCAGATGATGACGACGAAGCCGGCGCCGGCGGACAGCCTGACCTCGCGCACCGGCACGGTGTGGCCGGTCGGCGCGCCGCGCAGGTTCGGGTCGGTCGAGAACGAGTACTGTGTCTTGGCCATGCAGACCGGAAGGTTGCCGTAACCGGCATCCTCCCAGGCCTTCAACTGGTCGCGCACCGATTTGTCGGCGATGGCTTCCGAGCCGCGATAGATGCGCTGAACGATGGTGTTGATTTTCTCGAACAGCGGCATGGAGTCGGGATAGAGTGGCGCGAACTGCGAGGCGCCGGATTCGGCGAGCGCCACCACCTTGTTGGCAAGCTCCTCGATGCCGGCGGAGCCGTTGGCCCAGTGCTTGCACAGGATCGCTTCCTCGCCCATCGAGGCGACATAGTCCTTGAGCGCCTGGATCTCGGCGTCGGTGTCGGAATAGAAGTGGTTGATGGCAACGACCGCCGGGACGCCGAACTGCCTGATGTTCTCGATGTGGCGTCCAAGGTTCGGGCAGCCCTTCCTGACGGCTTCGATATTCTCCTTGCCAAGGTCTTCCTTCTTGACGCCGCCATTCATCTTCATGGCGCGCACGGTGGCGACGATGACGGTGGCGGCCGGCTTCAGCCCGGCCTTGCGGCACTTGATGTCGAAGAACTTTTCGGCACCCAGATCAGCACCAAAACCGGCTTCGGTGACGACGTAGTCGGCAAGCTTGAGTGCCGTCGTGGTGGCGACGACCGAATTGCAGCCATGCGCGATGTTGGCGAACGGGCCGCCATGCACGAAGGCCGGGTTGTTCTCCAGCGTCTGCACCAGATTGGGCTGCATGGCGTCCTTGAGCAGGACGGCCATGGCGCCATCGGCCTTGAGGTCGCGGGCATAGACCGCCGACTTGTCGCGGCGATAGGCGACGATGATGTCGCCGAGGCGTTTTTCCAGGTCCTTCAGGTCGGTGGCGAGGCAGAGGATCGCCATCACTTCCGAGGCGACGGTGATGTCGAAGCCGGCTTCGCGCGGAAAGCCGTTGGCGACGCCGCCGAGTGAGCAGATGATCTCGCGCAGCGCCCGGTCGTTCATGTCCATGACGCGGCGCCACACCACGCGGCGGGTGTCGATGCCGAGTTCATTACCCCAGTAGATGTGGTTGTCGATCAGGGCCGACAAAAGGTTGTGCGCCGTGGTGATGGCGTGGAAGTCGCCGGTGAAGTGGAGGTTCATGTCCTCCATCGGCACGACCTGCGCGTAACCGCCGCCGGCGGCTCCGCCCTTGACGCCGAAATTCGGGCCGAGCGAAGCTTCACGGATGCAGACGATCGCCTTCTTGCCGATGCGGTTCAGACCGTCACCGAGGCCGACGGTGGTGGTGGTCTTGCCTTCGCCGGCCGGGGTCGGGTTGATGGCGGTGACGAGGATCAGCTTGCCGTCCCTGTTGCCCTTCACCGACTTGATGAACTCGGCCGAAATCTTGGCCTTGTCGTGGCCGTAGGGCAGCAGATGTTCGGTTGGGATGCCGATCTTCTGGCCGATCTCCTGGATCTGCTTTTTCCTGGCGCCACGCGCGATCTCGATGTCGGACTTCACTTCGGCCATGACGGCGTTCCTCTGGATTGGACGGTGGAGGGGACGGGGTTGATCTTACTCGCAAGAAGGCTGGAGCCGGACGCGCAGGGCATCTAACCCTGTCGCTGCGGCGGCGTCAACTTTCATGCAACTATGTTTCCTATAGAGAAAATTCCTCTGCGGCGGCCGACCTATTCCCGGTTCTTTATGGCTCCGCTTGCCGCGCCGTATAGAAGCCAGAGCAGGGGCGCTTCCGCCGTCTCAAAACAGCCGCACAATGCACGGAATGCGACAGACGCGACGACGCAAATCCGCCATCGCGAGTGTTGCCGTGGGACAGCGCTACTGCGTCAGCACGTTGCTGATTTCAACCATGTTCGAGCGCACCCGAAGCACGTAGAAGCCCATCGTCGTCAGATGGGTGGGCAGCAGCCAGCCGTCCTCGCGGCCATTGGCGATGATGAAGGGCTGGATGCGCAGGGCCGACACGAACTGCGCGTCCATCGTATCCCACAGGCTCTGCAGGTGCTTTTCCTTGATGACGTCCTCGAAGTCGGCCTGGGCGCCCTTCATCAGGCCGTAATAGGCATAGAGCTGGCCATAGGCGAACCAGTAGCGGTCGTCGGCGCGGGTGTCGAACCAGCCATTGTTGTGGTTCTCGGCACGCTCCTTGAGGATGGCGGAGGTCGAGCCGATGTCACTGGCGATGCGATCGATATACTGCTTCAGATTGTCGGCGCGGGCATCGAAAGTGGCCTGGCAGGTGGCGAGCCGGGCATTGAACGAACGCAGCTTGCGCACGGCGTCGCGATAGTAGCTCGGCGTCGGTGTCTTCGGTCCAAACGGGCTCACGCCGAAATACCAGGTATACTCGTCGAACTGCAGATTGCCACGCGCGTCCTGCAGGTCGGCATCGATCTGCGAGGTGGTGCGCACGCGGCCGAGATTGTCGGCAAGTTCGGTCGCCGTGCGTCGCACCGCCTGGTTGATGCCGCGCTGGAAAGAGGCCTTGTTGTCCATCCACGGGGTGTTGTCCCAGTCAATGCCGAACAGGCCGAGCTTGTAGAGGATCATCGACGAGATCCAGGCATTCTGGTTGACGTTGAAGTCAGTCAGGTCCGCCGCCACCTGGGCGATGCCGGAGTTGCCGCAAGTCTTGGCCGTGTCGGTGCCGGCGCCGGCGGCCACCTGTTCACCGGCGGAAACGTTGCGCTTCTCGAACGTATAGGTGTCCGGGTAGTTCGGGTTGAACCTGTTCCACCACTGGGTGGCGTAGAAGAAGTTGGCGTAAAGGCCGATCAGCACCAAAAGAGCCAGCCCGACGACGGCCTTCAGGATCCAGCCGCGCTGCGTGTACCAGCGGCCGGCCCACAAGAAGGGCCACAGGATCACGCCGATCAGAAGGCCGATGCCGCGGCCGATCCACTGGAACAGCTTGACGAAGAAGTTCACGATCGGGTCGAGCATGGCTGTATCACCCCCTCAGCACGATGCCAAAAAGTTGCAGGCTTTTTGGATAACATCATGCACCAAAACAACAAGTTAGAACGGAATGACGGTTCATATCATTCTAGTCGGTCAGGCCGTAGAGGCGTGTGCGAAACGCCACCTTTTCCTTCAAATATGTGGTTTTCAGAACGTCCACAACATGCGATCGCCAAGCGTCGCTGAAGCCGTCATAGTCCTTGTAGAAGCCGTCCTTGTTGAAGATGTAGCGCGACACGAAGTCCGACGGCACGAAATCCGAGATCAGCCGGTTGGTCAGCCAGGCGTCGGGATGATCAGGCTTGGCGCGGACCACCAGGAAGCGCTGCTGCGGGAAGACGTCCTCGATCTTGAGGTGGCCGAACTGGGCGATCTCGCGCTTGGCGGCGTTGAGGAAGGGAAAATTGCCGTCCCTGGTGATCAGGTCGGCATGGCCCTGGATCCAGGTCTGCAGCCAGACCTTGTCGACGTCGGTCAAATTGCGGTTGGGCTCGGCGTCGCGGATCAGCGCGCGCACGACCATTTCAGCGCGGTGCTCGAGATAGCCCGAGGTTTCGATCCAGGAGGCGCGCGGCAGTTCGATGCGGCCGGTGGCGGCCAGGAATTTGAACACCTTGTCGGCGTCCTTGATGGAGAGATAGCTCACCTGCCAGGGCCGCGAGCGGCGGAAACCTGGAGCCGCCGGATCGCTGATCACCGTCGTCATGTCGGGATCGACGAAGACGTAGAGGCCGCCGAAATGGCTGGTCCAGTAGGCGTTGTGGCGGAAGATCACCTGGTCGGGCACCAGCGCGTTCTCCCTGATGTCGCCGCAGACCTTGGCGAGTTCCACCATGCGGGTCAGCATGGCATTGTCGCGCCAGGCGTCGGGCTCCTGCTTCAGCCGGTCGACGAGCTTGCCGAGCTCGGCCGCCTTGCCCAGCACGTCCTCGGCCGACAGCACCTTGAACTCGACCTGGCTGATCGACAGCAGGTCCTCGATGTCGTTGACCTTGGGAACGGAATCCTCCATCTCGCCGTAGATCACGTCCTTGATGGTCAGCGCGTCTATGGCGCGCTGGTTCCTGGACATGAATTCGAACATCAGCTGCGAGGTATTCGAGAAGGCCGTGTGCACCACCGGCAGGTCGATCTGCGACGGCGTCAGGATGATGAAGCGGCGGTTGACCTCGTTGGGATCCAGATAATCGTAGTCGCCACACTCCTCGGCCACTTCGGGCGAAAAGCCGGTGCGGTCGATCTGGAAACTCTTCAGCCTGGTGGGCTTGAGGCCGAAAGCTTCCAGCGCCTTGTTGTAGCGCTGGATGAGATGCGGCTCGTCGACCGTGAGCAGCCGGCCGTAGATGAGTTCGTTGTCGCGCAGGAGGTCGGGTTTTTTGCTCATCTTGCCTTCTCCCCGTTCACGGGGAGAAGGTGCCCGAAGGGCGGATGAGGGGCGGCGCAAACGCTCATCATCTCGTCTCCAAGATTGAAGGCAGAAACTTCGCGTCGATGCCAATCATCTTCTTGTTCAGCCGACCATCCACGGCCGCAACGATGGTCTCCAATACGCTCTTTCGGCCGCTCAAAACATCAGCGTGCCAAATCCTCAATACCGACCAACCATTAGCGTTCATCGTTTCGTCCCTGTAGCGATCCCGGGATCCACCTGCATGCTGGCTGCCATCGACCTCCACGACCAGATTAGCCTCACGACAGGCAAAGTCGGCGAAATAGGGCCCGATGGGCAGTTGGCGAATGAATTTGTGGCCATTCAATCGTCGCCCACGCAGTTCATGCCAGAGCTTTTCCTCGGCATCATTCTCGATTTTCCGAAGCTCGCGGGCTCTTGCCACCTTGGGCTCGTTTCCACCACGCATGGCGCTGCCCCTCATCCGCCCTTCGGGCACCTTCTCCCCGTGAACGGGGAGAAGGAAGAAGAGCTCGCCTCACGCATTCCACAGACCCTTCTTCTTCATCTCCTCCATCTCACGCGCCGCGCGTTCGCGCAGCCTTGCGTCGCGCAGCAGCTTCTCCACCGCGGCATCGTCGGATTTGTCGGAATAGCGGAACTCGGAATCGGCGTAGCGGTTGATCTCCTGCATGACCATGGCAAGCGAGAACGGCCCGCGCAATTCCTCGATCATCGCCTTCTTGTCGTCGTAGCTCTTGTGCATGAAAGCTTCCGGCTTTTCGAACCAGTCGTCGGGAAGCTCGATGTCCATGGCACGCATCTTGATGGCGTCGGTGACGTTCTTGATGGCGCGGCCGGTGAAGCGCGGCTCGGCGTCCTTGATCAGGTGCAGGTAGGTGCCGATGTCGGCCATGGTCCTGGGCGCGCCATTTTCCTTCATATAGCGCTCGTAGACCCGCACCAGTCCGTCCTCCCGCGGCTTTTCATGCTCTTCATAGGCTTCGGTCACGGCGCGCTGGATCTCCTGCGCGGCGTAGAGTTCGTGCTTGCCCAGGGGGATTTCGTGGTTCTTGCCGGCGAGCAGCACGAAAATGTCGATATAGTCGTCTCGGGTCTGCGGCCCGTCGACCAGCCAGCGGGCGCCGGCGCGCTGGCGCAGCGCATCGTCGACATTTTCGGGATAGTTGGAAAACATGCCGAACGAGCAATTGCCACGCACCACGGTGGCAGCACCGGCGAAGGCGTCCATCAGCACGCCGGTGATCTCCTGCTGGCCGGCCGATGCGCGGTCGTCGGAACGGCGGGCGGCCACCTGGTCGATGTCGTCGATGGTGCCGAAGCCGATGACGCGCGGGTTCAACACATTGTTGATGAACTGGCGGCAGTTCTGGCCAGACTTGCCTTGGTAGGACGAAATCTGGTCGACGCCGAAATTTTCATAGGCAAAGGGATAGCCGGCGACCTGGCAATAGCCGTTGACGAGGCCGGCGATCATCTGGATCAGCGTCGTCTTGCCGGTGCCGGGCGCGCCGTCGCCGATGAAGGTGAACAGGAAGCCGCCGAGCTCGACGAACGGGTTCAGTTCACGCTCGAAATCATAGGCCATCAGCATCTTGGCGAGCTTGACCGACTGGTATTTGGCGATGTGGTTGCCGACGACCTCTTCCGGTTTCTTGAAGGTCATCACCAGCGGCTTGGAGCGCTTGCCGGGCGCGACGTCGAAGCCGTCGAGGGTGAAGTCGTCGGCGTCGATGCGGATATGGGCGTTCTCGAACGGGCCGATGCCGTCGAAGCGGCTTTTGCGCGCCAAAAGCCCGTCGATGGCGACGCGGGCGAAGGCGCGCGCCCTGGTCGTCAGGTCGCCGTCGTCCGTCGAGCCCGCTATCGCCTTGTCGAGGCCGGCCAGGATCGATTTCACCGCATCCTGGGGCGTGTCGAACAGGAAGTCCGGCTCGGGGATATCGTTCGGCGCCTCGCCGCCGCCGTCGATGAGCTGGAACAGATACGAGGCGAGGCTGAAGGCCGAAATATAGGCCGAAGCCGACAGCAGTTTCTTGAAGGTGGACGCCTCGTCGCCTTCGAGCGGCGCGCGGGTGTTCCTGGCCTGCAGGCTTTCGAGATCGGAGCCTTCGGCGAAGACGTCCGATACCGCCAGCGCGATCGCCGTGCCGCGCCGGGCGCGAAAGAGCAGCGTGTGCTGCGGGATGGTCAGCAACTGGTCGTCGGGATGAACGGCGCCGACCGTCTTCGACAGCTCGACCTCGCGGGTGCGGCGCACCGAACCGACCGAGACGGTGGAGACGAAGCGGCGGTTGGTGCCGGCCAATGCCGTACCGGATTCGCGCGATGGATCCTCCAGCACGACGATGCGGGTGATGAAGCTCTGCGCGGTGGCGCGGTGTTTTTCGATAGCCGCTTCCGGGATGGTGGTCAGGCCGGTGTCCATGAAGGGTGCTCCGTGGTGTGACGGTCAGACGTCTGAGATGACCTGCCCATTCGATAGGATGTGAACCTTGTAGCCGCCAAAGATCTTCTGTGCTTCGCCGGCGGCGTAAAGCGCCTGGTAGGCTTCGTGCGGGATCAGCGCGTGGTTTTCGTAGCTCGACACGCCCTGGCGGGCGGCTTCCAGGTCGTCGGTGTTGATGAAGAATTCCTGCGTCGTCTTCTCGCTGGAGAACAGGCCCTTGCGGCCGGGCTTCTCGCCTTTGGAATAGACTTCCTGGATGGTCCAGGTCAAAAGCCAGGCATTTTCGGGCTTGCGCACCTTGGCCAGCACTTCCGTCACCGTCGAGTTGTTGTCGGTGATGCCTGCCGAGTAGAAGGGGCCAAGCACCACACGCCTCAGCTGCTTGGGGTGCAATGGCTCGAAATCCTTGTCGAGATTGACCGCGATGGTCGCCGGCGACAGCGTATAGGCTGAATTCTTCTCGGTGAAATCGTCGAAGCGGTGGGCAAGCTCGGGGTTGAGCAGGCCCTCGACGGGCAGCGGAATGTCGACCTTGTCGTTGAGCTTGCCGCTCCGGTCGACCAGCTGGCGGACCATGCTTTCCGAGGAATCCTCCACCGTCACCATGTAGACCAGAGGCAGGTTGGCGCTGCCGTCGAAGCTTGCCCAGTGGACGAGGTAATAAGGCCGCGCCGTCTTCGGATTGACCGACACCTTGGCCGTCTGCGCCAGCGTGAACGGACCGAAGGTCTGCTCGCTCTTGACGTCTTCGAGATAGAGCCGCTCGGCCATCGATTTCTGCAGCGCCTCGGGGAACTCCTTGTGGCGTAGGATGAAGTCGGCCATCTCCTCGCGCAGCTCGCCGGCCTGGGGGATGTTGGCGAGCCGGGCTTCGGCCTGCAGGCGGTCGTTTTCCAGTTCAAGCAGGTTCTGGAACACCGGGTAGCCGCTCTCGGCGCGCGAAATGCGGAACGTGTCCATGAAGCCCAGCCGGTTGCGCCAGCAGGAAAAGGACTTGTCGAGCCGGGCGATGTACTCGGCAACGATCTTGGCGACGATGCCGTGCCGGTAAAGCGGCGAGCGGTCGTCGCGCATGAACACTTCAAGGCCGCTGAGCGCGGCCATGATTGCCGAGAAATACCGCGCCGCGGCGTCGTTTTCGGGGGTCATGCTGTCAGTCCTGGGATTGTCGCACCGGTGTGCGCGGCAATTATGACTGCACGTAGTTGGCCGAATTGTGCTTCTTCAGCACCTCGTCGAAGCGGCGGGCAAAGGCATCGTCGGCCAGCTTCTTGCGGCGCTGGATGTCGGCGCTGGCGACCATGTTCTTCTCGTGCATCTCCAAGAGATCGCCGATGTGCTTCTGCGAGGCGGCGCCGATGCCGGCCATGGTTTCCTCGGCCGTGTTGTCGACCTGGCTGCCCAGCGTGTTGATCTTGTGGGCGACGTCCTGCTGGGCGGCCGTCTTCAGCGAGTCCTCGAGCGCCTTGTAGAGCACGATGCGCTGTTCGGTATCGATGGTCAGCTTGTTGATCAGCGTCGACTGCGCGGCGATCTGGTTGTTGAGCGAATCGACGAAGGTCTGGAACATCGAAGTATAGCGCTCCAGCGTCTGGCTTTCGGCCAGCAGCTCCTGCTCCTTCGCCTGCTTTTCATTGTATTCGGTGGCGAGCTTGGAACGCTCGCCCTCGAGCTGCGTGCGGTCTTTCTGGCTGGTCGAGGCGGCGATCCTGTTTTCGATGTCGAGCAGCATCGGATTGAGCTCCTCGATGCGCTTCTGCACGGTTTCGAGGTTGGTCATGGTGATCTTGCGGCGCTCGATCACCTGCGACAGGCTGGCCTCGGAGGTCTTGTAGCGCTGGTCGAGAATTTCCTTCTGCGCCTTCAATATGCCGACGATGGTATCGGACTTGGCCAGCAGCTCCTGCAGGTTGCCGGCGAGCGACATGTTGCGGACGCGATCGGTGCGCATGCGCTGCTTGCGCTGCGCCGAAAAAACGCCGACGAAGTTTTCCCAGCCGGTATAGTTCTTCATGCTCTCGAACTCGGCGCCGAAGACGTTGGTGGCGTCCTCCAGCCCGATGATCAGGTCGGCGATGTTGCCTTCCATCACCTTCTGCTGCTTCAGCACATCCTCAATGCGGGCGTTCTCGATGTCGAAATTGGCGTCGCCGATCTTCTTGTCGGCGGTTGCGAGCGTGTCGAGCACGGTGCCGGATTGCTCGATCTTGGTGCGCATGTCCTGGACGACCTGCTTGGTCTTGGCAATTTCGGCATCGAAATTCTGCAATGTCGCCATAGGGGCCTCCCGCTTCGGCTTCCGCTCGCTGGTTGCGAACAGCGGCGAATATATGTGGGGTATCAGGGGATTGAAAGACGTGAAGACAGTGGGTGGCGCGAAAACAAATATCCGGCCGAACCCTTGAAAGGCAATGGAGCCGTGGTCATGGCGTGATCAACTGGCAGGCCAAGCCTTGTTCAGCTGATTTTGAACTTTCATGCCGGCAAAGCAATCCATCCACGCGGAAGCGAATGGCTCCTAAACTCGACAACAACTGGCCATTTGCAGCCCCACACGGCGGCACAAGTTGGCCCTTCCGACGACGAACGGCGTCTGCTCAGGGTTTGGGGTCGGCCTTCAGATAGGCGATGACGTTGGCGATGTCGTCGTCATTGCTGAGGCCGCCAAAGGCCATCCTGTTGCCGGGCACCTTCAGCTTGGGCGATCTGAGGTATTCGGCAAGATTTGCCTCGTCCCAGAGGAGGCCGGCAGCACCCGCGCTCTTCATGGCGTCCGAATAATGCCCGAGGAAGCTTTCGGCGGTTCCCGCCTTGCGGCCGACGACGCCCATCAGATGCGGGCCGACCTTGTCGCGGTCGGACGCCGCCTCATGGCAGGCCATGCATCGGTTGAAAACATGTTTGCCCAGCACAGGATCGCCCCCGGCCCGGGCGGTAACGGAGGTGGCAAGCAAAAGAAGGCTGGCGGACAAGGCGGCTCGAAGCATGGCTGACCCCGGGAGGCTCTGGCTGAGGGTGGGAAAATAGGGCGCTGGCCTTAACAAAGGCACCATAGAACGGCGCGGCCGACAAGAGGTGGCAGCCAGCTACCCACGCCGACGCCCCAGCGAGCCCCATTCAGCGGCTGATAAAGCCGATGAAGTCGTCAGGTGCCGCGCGGCCCATTTCCTCTTCCCAATGCCGGCGGCAGAGCGAGACATAGACGTCCTTGCCGATCGCCACCTGTTCGCCCTGCCTGGCCACCTTGCCGTCGGGACCGAGGCGCACGACCATCGTCGCCTTGCGGCCGCAGCGGCAGATCGTGCGCACTTCGCGCAGATCGTCGGCGATCGCCAGCAGCGCGCGCGAGCCGGGAAACAGCTTTCCCTGGAAATCGGTGCGCAGGCCATAGCACATGACCGGGATGTTGAGCCGGTCGGCGATGCGGGCAAGCTGCCAGACCTGCTCCTCCTCCAGGAACTGCGCCTCGTCGACAAAGATGCAATGCACCGCCGTGTGCTGGTGATGCTCGGCGACGCGGGCGAACAGGTCGTCGCCGTCGCGGAACATCTCGGCTTCCGTTTCCAGCCCGATGCGCGACGAGATCAGGCCGGTGTCACCCTTGCGGTAGTGGCCGGCGACGAACAGCATCGTCGTCATGCCGCGCTCGCGGTAATTGTACGACGCCTGCAACAGCATGGTCGTCTTGCCGGCATTCATCGTCGCGTAGTGGAAGTAAAGCTTGGCCATGCCGCTCTTTTAAGCCGACTTGCCAGGCCTCGGGGAGGGGCCGGCGCCGCATTCCCCTGAAAAAGCCGCCATTGCCGAGGCAGATTGCGCTTGGGCTCGGCGCGGAAAGCGTCAGCTGTGTCGCTGATGGGCCAGCCAGCGCCGTTGATCGTGATTGTCTTAGCGCTTGAAACCACTCCAGAATGGTGTTTGGCTGACGAAACAAGGCGGGCACAAAAACCGTAACTTCGCTTCGCCAAAGAATCGAAATGGGAGAATACAGATGTCGCGCATGAATTCCTTCGTCGCCGGGCTAGGCTTGGCGGCTTTCCTGTCCACGAGCGCCGCCTTCGCCGGCGATCCGGCAAGCTGCAAGGCGGTTCGCCTCTCCGATGTCGGCTGGACCGACATCCAGGCCACCACCGGGCTGGCCTCGGTGCTGCTCACCGCGCTCGGCTACGAGCCGCAGGTGATCCAGCTCTCGGTTCCGGTGACCTATGCGTCGCTGAAGAACAAGGACCTCGACGTCTTCCTCGGCAACTGGATGCCGTCGATGACCAATGACATCAAGGATTATACGGCCGACGGTTCGGTCGAGACCGTCAGCCAGAACCTGGCCGGCGCCGGTTACGGCATCGTCGTGCCGACCTATGTCGCGGATGCCGGCGTCAAGTCGCTGACCGACCTCGGCAAGTTCAAGGACAAGTTCAACGGCAAGATCTACGGCATCGAGGCCGGCAATGACGGCAATCGCATCATCCTCGACATGATCAAGAACCCGAAGGACAATCTCGACGGGTTCGAACTGGTCGAATCCTCGGAGGCCGGCATGCTGACGCAAGCCGAGCAGTCGATGAAGAGCAATGAGTGGATCGCCTTCCTCGGCTGGACGCCGCATCCGGTGATGGGCGCCATGAAGATCACCTATCTCGACGGCATGGGCGACAGCGGTTTCGGCGCGGCCACCGTCTCGACCAATGTGCGCAAGGGCTACATGAGCGAGTGCCCGAATGTCGGCAAGTTCATCGCCAACCTGAAGTTCAATCTGGATATGGAAGGCCAGATGATGGACGCCATCCTGAAGGGCAGCGATGCCAACAAGGTGGCAACCGACTGGTTGAAGAAAAACCCGGATGCGGTCAAGCCGTGGATCGCCGGCGTGACCACCTTCGACGGCGGCGACGCTGCGGCGGCGGTCAAGACCGCGCTCGGAAGCTGAGCCGACTTTGATTTCGGCGTGACCGAAACAGAGGGCAGTCTTTGTGGAAAAGGCTGCCCTTTTTCGTATCCTGTGACAAGATGACGTCGCGACAGTACGGGGCCGAAGGCAGAGCTCTGGCAAACGAGGGGTGAGATGGATCCGATTTCCAAGTTCATGGTCGATCACAAGATCCCGATCGGCGCCTGGGGAAAGGCGTTCTTCGGTTTCCTTACCGACAATTTCGACACCGTCTTCAGGGCGTTCTCGAATGGCCTCAATTTTCTGCTCGACGGGCTGGTCAACATCCTGCTGATGGTGCCGCCGGTGCTGCTCGCTTTGGTGATTGCCGTCATCGCCTGGCTGCTGCAGCGTTCGCGGCCGCTCGCCATTGGCGTTTTCATCGGGCTGATCTTCATCATCAACCAGAACCTTTGGAAACAGACGGTGCAGACGCTGGTGCTGGTTGTCGCGGCGGCGGCGGCGGCGATGGCGATCGGCGTGCCGCTCGGCATCTGGGCCGCGCACAAGCCGAAGGTCTATCGCATCATGCTGCCGGTGCTCGACCTGATGCAGACGCTGCCGACCTTCGTCTACCTGATCCCGGTGCTGACCCTGTTCGGCCTTGGCAACGCGCCCGGCCTGATCGTCACCATCATCTTCGTCATCCCGACCGCGGTCCGGCTCACCCATCTCGGCGTCGTCTCGGTACCGAAGTCGATCATCGAGGCCGGCGAGGCCTTCGGCGCCACCAAGAGCCAGCTGTTGTGGAAGGTCGAGCTGCCCTCGGCGCTGCCCACCATCATGGCCGGTCTGACGCAGTCGATCATGCTGTCGCTGTCGATGGTGGTGTTCGCGGCCCTGATCGGCGCCGGCGGGCTCGGCACGGAAATCAACCGGGCGCTCGGTTCGCGCCGCATCGATCTGGGCCTTGAGGCCGGTCTCGCCATCGTCGTGCTCGCCATCGTGCTCGACCGGATGACCCGCATTGGCGTTGGAGGCAAGAAATGACCGTCGCCGTCGATTTCAGGAATGTCGATATCGTCTTCGGCGCCGACCAGGCCGGCTCGCTGGCGATGATCGACAAGGGCGCCACCCGGGCCGAAATCCTCGAGAAGACCGGCAATGTGCTCGGCTGCGCCGGCGCCAGCCTCACCGTGCATGAAGGCGAGATCTCGGTGCTGATGGGCCTGTCCGGTTCGGGCAAGTCGACGCTGCTTCGCGCGGTCAACCGGCTCAACGTGGTGTCGCGCGGCCAGGTGCTGGTGAAGGACGGTGACCGCACGGTCGATGTCGTCACCTGCGACGAGCCGACCCTGCGGCGGCTCCGCCAGAAGCAGGTGGCAATGGTGTTCCAGCAGTTCGGCCTGCTGCCATGGCGCACGGTGGAGGAGAATGTCGGGCTCGGCCTCGAACTCGCCGGCGTGCCGGACGCCGAGCGCAAGGAGCGGGTGCATCGCCAGCTCAAGCTGGTCAATCTCGACCAATGGTCGAACAAATACGCCCATGAGCTGTCGGGCGGCATGCAGCAGCGCGTCGGCCTGGCGCGTGCCTTCGCCACCGAGGCGCCTATCCTGTTGATGGACGAGCCGTTCTCGGCCCTCGACCCGCTGATCCGCACCAAGCTGCAGGACGAACTTCTGCAGCTGCAGGCGGAATTGAAGAAGACCATCATCTTCGTCAGCCACGATCTCGAGGAGGCACTGAAGATCGGCAGCCACATCACTATCATGGAGGGCGGCCGTATCGTCCAGACCGGCGCGCCGGAAGACATCGTGCTGCGCCCCGCCAACGATTATGTCCGCGACTTCATCGCCAATGTGAACCCGCTCTCGGTGCTGACCGCCTGGAACGTGATGCGCGACCGCCGCGATCTCGAACAGGGCAAGGACGGCTGGGTGTGGCTCGACCGGCGCAAAACGACGCGCTTCAAGATCGACGAGCACGGGCTGGTGGCGGCGGCCGAGCGCGACGGCAAGCCGGCCGTATGGGTGTCCTGCGCCGATGTCGAGGGCCAGCCGGAGGAGTTGGCGCAAGTGTTCTGGGCCAATCCCGGCACCTCGCTGAAGACCGTGATGCTGGCCATGCACCGGTCGCAGACCGCACCCGTGGCGCTGTTCGACGACCAGTCGCGCTTCGTCGGCGCGATCGGCATCCGCGACGTGCTGAGCGCGGTGCTGCGGCGCTGATGCATGTCGCCCAAAAGTGACCTCGGTTTTGGGAAGACGACATGCACAAAAACGAAGACTGAAGCGCGGCGCCTGATCCGCTTCGGCGCGACGCGCTTCAGGCGGCTATGTCCTAAGCCGCCATCGGCAGGCGCAACTCGGTCAGCAGGCCGCCGTCTGGATGGTTGGACAGGCGCACTTCGCCGCCCGCCGCGCGCGCGATGTTGCGGGCAATGGTCAGCCCCAGCCCGAGACCGCCGGTCTGGCGGTTGCGGGACTGTTCGAGACGCACGAAGGAGCCGAAGACGGCGTCGATCTGGGCCTGGGGAATGCCCGGTCCCTCGTCACGGATGGCGAGCGTGATCGTGCCGTCCAAGCGGCTGAGGCTGAGATGCGCCTGCTTGCCGTAGGTGACGGCGTTCTGCACCAGATTGGTGACGCAGCGCTTGAGAGCCACCGGCCGCGCCATGCAGATCAGGCCTCGCGAACGGACGTCGTCATTGTCGAAGGACACGGTCTCGTAGCTGTCGGCGACCGATTCGACGAGCGACCAGAAATCGATCCGTTCGGCCTTCTCTTCCGTGACCTCGAATTTGGCGAAGTCTATCACGGAACTCGCGATGCTTTCGATGTCGGCGAGATCGTGGGCGAGCGCCTGGCGCGCCGGTGATCTGCGCAACAGCTCCAGGCGCAGCCGCATCCTGGTCATCGGCGTGCGCAGGTCGTGCGCGAGGGCCGCCGCCAGGTGCTCACGATCCTCGACATATTCGCGCAGCCTCGCCTGCATGGCGTTGATCGCCTTGGCGGCGGCGCGTACCTCGCGGCTGCCGCTCTCGGCGATCGGCGAGCTCTTGAGGTCGTTGCCGATCCGGTTTACGGCGGTTTCCATCATCCGGTAGGGCGCGGTCAGCCGGCGCAGCGACCAGATCGACATGATCACCACCAGCCCCGCGATCAGCGAATAGAGCGGCAGGCTATCGACGCTCAGGATCGGGCCGACGGGCGTGATCGGTTCGGTGAAATTCAGCCATTGGCCGTCGGCGAAGCGCAGCGAAGCCGTCAGCTTGTCGCTCTGGGCGAAATCGGCGGCCAGCACCAGAAGATCCCGCTCGACCTGGCCGATCTCGGGTCCCGGTGCCGCGCCGCCGGCATCGTCGGCTTCGCGCGTCGCCGGATCGCGCCGCACGCGCGCGTCGGTGATACCGAACTTGGACAATCGGCCGACGAGAATGTCTTCCAGTTCGGCCAGTTCGTCGTCGCCGGCGATCGAGGAGGTGACGGCGGGCGTGTCCGAGACGGTGAGCGCGTAGGTGGAGTTGAACAGCCCGGTCGCCGTCGCCTTGCGCTCCTCCGGCGTGGCGTCGTGCATCAGCTGCACGAGCGAGAAGGCGCGGTCGTTGAGGCGGTAGAGGTCGACCACGTCATTGGCGGCGGCGCGGTCGCGCGATACGATATAAAGCGTCGCGACCTGACTGATCAGCAGGCCGGCAATGACGATCAGCAGCACCCAGACAGGCAAGGTCTGCGGCAGGAAACGTCTCATTCGGAGGTCGTCTCGGGCAGGAACTGGTAGCCGCCGCTGCGCACGGTGAGGATCAGTTTGGGCGTCTTGGGATCATCTTCCATCTTGCGCCGCAGCCTGGAGACAAGGATGTCGATGCTGCGGTCGAAGGAATAGTCGCTGTCGCCGCCGGACAGTTCGATGAGCTGATCGCGGGTCAGCACGCGCTGGGCGCTCTTGACGAAGGTCTGCAGGAGGTTGAACTCAGCCATGGTCAGTTCGACCCTGACATCGTCGGGCGCGGTCAGCCGCCGCCGCGAGCAGTCCATCGTCCAGCCGGCGAAGTGGTAAATCTGCTTGGTGGTGGCGCGCTTGGGCTCGGCGGCGCCATTGCGCCGAAGCACGGCGCGGATGCGGGCCAGCAATTCGCGCGGGTCGAAGGGTTTGGGCACATAGTCGTCGGCGCCCATCTCGAGCCCGACGACGCGGTCGGTCGTCTCGGTGACGGCGGTCAGCATGATGATCGGCGTCGTATGCTGGGCGCGGATGTCACGGCACAGTTCCAGCCCGCTCCTGCCGGGCAGCATCACGTCGAGCACGATCAGATCCACCTGCGTGCGGCGCAGGATGGTTTCCATCTCGGTCCCGTCGGCGGCAACCGAGGTGTGCAGGCCCCGCTTCTGGAAGAACTCCTGAAGCAGGTCGCGAATGCCCTTGTCGTCGTCGACGATCAGTATGTGTGTCTCGGATTTCACAGCTGCCCTGTCTGGTTTGCCGGCCACGCCATTCTTGGCTGGTGAGCCACACGATAGAATTCGGGCCGTATGTTGGCCAGTGCCTTGCTTTTCAAGGAAGAATGAATTCCGCCTTCTCCACAACGGCCAGCTTGGCGTGGCCCGGCCAGACACAATCCAGAAACAAAATTCTACAATCGGGAAAAACTCCTGAAAAGGTAGGCCGGCATAACGGTGCCGTGGCGGTCAGGTCATCGGCTGCGACGCTAGTCTCCGGGTTCACGGATAAACCGATGCCAAGATTGTCGATCAGTTTGTTGGGAGTTTTGCTGGGCCTTGGCCTGCTCACTGCCGCTGTCGACCAATCAGACGCAAAGGCGCCGCTGACCCGGAGCGAACGGTGCGCCAATCTCAGCCACCAATTTGATGAAGCCCTCGAAACCCATGCCACGGCAACGCAGGTCACCGCGGCAAAGGCACTTCAGAGAAAGGGTAACCGGTACTGCGCCGCCAAGAAACAGGCGCAGGGCATCCGGATGCTCGCCAATGCTTTGAAGTTGCTTGGAGTGACACCGAACGACCCGGTCCAGTGACACTCAAACGACCCGCACAAAAAAGGAAAACGAAGCCATGAAAAAATCCCTCCTGTCCGCCCTTGGTCTCGCCGTCGCTCTCGCCTTCTCGATGCCCGTTCTCGGCAACGCTGCCGCGACCACGACCGCTGCCCCGGCCGCTGCCACCACGACCACCGCTCCGGCTGCTGCCGCGACGACCACTGCTCCGGCCAAGGCCGCTCCGAAGAAGGTCGCCAAGAAGACCGTCTGCAAGGTGACCAAGAAGCACAAGTGCCCGGTCAAGAAGGCCCCCGCGATGGCGGCTCCCGCGAAGGCGGCCCCGGCGAAGGCTGCTCCCAAGAAGCCCTGATCAGCTTCGAGGTTAGTTCTAGCAAGGCCGCCCCAGCCGCAAACCGGCTGGGGCGGCCTTCTGCCAAGGCATGATCGAAGAGCTGAACGCCGGCGGCTTCCAGCCACGCATCTCGATCGTGCTTAACCCGTTTGCAATGCCGGCCCTGTAGGACAATCCGCATGAAGAAGCGGCTTTCGTCCATTTTTCGCTCCATGGTGATTGGCGGCCTGGTTGCCACCGGCGTCGCCAGGGTGCTGATTCTGCTCACCGCCAGCCCCGTGCCGGACCCTGCAAGCGGGCGCACCGAGCCTTCGCTGTTCGCACCGGCGATTTCCAGCAACTGGGATTACATCACGCCGGTGCAGGCATGGCTTTTGATCGTGCTCGCCGGCGTGACGCTGATCTGTGTTGCCGGATGGCCGATCGCGGCATGGCTGGAACGCCGGGCGGATGCCGACCCAACGCGCCGCGTCTTCGGCCGTCAGGGCCGTTGAACCGCGACCGACAATTCCCCACATGATCCTGAAGGACCGGGCCCGCCCGCCGACGGTCCGTAAATGGACGATCACTGCCGCCCGTGGCAAAATGCGGACTTAAGCTGATCGCGAAAACAGTCGGTTCGAATGCCTGAAATCACCACAAAACCGCGCACCAAGGTCAAGCCGCAGACAGAGCGGCCGAAGCTCTACAAGGTCATCCTCGTCAATGACGATTTCACGCCGCGCGAATTCGTGGTGACGGTGCTGAAGGGCGAGTTCAAGCTCTCGGAGGACCAGGCGCACCGGGTCATGATCACCGCGCACCAGCGTGGCGTCTGCGTGGTCGCGGTCTTCACCCGGGATGTCGCCGAGACCAAGGCGACACGGGCCACCGATGCCGGCAAGGCCAAGGGCTACCCGCTGCTGTTCACGACGGAACCGGAGGAGTGAGGAGGGGCTCGTCATAGCCTTGGTTTCGACAATTGGCGAAACCATTCGCGACGGCGTCTTTCTCCACGTCACTACACGGGGAGAAAGAAAGAGCGCACCGCTCTACCGTCCCTCGCGGTACCACATCGAACCCATCGCCAGGAGCAACAGGCCGAGGCCGAGGAAGCCGCCGAACAGCGGCACGCGCGACACGGCCTTGAGCACACTGTCGTCGGTGGTGCGCAGGCCGATCCAGTCGCTGCCCGACGCCTCGCCGGCCGAGCGCACCGGCACGATGGAAGGCAGCGTCACGTCGCTGCCCGTGGCAGACGCCAGCCGGCGCACGCTGCCGCCGGTAGCTTCCGCCGGCGCCTTCAGCCGCTCCTGCGTGGAGACGACGTCGGCGAATTCCGGAGCGTTGACCGGTCCGACATGGGCAAGCGCGGTGAGATCGCCATTGGCAACCTGGAAGAGGCCGATCTCGCTGGTCTGGACGCTGCCGAGGAAGACGCCGGGCTCGGACTTGTCGAGCTTGACGGCGAGCGTCTTGCCGGAAGGGGTGATGATCTGCGCCGGGCCGGGATCGTCGGCCATGGTCTGGCGGCGGATCTCCAGCACCATGCCGCGTCCCTCGGCGGTCAGCCGCTCTTCCTCGAGTTCGGGCTCCTTCATCAGCCAATGGGCGATGCGCCGGTAGAGCTGGACATGCGGGCCGCCGCCCTCGAAGCCGCGCGCCCACAGCCAGCCCTGGTCGGACAGAAGCATGCCGACGCGGCCTTCGCCCTTGCGGTCGAGCAGCAGCAGCGGCCGGTTGTCGGCGCCCTTCATCACCACTTCACCCTGCGGGTTCTGCACGCCGATGGTGCGGAACCAGCGGCTCCAGTGCGGCGGCTCGGTGGCCGAACCGTCGAGGCCGCGCGTCACCGGGTGACGCTGACCGAGTTCGGTGAGGCGAGGATAAAAGGCCTTGTCGACGACCTCGCCGGTCGGCATGGCCGGCAGCGCCGACATCAGCGGCGTGCGTGCGATCGAAGCCTCGCCGGCATATTCGGGACCGGCGGCGATCAGCAGCGCGCCGCCCTTTTCGACATATTCGGAGATGTAATCGTAATAGAGGATCGGCAGCACGTCGCGGTGCTGGTAGCGGTCGAAGATGATGAGGTCGAAATCCTTGATCTTCTCGACGAACAGCTCGCGGGTCGGGAAGGCAATCAGCGACAATTCGTTGATCGGCGTGCCGTCCTGCTTTTCCGGCGGCCGCAGGATTGTGAAATGGACGAGATCGACCGAGGCGTCGGATTTCAACAGATTGCGCCAGGTGCGCTCGCCCGCATGCGGTTCGCCCGAAACGAGCAGAACGCGCAGGTTCTCGCGGATGCCGTCGACCAGCGCGATGGCGCGGTTGTTGGTGTCGGTCAGTTCGCCCGGCTCACGGTCGATGGCAAGTTCGATGATGTTGCGGCCAGCACCCGGGATGGTCACCTGCAGCGGCATGGCCTGGCCGACCGTGGCATGCTCGACCGAAACCTGCTCGCCATTGACCGAGACCCGCACATCGACCGGTCCGGTCTCGTTTTCGGTCGAGATGACGCGATAGCTCATGTCGAGCGGCTTGCCGACGAGGCCGAAACGCGGCGCGTTCTCGAAACGTATACGGCGGTCCTTCTCATGGTCGTTGCCGGTGATCAGGGCATGCAGCGGGGCGTTGAACTCGGGCGTGCCCGACGGCGTGTCATGCACCTCGCCGTCGGTGACCATGATGGCGCCGCCGATGCGCGAGGGCGGCACGTCGCGGAAGGCGCCTTCCAGCGCTCCGAACAGCCGCGTTTCCGTGCGCTCCTCGGCGGCGTCGGATTTGCCGGCCTCGACGACACGGACGTCGAACTGCTTGAAGCGGCCAAGACGCTGCTGCAACCCGGCCACGGCCTCGTCGGTCTGCCTGGTGCGGTCGCCAATGTCCTGGCTCTGGCTGCGGTCGACGACCAGCGCGACGACGCTTTTCAGCGGCTCGCGCTCCTCGTTGAGGAATACGGGGTTGAAGAGGGCGGCGGCGAGCGCCAGCAGGGCGACCAGGCGCAGGACCGCGCCGCGCTGGCGAAACCACAGGCCGACGAGCGCCAGCAGCGCCAACGGTACCAGCACCAGGGCCAGAAGCGGCCAGGATAGAAGCGGTTCGAAGGAGATCGACCAGTTCATGCTTCATCCTCTCCGTTGTGGAGAGAGTTGACCCGCCGTGGGGAGTAAGAACGTCATCCTACTGCCCCAGCCGTTCGAGCAGGATGGGAACATGCACCTGGTCGGATTTGTAGTTGCCGGTCAGCATGTACATCATGATGTTGACGCCGGCGCGCAGCGCGTAGACCCGCTGCATCGGATCGTTCGGTACGGTCGGCAGCAGCGGATCGCCATTCTCGTCAACCGCCCAGGCGCCGGCGAAATCATTGGCGGTGATCATGATCGGCGATACGCCGTCGCCGGTGCGCACCGGCCGGTTGTCGGCATTGCTGGCATCGAGCGATGCCTCGACCCAGAGCGGGCTGCCGGCGAAGCGGCCGGGGAACTCGGGCAGGATGAAGAAGGATTTGGTCAGCACATGGTCCGACGGCACCGGCTCCAGTGGCGGCACGTTCAAGTTGCCGAGGATGTCGCGCAGCCGCTCGGTCGCCGGGCTGGTGGAATCGGCACCGATGCCGTTGGCGAACTGATCGCGGGTGTCGAACAGCACGGTGCCGCCCTGCTGCATATAGGCGTCGATGCGGGCGATCGCGGCCTGGCTTGGCATCGGTGCCGCCGGATCGATCGGCCAGTAGATCAGGGGATAGAAGGACAGTTCGTCCTTCGAAATGTCGACGCCGGCCGGCGCCCCCGGTTCCAAGGCGGTCTTCTCGATCAGGAAGCGGGTCAGACCCTCGAGCCCGGCGCGGCTGATCGAATCGACACCCGGGACGCCTGTCAGCACATAAGCGATGCGGGTTTTCGAAATCGCCTCGATAGCAACCTGGTCGCCCGGCTTGGCATCATCGGCGCGCGCGACATCGGCATGGCCGAACAGTGCGCCAAGCGCGATCAAGACAGCGGCTGTGGTGGCGCCCGCACCGGCACGGCGGGGCTGGCGCGAAAACAGGCCGCCCATCCACAACACCGCCAGCGTGTCGAGCAGCATCAGCAACAGAGCCGCCGCGACCAGCGCGCCCTTCAGGTTGCGCGATTCATCGAAGGCGTACTGGACGGTGGTAACCGGGACCGTCACTTGCGGGCGCGCCAGCGGGGCGAAGGTGCTTGAGGCGTCGAGCAGATTGTGGGCGAAGACGCCGGTTTCCGAGCCGTAGAGGCCAGGCGGGTTCTCGAAGGTGACCGGCAGTGGTCCTGCGCCCGGCACCAGCGGCCGTGCATCCGGTGTCGGCGGCACCAGCGAGCCGTCGGCCGCGATCATCCGATAGGGCGCCAGCGACGTGGCTGCGGCTTCGGCATTGGCGATCGCCGCGCCCTGGTTGCGCGACAATTGCACGATGCGGCGCAGCATCTCCACGAAACTGCCCGAGATCGGCAGGTTCGACCACGTCGCCTCGGGGGTGACATGGAACAGCACCAGCGTGCCCTTGCCCTTCTTCAGCCCGGTCACCAGCGGCGTGCCGTCGGCGAGGGCCGCCCAGGTGCGCTCGACGATGTCGGGTGTCGGTTCGGCCAGCACCTGCCTGGTCACCGTGACCTCGGTCGGCGGCGCCAGGTCGGCGAACGGGCCGGCCTTGGGAAATTCGGTGACCGGCTGCGGCGAGGTCCATGACAGCGCGCCGCCGAGCGAACGCTCGCCGGTGCGCAGGCGGACCGGCAGCAAATCGTCGTCATTGCCGGCAGCGGCCAGCCGCGAGCCGGCGAAACGCACGAGCGTGCCGCCATTGTCGACCCAGTCGACCAGTCTTTGCCGGACCTGTGCGGGAATGGTGCCGATATCGGCCATGACGATCATCGCCGGCTTCTGGTCGAGGATCTGCGGGATGGCGTCAGCGAGATCGGCGCTGGAGGGCTCGACCAGATCGGCGAAGGGCTGCAGCGCGCGCCTGATGTAGTAGAGCGGCGACAGAAGCGGCTGCGCCTGGTCGGCCTCGGCTTGCGACAACAGCCCGACGCGGCGGCGTTTGGAGCTTTCGTCGAGCACGCGCACGGCACCGGCATGCCGTTCGCCATCGAGCGCGATCGAGGCGAAGTCGTTGCGCAATTCGAACGGCACCGCCATGGTGCCGGTGGCCGTGGCTTCGCCCGGCGCGAAGGTCAGGGTCGCATCGGCGATGCGGCGGCCCTTGTCGTCGAATGCGCCGGCGGTGACCTGCGCCGGGGCGGGATCGCCGGGCGCGCGGATGGCGGTCAAACCAAAGCCATCAACCTGGTTTTCGGCTGATGTCAGGCCAGTCAGCGACAGCCGGTCGGCCACCGCCCAGGCGATTCGGGCGGCATTTTTCGACAACAGCGTGTTGAAGGCGGCCTCGTCGCCCTTTGCCGCCAGGCCATCGGCCAGCACGGCGACGCTGGCGCCTGGCAAGGTTTCCAGCATGCCGGCGACGCGGGCATAGACGGCGGGCCGGTCGGTGGGGATCGGCCGCGGCTTGGCGGCGCGCAGCCGGTCGAGCGCGGCGGCGGCATCGAAGGGGCCCATCTCCGCATTGGGCTTTTCGGCGGTGAAGGCGATGATAACAGGCACGCCATTCGAGCCGGCGTCCTTGATCAGCCGCTCGGCGGTGGCGACACGCTTGTTCCAGTCGGCGGCACTCGCCCAATCATTGTCGATGACCAGGGCAAGCGCGGCACCCTCGGCCGGCAGCTTTTCGCGCGGGTTGAACACCGGTTCGGCCAATGCCGCGACGACGAGGGCAGCCATCAGAAGCCTGAGCAGCGTCAGCCACCAGGGGCTGCGCTGTGGGGTTTCCTCACGCTTGAGCACACGGGCCAGGATCTTCAGCGGCGGGAACACCTCGGTCTGTGGCTTGGGCGGGGTGAGCCTGAGCAGCCACCAGATCACCGGTAGCGCCAGCAGGCCCCACAGCACCATGGGGGCACCGAAGGAGAGCGGCAGCCAGCTCATGCGACCGCCTTTCCAGGCTGATCGCCCTTGGCGATCAGCCTGGGCTGATCGCCGGCAATGATACCGGCATGCCCGCCATCGGCGGTCATCGCCATGTGCAGGCGCACCAGCGCGTCGGACGCGAGCCGGTCGGTATGGTTGACGGTAAAGCTCCAGCCAAGCCGCTTGCACCAGCCGGCCAGCTCCTGGCGGCGAGCGGTGTAGAGCAGGCGGTATTCATCGGCCAGCATCTCGGCGCGGCCGGCGGTCAGCTTGTCGCCGGTCTCGGGATCGGTGAACTCGGTGCGGCCGGCATAGGGGAAGGTTTCCTCGGCCGGGTCGGCAACCTCGATCAGATGGGCGCGCACGCCATGGCGGGCGAGCACGTCGAGCCAGGCCATGGTTTCCTCGACGGGGTCGAGGAAATCGCTGGCGATGACGATGTCGCAGAAGCGCCTGATGTTGGAGAGATCGGGTTTTGCCGGCAGTTCGCCGGCATGCATGAGCTGGGCGGCGATGCGCTCGGCGCCGTTGCGAGCGGTGAATGGATCGGTCAGATCAGGCCAGGCGATGCGTTCGCCGCTGCGTGACAAAAGCTCGGCCATGGCCAAGGTCAGCACCAGGGCGCGCGATTGCTTGGAAACGCCGGCTCCCGTCGATTTGTAGAGCATGGACGGCGAGGGGTCGGCCCACAGCCAGACGGTGTGGGCGGCTTCCCATTCACGGTCGCGCACATAGGTGTGGTCGTCGCGGGCCGAGCGGCGCCAGTCGATGCGCGAGGCGTCGCCTTCGACGTAGGGCCGGAACTGCCAGAAATTCTCGCCGATGCCGCGCTTGCGGCGGCCATGCCAGCCGGCGATCACGGTGTTGACGATACGGCGCGCCTCGACCAGCAGGTCGGGAACCAGCGAAGCCCGCAACCGGCCTCGGGCGAGCGCATCGCGCGTCGCTGCCGGGGCCTGGACTTCGCCGATACGCGCCATCAAATGCCTTTCACAAGCTTCGCCACCACGTCGCGCACGCTGGTGCCCTCCGCGCGGGCGGCGAAAGTCAGCGCCATGCGATGCTGCAGCACCGGTTCGGCCAGCGCCCTGACATCGTCGACCGAAGGCGCCAGGCGTCCGTCGTAGAGCGCGCGGGCCCTGGTGCACAGCATCAGCGCCTGGCTGGCGCGCGGGCCCGGACCCCACGCGACATGCTTGTCCGTGTCGGCATTGCCCTGGCCCGGACGCGCCGAGCGCACCAGGGTAAGGATCGCCTCGACGACGCTTTCGGGTACCGGCATGCGGCGGATCAGTGTCTGGATCTCCTTCAGCCGCGCCGGCTGCAGCACGTTCTGGGCTTTCGCGTCCTCGACGCCGGTGGTTTCCAGCAGGATGCGGCGCTCGGCCTCGATTTCGGGGTACAAGATGTCGACCTGCATCAAGAAGCGGTCGAGCTGGGCTTCGGGCAGCGGATAGGTGCCTTCCTGCTCCAGCGGGTTCTGCGTCGCCAGCACATGGAAGGGGGAAGGCAGGTCATAGCGCGCGCCGGCAATGGTGACATGATATTCCTGCATCGCCTGCAGCAGCGCCGACTGCGTGCGCGGCGAGGCGCGGTTGATCTCGTCGGCCATCAGCAGCTGGGCGAAGATCGGCCCGGAAATGAAGCGGAACGAGCGCTTGCCGGTCTCGTCCTGCTCCATGACCTCGGAGCCGAGAATGTCGGACGGCATCAGGTCGGGCGTGAACTGGATGCGGCGCGAATCGAGCCCGAGCACGACGCCCAACGTCTCCACCAGCTTGGTCTTGGCGAGGCCCGGCACACCGACCAGAAGCGCATGGCCGCCGGCCAGCAGCGCCACCAGCGTACGCTCGACGACGTTCTCCTGGCCGAAGATCACCCGGCCAACCCCGTCACGGATCCTGGAGATGTCGGCAAGTGCCTTCTCGGCCTCGGCGACCATGTCCGTTTCGCTGATCGGGCTTTCCTTGACCATCACGCTCATGCCGCATCGACCCCTTTGGTTGGAAATGCCATGGTTTGGAAATGCTGGCCCGCACCATACCATAGACTGCCGCGATTCGGCCTCGCGGAGCGCCTATGGTTGAACTTAAATCACAGACTTAGGCTGACAAGCGGAACAACAGTGACTATTTCGTGACGATGAGCGAACACCACGAACATCGCCAACAAAGCCTTACGCAGGCCACCGAGGCTCGGGGCCTTGAGGCGCTGATCTCGCGCGCGGCCCGCGCAGGCAAGGGCGCGGCGCCGGTCGAGCGCTGGAATCCCGACTTTTGCGGCGATCTCGACATGGAAATCAAGGCCGACGGCACCTGGTTCTACCTGGGCACGCCGATCGGCCGCATGCCGCTGGTGCAGCTTTTCTCCTCTGTGCTGCGCAAGGACGCCGACGGCAGGACCTATCTGGTGACGCCGGTGGAAAAAGTCGGCATCCGCGTCGCCGATGCGCCTTTCGTCGCCGTCGAGATGGATGTTTCGGGCGAAGGCGAGGATCAGGTCATCACCTTCCGCACCAATGTCGGCGACGTGATCGAGGCCGGACCGGAGCGGCCGCTGCGCTTCGTCGACGAGAACGGGACCGGCGGTTTGAAGCCGTATCTGCTGGTGCGCGGCAGGCTGGAGGCGCTTGTGGCGCGGCCGGTCATGTACGAACTGGTCGGGCATGGCGAGGAGATCGAAATCGACGGCAGGACGATGTTTTCAGTGCGCTCCAAGAACGCCGTGTTTCCGATCATGCCGGCCGATCAGTTGAAGCGGTTGAGCGCATGATGGACCAGGTATCGCCGGCGCCGTTTTCATCAGCGGATTTTCGCGCGCGCTTCGCCGCGCAGCCGGAGGCGCATGCCGGCGGCGACTATGGCGATCACCGCTTCAATCCCGGCCATCCGCGCCTCAACCCTGGCAAGCCGCTGCGCAACGCCGCGGTGCTGATCCCGGTGGTCGACCATGACGGCGAGGCGACGGTTCTGCTGACCAAACGGGCCGAAAAACTCCGCAATCATTCCGGGCAAGTGGCTTTCCCGGGCGGCACGATCGATGCGACCGACGCAAGCCCGGAAGCGGCGGCGCTGCGCGAGACCTTCGAGGAGATCGGCCTTGGCCAGGATCGCATCGAGATCATCGGCCGGATGCCCGATTACGTCGCCGGCAGCGGCTACCGCATCGCGCCGGTGCTAGGCATCGTGCGGCCACATTTCCAGCTGACCCTGAACACGGATGAGGTCGACGCCGCCTTCGAAGTGCCGCTGCGCTTCCTGATGGACGCGGCCAACCACAAGCGCGACAGCCGCATGTGGAACGATCTCGAATGGTTCTTCTACGACATGCCCTATGGCGACCGGCGCATCTGGGGTGTCACCGCCGGGATCATCCGCACACTGTATGAAAGGCTCTATGCGTGAGTGTTTCGATCGCGGGCAGGGCGGACTGGCTCTTCGACAAGCATCTGCAGCGCCTGCTTGGCGCGCTCACCGAAGGCGGTGAAGAGGCGCGCATCGCCGGCGGCGCCGTACGCAACGTGCTGATGGGCCAGCCTGTCACCGACATCGACATAGCAACCTCTTGCCTGCCGCGGGAAACCATTCGCCGCGCCGAGGCGGAAGGTTTCAAAGCGGTGCCGACCGGTATCGAGCATGGCACCATCACGGTGGTCGCCGATGGCAAACCTTATGAAATCACCACCTTGCGCGCCGATGTCGAGACCGATGGCCGTCGTGCCAGGGTGTCGTTCGGGCGCGACTGGAAGCTCGACGCCGAGCGGCGCGACTTCACCATCAACGCGCTTTATGCGGAGGCCGATGGCAGCGTTGTCGACCTTGTCGGCGGCATCGCCGACATCGAGGCGCGCCGGCTGCGCTTCATCGGCGATCCGGAGGCACGCATCCGTGAGGATTATCTGCGCATCCTGCGCTTCTTCCGCTTCTTCGCCTGGTATGGCGAAGGCCGGCCCGACGCCGAGGGGCTGAAGGCCTGCGCCCGGTTGAAGGAAGGCCTCGCCCAACTCTCGGCGGAGCGCATCTGGTCCGAACTGAAAAAGCTTTTGTCCGCACCCGATCCCTCGCGGGCGCTGCTATGGATGCGGCAGGCCGGTGTCTTGACCGCCGCGCTGTCAGAAAGCGAGAAATGGGGCATCGATGCGATCCACGGATTGACCAGAGCCGAGAAGGATCTGGGCTGGGCAATGGATCCGATGCTGCGGCTGGAGGCGATGGTGCCGCCGGATGCGGCGCGCATGAAGACGCTTGCGGAGCGGCTGAAATTCTCGACCGCCGAGGCGGATCGCCTGCGCCATTGGTCCATGGCAACCGCCGTCGAACCGAAGACGACCGAGGGCGAATTGGCGAAACGGCTCTATCGCGGCGACCGCCAAGGATTTGTCGACCGCCTGCGGCTTTCGCTTGCCGCGGCGCGGGTGCGGGCCGTCGAAGACAATGAAGCGCTGCTCGAAGCCGGCGGCTTTTCGCGCCTGCTTTCCTTTGCGCTCAAATGGAAAAGGCCCGAATTTCCGCTGCGAGGCGCCGATCTGACCGCGCTCGGCGCAACACCAGGGCCGAAGCTCGGGGAGATCCTCAAGAACCTGGAAGCGGAATGGATCGATGCGAGTTTCACGCCCGATCGCGACGCACTGATCAAGCGCGCCGCAGAGGCACTTGAAGGCTGATGAGGATCAGGCCGCGTCGCGGACCTTCTCGATTCGGGAGCGGATAGCCTCGATCATCGTCTCGCGGATGGTCGTTTCGCCATGTGTCTCACGCATATGCTCGACGGCACGGCGCATCACTTCGGCCTCCTCGCCGGCACGGGTATGCCACTCACAGCCGGGAACCAGCGACCCGCAGTGAAATTCCTTCATCGGACTTCTCCTTTTCCTCCGTGGAGCCTGCAAGGCCCCGGTACTTTCTTGGCCCATGATCCGACTTTTCCGATCATGGGCGGGGGTGAGAACCATAACACAGATGGTGTGATATTGGTTGCGGTCAACGGTGAAAGGGCGGAGCAGCGCTGCTCCGCCCTCTTACGCTAGCCCGGCGGGCAGGCCGTCACTTCACGATCTTGACTGCCTCGGCAACTTTGTCCTTGCCGCTCATGTCCCACGAAATTCTGACCTTCTCGCCGACCTTCAGGCCAGGATCCTTGAAGGTTTGGGGAAGCGTAAAAGACGATCCATTGTCGAGAACCAGGCTCTTGGCCGTCGCATCGAAGCTCTTGACCGTTCCGGTGGTGTGCTTGACGGCGGCGAACGCCACCGAACCGGAAGCAAGAAGGGCAGCCGCGGCAGCGGAAACAATGATCTTTCTCATGCTGATACACTCCTGGGAAAGCGGCCATCCTTTGACGAAGATGATCCGCATCGTCTTCGGGCCGTCCGGTCGCGTCGAGTCGCGGTTCGCCTGTTCCGACGCAATTCCGAAGGGAAAACCGCATTTTCCTGGAATTGCCCTCGGGCAAACCACCGGCGCTTCCCGACCCGAATGCGATAAATAACCCAGTCTTATCAGATGGATATTAGACGAAAAAGATATTCATTGTGTCACATTCCGCGCCCAGATTCGAACAATGGGACATCAATGCGGCCTCACATCGCGCTCACAATTTTTTTATGGCCAGCGAACTTCCGGCGGCAGGCTGGACAGGATCGAGGCGACATTGCCGCCGGTCTTGAGCCCGAAGATGGTGCCGCGATCGTGAAGAAGGTTGAATTCGACATAACGGCCGCGGCGAACGAGCTGTTCGTCGCGGTCGCCATCGGTCCAGTTCTCGTTGAAGTTGGCGCGCACGAGGTGACCGTAGACCACGAGAAAAGAGCGCCCGACATCCTGGACGAAGTTGAAATTGGCATTCCAGCCGCCCTTCTCCTCTTCCGGATGCAGGTAGTCGAAGAAGATGCCGCCGGTGCCGCGCGGCTCGTTGCGGTGCGGCAGGAAGAAGTACTCGTCGCACCAGGCCTTGAATTTCGGATAGTCGGCGACGGCGGCATTCTTCTCGCAAGCGAATTGCATGGCACGCTGAAAGGCTATCGTGTCGGGATCGTCCTGGGTGCGGCGGCGGTCGAGCACCGGCGTCAGGTCGGCGCCGCCGCCGAACCACTGGCGCGAGGTCACCACCATGCGGGTGTTCATATGCACGGCCGGAACGTTGGGGTTCCAGGGATGCGCGATCAGTGAAATGCCCGATGCCCAGAAGCGCGGGTCTTCCTCGGCGCCGGGCATCTGCTTCCTGAACTCGGGCGAGAACTCGCCATGAACAGTCGAAGTGTGGACGCCGACCTTCTCGAAGACGCGGCCGTGCATCATCGACATGGTGCCGCCGCCGCCCTTGCCGTGATCGCGCTCCCAGGGCGTCTTTTCGAAACGGCCCGGTGACCACGAAGCCAGCGGCCCGCCGAGATCCTGCTCGATCTGCTCGAAAGCGCCGCAGATGCGCTCGCGCAGCGCCTCGAACCAAAGCCGGGCCTTCATCTTCTTTTCTTCGATGTCGGCAGGCAGCCCCGCCGGTATTTCAGGTCGTTCCAAGTGCCGTCTCCGGTTGCGGGGCGGTGAGTCGACAAAAGACTCGTCTTTTCCGGGCGCGATCCCTAATCTCTTAAGGGATAGGGTCAAGTCACTTTGGTTTCGCGCATGATCCTTTCCGAAACCCGATTCCGATTTCGGGGTCATGCGCCAGGTGCAAGGAGTTGTTTCGTGCGCACCCCGGCAAGACCGCCGCTGGATGGCCTGAAGAAAAGGCTCGATCAAAGCCGGGCCGAGCGCGCACGCATGCCGCGCGACGGTTTCCTGCGTGAGACCTTCGTCCTGCCGCGCTCGGACGCCCGTCTCAAGGCCAAGGAATGGTTCGAGCGCTTCCCCAAGCAGGCCTACTGGACCGAGATCGAAAGCTGGTTCGAACGCCCGGGCGATCTTATCGAGTTTACGATAAGGCGGCTGCCGGCCGCGGATTAGCGCTCGGCCAGCAGGCGCCTCGCGCCCGTTCCCTCCCTTGCCAGCCGATCCCCCTTATTGCGAAGCGGGCATTTGTCGATCGACATGCAGCCGCAGCCTATGCAGTCGGTCAAGCCGTCGCGCAGCTTCCTTAGCTGGCTGATTTTCTGGTCGAGGCTATCGCGCCAAGCCGTTGAAAGCAGATTCCAATCCTCGCGCGTCGGCGTGCGGCCTTCAGGTAATGATTCAAGCGCGGCACCGATTTCCGCGAGCGAGATGCCGACCTCCTGGGCAATCCGGATTATGGCCACCCGGCGCAGCACGTCACGGCCGTAGCGCCGCTGGTTGCCTGCCGTGCGATGGCTGCTGATCAGACCGCGGGCTTCGTAGAAATGCAGTGCCGACACAGCCACCCCGCTGCGCGCGGCCACCTGGCCGACCGTCAATTCCGTTACCGGCGCCATTTTCGCACTTTCCGCTTGACCTCAAGTTAAGTTGAGCTTGTAGCCAAGAAAGCCTGACTGTGCAAACCAAAGGAGAAGGCGGATGTGCGCCTGGGCAAAAATCACCGCTGACGGCGCTGCCGACGATCCCCTATCGGAGTTGCCGGACGGCTTCGCCCGCCACCATGGCGACGGAAAGGGCGACGTTGATGCTGCGCGCGCCGGGCTGCATCGGGATGGTCAGCCGCGCATCCGCCGCCTGATGGACTGGATCCGGCACCCCCGCGGATTCGCGGCCGAACAGGAGGATGTCGCGGTCGGTGAAGCTGAAGTCGGTGTAGGGGATCGTAGCCTTGGTCGACAGCAGCACCATGCGATCCGCGCGGGCCTTGCGCCACTCCTCGAAGGCGTCCCAGTCGACATGCCGGGTGAGGGCAGCCATTTCGAGGTAGTCCATGCCGGCGCGCTTGAGCGCTTTGTCGGAGAGGGGAAAGCCGGCCGGCTCGATGATGTCGACGCCGAGGCCGAGGCAAGCGGCGAAGCGCAGGATTGTCCCGGTATTGCCGGCAATGTCAGGCTGGTAGAGCGCGATGCGGAGACCAGGGTTCACTTCCGCGTCCTTCTAATAAGTGGCAGATCGGCCACAGCAGCTTCCTGGTTTTGGAAATTCCTGGACCTGCGGGTGGCCATTTTTTTCGAAGTCGGGTATACGACCAGCATTGTCAACCCGAACCGATGGAGGGGTAATTCATGATGGCCATGTACATCCAGCGCCCCACCTGTGGGCTTATTTGCGCCCTGGCGGTTTCGGTACGACGTTTCTCCTGATCTTTTAGACACTTCCGCACCGATTTTCCGCCGAAACCATACCCTGGTCTTCGAAGGAAACCCGCGATGTTTTTCAAGCTGCCGAATGGGCCGATGGCCCAGTCCCAACGCGTTCCGACTGATCCGCCGCCGATCCCGCGGCACGATGTCGATCATCCTTTTTATCTCTATTTCAACACGGAGGACGGACCGATGTTCGATCCCTACAGGATACCGGGCTCGAGGAGCCTGCAACACCCGAAGGTGGTGGCTTGGGCGCTGTTGATCGGCGACACCTATTCGTCGGCGGTTCATGCCGAAATACGCCGGCGTCCACATCGCGGCATGCTGCCGGATGTCGATTTCTCGCGCGCGGTACCCGATCCGAGCCGTCCGTCGCTGGTGCGCCGGATCATCCGGCTGATCCGGCCAGGCGCGAAAAACCGGACTGGTGGCGCCATGTCGTCAGGATCGACAAAGGTGGCTGTCGGCGAAAAGCCGGCGAACCCCTATATAGCGCGAAGCAGGGCCGACGCTCCGGATGATTCCGGAGCGTCGGCCCTCGATGCCATGCGGTCCGAGGACTTCGTACGCCGCCAAGCCGCGTAAGCGGAAAACAGATCTCACAGGCGTGACCTATGTTGTTGTTTAGCTGGTTTGAAAGAAAGCTCGATCCGTTCCCGGCCGCGGAACCGGTCGAGCCGCCCAAGACGCTTGTTGCCTTCTGCCTGCATTATACGCGCGGGGCATGGCCCTATATTCTTGTCGATGCGGTGCTGGTCGCGGCCATCGCCATCGCGGAAGTGTGGATGTTCGGCTTCCTCGGCCGCATCGTCGACTGGCTGTCGGGGCAGAACCGCGAGACCTTCCTGCAGACGGAGGGCTGGAAGCTCGCCGGCATGGCCTTCATCGTATTGTTTGCGCTGCCCGGCACGGTCTGGCTGCGTTCCCTGCTCAACCAGCAGACGCTGATGGGCAATTACCCGATGCGCATCCGCTGGCAGGTGCACCGCTACCTGCTCAAGCAATCGATGAGCTTCTACCAGGACGAGTTCGCCGGCCGCATCGCCACCAAGCTGATGCAGACCGCGCTTGCCGTGCGCGAATGCGTCATCAAGGTGATCGACGTCCTGAACTACGTCGTCGTCTATTTCCTCGGCATGCTGTTGATCGTCGGTTCGGCCGACTGGCGGCTGGCCGCGCCGCTCGGCGTCTGGATGGTCGGCTACATCCTGCTGCTGCGCTTCTTCATCCCGCGCCTGGGCAAGGTCGGCGAGGAGCAGGCCAATGCGCGCTCGACCATGACCGGCCGCGTCGTCGACAGCTACACCAACATCCAGACGGTCAAGCTGTTTTCCCATTCACGCCGCGAGGCCGCCTTCGCCAGGGAAGGCATGATGGGCTTCCTCGACACGGTCTACCGGTCGATGCGGCTGGTGACACTGCTGTTCGGCTCGCTCTACATACTGAACGCGCTGCTGCTGTTCTCGGTCACCGCCATCTCGCTGTGGCTGTGGATGGGGCAAGTGGTGACGATCGGTGCGGTCGCGGTGGTCATCGGCCTGGTGCTCCGGATGTGGGGCATGTCGCAGTGGATCATGTGGGAAATGTCGAGCCTGTTCGAGAATATCGGCACGGTGCAGGACGGCATTGCCTCGATTTCGTTGCCGCGCCTTGTCGAGGACAGGCCGGATGCCAAGGAGATCATCGTTTCCAAAGGCGATATCCGCTTCGAGGATATCCGCTTCCATTACGGCAAGCAGAAGGGCGTCATCGAAAATCTGTCGCTGGCGGTGAAGCCGGGCGAGAAGGTCGGCATTGTCGGCCGCTCGGGCGCCGGCAAGTCGACGCTGGTCAATCTCCTCTTGCGCTTCTACGACTTGGAAAGCGGCCGGATCCTGATCGACGGCCAGGAGATCGCCGGCATGAAACAGGATTCGCTGCGCGCCCAGATCGGGATGGTCACGCAGGACACCTCGCTGCTGCATCGTTCGGTGCGCGAGAACATCCTCTATGGCCGGCCCGATGCCACCGACGAGATGCTGCTCGAGGCGGCGCGGCGGGCCGAGGCGATGGATTTCATATCAGCACTTTCGGATCATCATGGACGCAAGGGGTTCGACGCCTATGTGGGCGACCGCGGCGTCAAACTGTCCGGCGGTCAGCGGCAACGCATCGCCATTGCTCGCGTTATGTTGAAGGACGCGCCCATACTTATCCTTGACGAGGCGACGTCGGCGCTCGATTCCGAGGCGGAAGCCGCCATCCAGGAGAACCTCTACAAGCTCATGCAAGGCAAGACCGTCATCGCCATCGCGCACCGGCTGTCGACCATCGCGGCGATGGACAGGCTCGTCGTGATGGACCAGGGTCGCGTGATCGAGGAGGGCTCGCACGAGCAACTGGTCGCCAGAGGCGGGCTCTACGCGCAGCTCTGGCAGCGCCAGTCGGGTGGGTTCCTGCTCGATGACGTCCCCGTCGAAGCCGCCAATGACGCAATAGCAAAGGGGCAAGCCGCAGAATGATGGCCGCCGCATGATGACAGCCGTCTATCGCTGGTTCGAGACCTGGGTCTACCCGTTCAGGGAGCCGGCGAATCTTCGGCCACCGGCCAGCGTCACGGGCTTCCTCTGGCACTATGTCGGGCAAGCGAAGTTCGCCTTCTTCGCCATGCTGGTCATCGGCGGCATCGCGCCGCTGGTCGAGGCCGGCCTGTTCTATTTCGTCGGACGGCTGGTCGATATTCTCGACCAATTGCCCGGCGAACGGAGCTGGCACGCGCTGTGGACCGCCGCCGGCCCCGAACTGGTGTTCATGGTCGCGGTGGTGCTGATCATCCGCACCGTGGTCGTCGCCTTGTCGGCGCTGGTCGGCGAACAGACGATCACGCCTGGCTTCTACAATCTGGTGCGTTGGCAGGCGCACCGGCACGTCTCGCGCCAGTCCTACGCCTTCTTCCAGAACGATTTTGCTGGCCGCATCGCGACGAAAGTCTGGCAAGCCGGGCAGGCGACGGGCGACCTGATGGAAAGCTTCATCGAGGTCGTCTGGTTCATGGTCGTCTATACGGTGACGACGCTGGCGCTGGTCGCCGGGCTTGACCTCAGGCTGGCGGCACTCGTGGTGGTCTGGATCACCGCCTTCGGCTTTCTGGCGAAGCTCTATTTGCCGGCAATCCGCAAGCACGCCGAAGCGACGGCGGAGGCGGGCTCCATGATCAATGGCCGCATTGTCGATTCCTACTCCAACGTGCAGACGCTGAAACTGTTCGCGGCCGACGGCGACGATCGCTACATCAGGAACGGCTTCGATATCTATCTCGACGCATTGCGGCCCTTCACCCGCCGCTTGACCGGCGTGCGCATGGCGCTGACGACGCTGTCGGGCATCATGATCACGGCGATCGGCTGCTTTGCCGTTTATCTCTGGGTCGAGGGCTCGATCACGGTCGGGGCGGTCGCCTTCACGCTCAGCCTGGTGCTGCGGCTCAACATGCTGCTCGGCCGGTTGATGATGCAGATGAACGGCATCTTGCGGAATCTCGGCGTGCTGGAGAACTCCAAGGCGCTGATCTCGCAGCCGCTCGGCCTGACCGATGCACCGGACGCCGGGGAACTGGTCGTGGCGGGTGGGCGCATCGACGTAAAAAATGTCGAGTTCCACTACGGCAAGGGGTTTGGGGTTCTGAACGGCATCAACCTTATCGTCAAGCCGGGTGAGAAGGTCGGGCTCGTCGGGCCTTCGGGCGCCGGCAAGACGACGCTGGCGAACCTTATCCTGCGCCTCTACGATCTCGAAAGCGGCCAGATCACCATCGACGGCCAGGACGTCTCTGGTGTAACGCAGGATTCGCTGCGCGCCAATATCGGCGTCGTCAGCCAGGACACGGCCCTGTTCCACCGTTCGCTGCGTGACAACATCAAGCTCGGCATGCCCGACGCAACCGACGCGCAGGTCATCGCGGCGGCGAAAAAAGCCGAGGCCCATGAATTCATCCTGACTTTGCGCGACAACAGGGACCGCCAGGGCTACGAAGCCTTTGTCGGCGAGCGCGGCGTCAAGCTGTCGGGCGGTCAGCGTCAGCGCGTGGCGATCGCCCGCGTCTTCCTCAAGGACGCGCCGGTCCTGATCCTCGACGAGGCGACGTCGGCGCTCGATTCCGACATCGAGGCGGCGATCCAGGAGAATCTGACGCGGCTGATGGAGAACAAGACCGTGATCGCGATTGCCCACCGGCTGTCGACGATCGCGGCACTTGACCGCCTGGTGGTGCTCGACGGCGGCCGCATCGTCGAGCAAGGCACACATGACGAACTGGTGGCGCTCGACGGGCTTTATGCCCGGCTGTGGAAGCGCCAGTCCGGCGGGTTCCTCTATCACGAGGAAAGCGTGCTGGAAGAGACGCGGCCGGCGGAGTAGGCGCGTGGGTGGATCGGCAGAGCTCAGTCCGGAGATCGGCCCAGAGATCGGCTACACGCTCAAGCGTTTGCGGCCAACCGTGGCGGCCTTCGACATGCTGAAGGAAGAGAGCCGGCTGGAAGGCTACTGGATGCTGGTGCGTCTGGGCGATGGCTGGGCAAGCGGCCGCAACAAGTTCCTGAAGCGGGGCGAGGCGCTGTTCGGAGCCTGGCATGGCGCCGAACTCGCCGGTGTCTGCGGGCTGAACATCGATCCCTATTTCGAGGGCAGGGACCACGGCCGGGTCCGCCACCTGTTCGTCAGCGCGCGTCACCGTCGCGCCGGCCTTGGCCGAACGCTGGTCGAGATCGTGATCGACCGAGCCCGCCAGTATTTCACCGTGTTGAACACCCGCGCGCCGCCAGAAGCCTTCGCTTTCTATGAACGGCTTGGTTTTCAGCCCGTGGAGGGCGAAGAATTCGTCACCCATCGCATGGTGTTCAGGAAAGGGAACTGAAATGTCCTTGCGTCCGCCATCCCATCTTGCCGGCACGTCGGCCGCCGATGCGGCCTTCGACGCGCTTGGCCATGAAATCCTGGCAGAGAAGGCGGCGGCGCTCGGGCGGGCCGGCCAGCGCGTGGAAGAAACCTTGGCGCGGTTGCGCGATAACGGGGACGATGAGTTGCGCCCCCGTCTGCTCAAGGAGGCTGCCGTGGCCGTTCACGCCTATTTCATCCAGCGCGAACTGTGCGGCCTTCGCAAGCATGACGCCGTGATCCGCGAATACAATATCCCCAGGGCGGTTCTAGTGAGGCTGGGCGCCGCGTAAAATCAGTTTTTTAGGAATCACTCCAGCCATTCGGTGATGAAGCTGCCGTTTTCGTGAATGTCGGTCGTTTCCAGCGGACCGGGACCGAGATTGGTGAACTTGTGCGGCGTGTTGGGCGGCACGATCAGGATCTGCCCCGCCGAAGCCTCGATTTCCTGGTCACCGACCGTGAAGAGGCCGGTTCCCTGGCGGATGATGAAGATCTCCGCATAGGGATGGGCGTGCAGCCGCGGGCCGCCGCCGACATCGGGCAGGTGATTGAAGATCAGGCAGGAGTTTGAGCCGTAGGCACCGCACTGCAGTTCGCCCTTCCAGTGGTGGGAACGAACAGCCCATTGCTCGCGATCGATGACGTGCGCCATGCGAAGGAGGATAGATCACACCGGCGCCCTGTGTCGAGGCAAGCCGGAGCCTTGGATTTTGCTGATATTTCCCGGTTGTTTAGCCGCCCTTTGTAGCCATTCGCCGTCCCGCCGGACACGAGGGGATTTTGTCCCCGCGACAATCTGCCCTTGTGCCTTCACCCGTCTGGACAAAAACGGGCTTCACGCATAAACCGAAGTCCAAATGCCGGAGGAATTCGCTAGCCTGTTCGCCATGCGCTGTCGGGTTGGCGTGATTGAGCGGGGAACAAGGCTCGGCCACCGGCGCGGAAGAGGCGAAAGGATCAGGCACCCGTGAGCGCAACCGACATCCACGATCCCAATCGTCGAGATTTTCTCTACGTCGCCACCGGCATGGCCGCCGTGGTCGGCGCCGGTGCCGTGGCCTGGCCGTTCATCGACCAGATGCGCCCTGATGCCTCGACGCTGGCGCTCGCGTCGGTCGAGGTCGATGTCTCCTCGCTGACGCCTGGCAGCTCGCTGATCGTCAAGTGGCGCGGCAAGCCGGTCGTGGTGCGCAACCGGACCGAGAAGGAAATGAAGGACGGCGAGGCCGTCAGCCTCTCCGATCTCAAGGATCCGATCGCCCGCAACGCCAATTTGCCGTCCGATGCGCCGGCGACCGACGCCAACCGCACCACGCCAGGCAAGGAAGCCTGGATGGTGATGGTTCAGGTCTGCACCCATCTGGGCTGCATCCCGCTCGGCCAGGAAGGCGATTTCGGCGGCTGGTTCTGCCCGTGCCACGGTTCGCAATACGACACGGCCGGCCGCATCCGCAAAGGCCCGGCGCCGGAGAACATGGCGATTCCGGTATTCAAATTCGTTTCCGACACCAAACTCCTTATCGGTTGAGGCAGGGGATATTTCGATGAGCGAGGGACACTCGACCTACACGCCGAAGACCGGTATCGAACGCTGGTTCGACGCCCGCATGCCGCTGCCCAGGATGGTCTATGACAGCTTCATCGCCTATCCGGTGCCGCGCAACTTGAACTATATGTGGACCTTCGGCGGCATCCTGGCGATCATGCTGGTGGCGCAGATCCTGACCGGCATCGTGCTGGCCATGCACTATACGGCCGACACCAATCTCGCCTTCGGTTCGGTCGAAAAGATCATGCGCGACGTGAATTCCGGATGGCTGCTGCGCTACATGCACGCCAACGGCGCCTCGTTCTTCTTCATCGCTGTCTACCTGCATATCTTCCGCGGTCTTTATTACGGCTCCTACAAGGCGCCGCGCGAGCTGCTGTGGATCCTCGGCTGCATCATCTACCTCCTGATGATGGCGACCGGCTTCATGGGCTATGTGCTGCCATGGGGGCAGATGAGCTTCTGGGGCGCCACTGTCATCACCGGCTTCTTCAGCGCCATTCCGCTGGTTGGCGACTGGATCCAGCAGCTCCTGCTCGGCGGCTTCGCCGTCGACAATCCGACGCTGAACCGCTTCTTCGCCCTGCATTACCTGCTGCCGTTCATGATTGCCGGCGTCGTCGTTCTGCATGTCTGGGCGCTGCATGTCGTCGGCCAGTCGAACCCGACCGGCATCGAGGTCAAGTCGAAGACAGATACCGTGGCCTTCACGCCCTACGCGACCATCAAGGACGCGTTCGGCATGATCGTGTTCCTGTTCGTCTTCGCCTACTTCGTCTTCTACCTGCCGAACTATCTCGGCCATCCGGACAACTACACGGTCGCCAACCCGCTTAAGACGCCGGCCCATATCGTCCCGGAATGGTACTTCCTGCCGTTCTACGCAATCCTGCGCGCCATCACGTTCAACATCGGGCCGATCAATTCCAAGCTCGGCGGCGTGCTGTGCATGTTCGGCGCCATCGTCATGCTGTTCCTGGTGCCGTGGCTCGACACCTCCAAGGTGCGCTCGGCGGTCTACCGGCCCTGGTACAAGCTGTTTTTCTGGCTGTTCGTGGCCGATGCCATCCTGCTGGGCTGGCTGGGCTCGCAGCCGGCGGAAGGCAGCTATGTGTTCATGGCGCAGATGGCGACGCTGTTCTACTTCGCCTTCTTCCTGATCGCGCTGCCGGTGCTCGGCTTGATCGAGACACCCCGCAGGCTGCCGAACTCGATCACCGAGGCGGTGCTCGAAAAGAACAAGGGTGGCAGCGGACATCCGGCGGGCGCCACGGCAGCACCTGAGACCAAGGGCTGAGCGGTAGAGAATCTAAGGGGATTTGGCATGAAAAAGATTCTCACTTCGCTTGCGCTGGTCGGCCTCGTGGCCGCCGGCACCGGAGTTGCAGGCACTTGCGCGTTCGCGGCCGAAGAGGCGCACAACGCGGCGGCACCGACGCATTTCCCGATCAACGAGCCGAAGGAAATGAGCTGGAGCTTCACCGGCCCGTTCGGCACCTATGACAAGGCGCAGTTGCAGCGCGGCCTGAAGGTCTACAAGGAAGTCTGCTCGGCCTGCCATTCGATGAACCTGGTGGCGTTCCGCACGCTTTCGGACCTCGGCTACAGCGACGCGCAGATCAAGACGCTGTCAGCCGAATACACCATCCATGACGGTCCCAACGATGCCGGCGACATGTTCGACCGTCCCGGCAAGCCGTCCGACCATTTCCCGGCACCGTTCGCCAATGAGGAAGCCGCCGCTGCCTCCAATGGCGGCGCGGCGCCGCCGGATATGTCGTTGCTGGCCAAGGCGCGCGGCGTCGAGCGCGGCTTCCCGCAGTTCGTCTTCGATATCTTCACCCAGTATGATGCCGGTGGTCCCGACTACATCCATTCGCTCTTGACCGGCTACGACCAGACGCCGCCCGCCGGCATGGTCATCCCCGAAGGCACACACTACAACCCGTACTTCATGTCCGGCGTGTCGCTGAAGATGCCCAAGCCGCTCTCCGACGGCCAGGTCACCTATGACGACGGTTCGCCGCAGACCATCGACCAGTATTCCCGCGACGTGGCTGCCTTCCTGACATGGGCTGCCGAGCCGCACATGGAAGACCGCAAGAAGATGGGCTTCCGCGTGCTGGTGTTCCTGCTTCTGTTCGGCGCCCTGGTCTACCTGACCAAGCGCAAGGTGTGGGAAGCCGTCGCGCACTAGGCCTGTTGATCTTCAGGTGAGGCCGGTCTGCAAACGATGGCTTCCTGCGCTTCCGGTGCTCACGTACTTCAAGTACGCTCCGCTCCGGTTCTCGGAAACCATCGTTTTCGATTCAGCCTGATCTGAATCTCAAAAGGCCTTGGGTCGTTCAGTGCACAACATGGGGCGCCGCGAGGCGCCCTTTCTGCTTTTTGAGTGGATTGCGCCTCCACGTCTCGGCGGTGTCACATGGCCGTCACCACACATCGCGATCCTGCGGCGCTCTCATCAAAGGATCACGCTCATGAAAAGATACGCATCGCTTGCGGCAGGCCTGCTGCTGCTCGTCGTTGGTTCCGCGGCCCGCGCCGAAGACGCAAAACCATTCATCACCAACAAGGATGTCGACCTGACGATGATCCTGCCGCCGCCGCCGGCCAATGATTCGGCTGAGACCAAGGCCGAGCTTGGCGAAGTGCTGACCATGCAGGTCACGCGCACACCCGAGATGGAAGCCCGCGCCATCGCCGACGCCGAGGAAAACGTCTGGCGTTTCGCCGATGTCATGGGGCCGAATTTCAACAAGGACAAGCTGCCGAAATTCAGCGCCTTCTTCGATCGCGTGGTGGAGACCGAAGGCGCCGTCGTCGATCCGGCCAAGGATGTCTGGAAGCGCCTGCGTCCGCACCAGCTCAGCGATCTCGTCAAGCCGGTGGTCAAGCTGTCGAGCTCCGGTTCCTGGCCGTCCGGCCATGCGACCGTCGGCACGATGATGGGCATCATCCTGTCCGACATGGTTCCGGAAAGGCGTGCTGAGATCATGGCGCGCGCGGCCGAGTTCGCCCACAACCGCATCGTCGGCGGCATCCACTATCCGTCCGACGTCGAGATGGGCAAGATTTCCGGCAGCGTCATTGCCGCCGTCCTGCTCAACCGGGATGACTTCAAGGCCGAGTACGATGTGGCCAGGGCGGAGCTTCGTTCCGATCTCGGCATGTAGGATTTGGCCGATAGCCATCCGTTCGAGCGGGGCGCCTTCGGGCGCCCCTTTTTCGTGGCTGCGCCCAACAGGAGGAAAATCGCCTGTGGTTGCTCCCAGCCCGTAGTCAATTCCTTTGCCGGATGCGCTTGTCTCGGTCGCCACATCGCGCTAGCCGTTGTCGGTCGCGCCGGGTTACGATCGGCCCCGCGCCGTTTCACTTTGTCAGCCGGATCATTCGGAGCCGCTTCATGAAACCTTCTCTCGAAGACACGCTGCTGGCCTCGATCCGTACCATCCCGGACTATCCCAAGCCCGGCATCCTGTTTCGCGACATCACCACGCTGCTCGGCAATGCGCGCGCCTTCCGCCGCGCCATCGACGAGCTGGTGCATCCCTATGCCGGGCAGAAGATCGACAAGATCGCCGGCATCGAAGCGCGCGGCTTCATCCTGGGCGGCGCCGTTGCCCACCAGCTCTCGGCCGGCTTCGTGCCGATCCGCAAGAAGGGCAAGCTGCCTTATGAGACCGTGCGCGTCGCCTACAGCCTGGAATACGGGCTGGACGAGATGGAGATGCACAAGGACGGCGTCGCGCCCGGCGAGAAGGTGATCCTGGTCGACGATCTGATCGCCACCGGCGGCACGGCTGAAGCGGCGGTCAAGCTGCTGCGCCAGATCGGCGCCGACATTCTCGCCGCCTGTTTCGTCATCGACCTGCCGGATTTAGGCGGGCGCGCCAAGCTCGAAGCGCTCGGCGTGCCGGTGCGAACGCTGATCGGGTTCGAGGGGGTTTGAGACCGGTTTGCCGAAGGCAAATTGAAAGGTCCAGTGGACCTTTCAAAGATCTCGAACGCCCGGAGCGATAGCGAAGGGCAGGGAGGCAACACGACAACCAGCGCGGGTGCCGCCCTCATCCGCCTTCGGCCACGCCATAAACGGGGCGAAGGAAGAGACTACTCCACCTTCACCAGCACCGCGCTTTCGAACTCCAGCACCTTGCCGCCGGTCGAATCAGTGGCCTCGCAGAGCAGCGCCAGCAACCGCCAGCCGGGGCGGGACGCGATGGGGCGGTGGGACAGCGCCGTGCGCGTGAAGGTGATGGTTTGCCCGGCAAAGACGGGCTTCAGCCACTTCAGGTTCTTGAATCCGGGCGAGGGGCCGAATTCGGGCACCGGGCCGTCCCAGCCTTCGGCGTCCAGGCGGCTCTCCAGGTTCAGCTTCATCCAGGTGGCGGCGGTATGCCAGCCGGAGGCGCAGAGGCCGCCGAGCACGCTCTTCTTCGCGGCCTCTTCGTCGATGTGAAAGATCTGCGGGTCGTATTTGCGGGCGAACGCCTTGATCGCCTCGGGCTCGAATCTGTGCGAGCCCAGCGTCACCGTGGTGCCGATGCGGAAGAATTCGTCGAGCGTCATGCCGCATTCCCCGCGTCGCGCGTCAGGAACATGACGGAGTTCTCGAGCTCGAAGACGCTTTCGCCGCGCTGGTTGACCAGTTCGCTGCGCATGGTCACGAAGCCGAGTTGCGGCTTCGATTTCGACAGGCGCCTGGCCAGAACCACCAGGCTGCCCCGCAGCGTATCGCCGGCGAGCACCGGCTTCTTCCATTTGACCTGATCGACTCCTGGTGCGCCCTGGCAGGTGGAGTCCAGCAGGAAGGCATCGCACAGCATGCGCATGAACATGGCGCAGGTGTGCCAGCCTGAAGCCGAGAGGCCGCCCAGGATACTCGCCTTGCCGGCCTCCTCGTCGAGATGCATCGGCTGGGCATCGAACTCGCTGGCGAACTCGATGATTTCGGCCGCGCTCACCTGTTTGGTGCCGAGATCGAACGAGATCCCCTCGACGAAGTCCTCATAGGCCCATGTCTTGCCGGTCATGGTCTGGCATCCCTTGCAGAACGCGCGATCCGTATGGATCGGCAAACCCGGATGCAGGCCGCGGGCGATTTGGTCAAGCCCTTTCTGGTGAGCCAGCCGGCGCGATCGGGCCCGCGGCGGCAGTAGGGGCCAGCCGCGGCGCCTCCGATCGCCTAGCGGGCGTTCGGCAGGATCTGGTGCAGGACAATCGCCCAGACGGCGCCGAAGGCGATGGATGAGCCCAGAATGTACTGCACGATATCGGGCAGCGTCTTGACGAAATCCGGCGGTACCAGCGTGGCGAACAGCGCCATCAGGATGGGCAGGCCGATGACCAGCATGTTGCGTTCGGTCAGCGGCGTCCCGCGCACCACCCGAAAACCGTTCATGGCGATGACGACGCAAAGCACTCCGAAGACGCCGCCGATGACCGGCCCCGGGATTGAGGCGATGACCGCCGAAAGCTTGCCGATCAGCCCGAACAGCACCAGGAAGATGCCGGCCGCCCCGAAGGCGGCACGGCTGGCGATGCCGGTGATGGCGATGATGCCGGCGTTGGACGAATAGCCGGTGACCGGCGTGCTGCACAGCAGCGCGCTGATCAGGCAGCCAAGGCCTTCGCCCGTGGCGCCCCGGTCGAGCTGCTCGTCCGAGAGCGGCTTGTCGATGACGGCACCGACCGCGAACCAGGTGCCGGTGGTTTCGGCCAGGACGACGATGTAGACGATCAGCATGGTCAGCGTCGCCGACCAGGAGAAGGTGACATCGAGATTGAGGAAGGCGATGCGCGGCATGGAAAACCAGGTCGCGGCGGAAACGCCCGTCATGTCGAGCTGGCCCATGAAGGCGGCGGCCACGCTGCCAGCCACAAGCGCGATGATCACGGACAGCAGGCGCAGCCATGCGCCTTTCGCGCCAAGCGCCATGCCGATCAGCATGCAGCCGACAAGCACCGCCGCGGCGACGAAGGCGAGGACGATGTTGCCGCCGACGGTGGCGGTGCCGTGGACAGCGAAGACGCTCTCCTTCAGTGCCACCGGCATCAGCGCGACGCCGACGACGATGATGATGGCGCCGCCGACGATGGACGGCACGAAGCGGTTGACGAGGCGGTGGAAGAGCTTTGTCGGCGATCCCAGAAGCATGACCAGTATGGCGCCCGGAATGAGTGCGCCGATCACGGCCGACAGGCCCGGCAGGCCGCCGCCGGCGCCAAAGGCAATCGCCAGCACCGCGCCGATCGGGACGAAGGACGGTCCCTGGACGACGGGCAGCCGCATCAGCAACTGCGACTGGATCAGGGTTGCGATGCCTGCCGCCACGAAGGCCGACTGGATGAAGGCGCCGGCGTCGCCGACGCTGAAGGCAAGCACCGACGCGATGATGAACGGCACGATATAGACGTCCATAGCCAGCACGTGCTGGAGGCCGAGCAGGGCGGCCTTGCCCAGGGGCAACGGATCGTCCGGCTGGGCGATCAAACTGATTTCTGGCGCAACGCGTTCCATGATGTCCCCTCTGGAAATCCCCGGCCGATCATGGGATCAGTCGGCGGCAAAGGACAGCGGCGGAAATGTTTGCCAACTGTTTTCTTCTAGGCCACGCATTGGCAGCCCCGCCCGCCAGCAGCACCGGAGCGACGATATGACGGCAGATCCTTTCGTGCTGCTCGGCACCGCCTTCCATACGCCTGAGCGCGGCAGGCTGGAGGTGCTGGAGGAGCACCTGTTCTGCGTCGATGCACAGGGGCGCATCGCCGAGATCCTGGCGCCCGGCCACCCGGAATACACGGCCACGATAAGCGATGCCCGCCGGGCGGGCAGGCTGGTGAAACTTGGCGAGGGGCAGTTCCTGCTGCCGGGGCTCGTCGACCTGCACATTCATGCGCCGCAATGGCCGCAGATGGGCAAGGCGCTGGACGTGCCGCTCGAAGTCTGGCTGCGGAAATACACTTTTCCGCTCGAGGCCCGCTATGCGGATTTGGACTATGCTCGCGCGGTCTATGCTGATCTGGTCGACAATCTGCTCGCCAACGGCACCACCACCGCGCTCTATTTCGCCACCGTCCATGTCGAGGCGCGCGTGGCGCGCGCCGAGACATGTCTTGAGAAAGGCCAGCGTGCCCTGGTCGGCAAGGTGGTGATGGACGACCCCGAACAGTGTCCGCCCTTCTATCGCGATGCCGATGCGGCAAGCGCTGTTTCGGATACCAGGCGCTTCATCGAGGCCGTCATGTCATTGGATCCGGGCGAGAGGCCGCTTGTCCAGCCGGTGATCACGCCGCGCTTCATTCCAAGCTGCACCGACGCGGCCTTGCAGGGGCTGGGCGAACTCGCGGAAGAGTTCGGTTGCCACGTGCAGACCCATTGCTCCGAAAGCGATTGGGCAAAGCAGTTCGTGGAAGCGCGCTTCGGCCAAACGGATGCGGCAAGCCTCGATGGTTTCGGCCTGCTCACCCGTCATACGATCCTGGCGCATTCGAACTTCATCGATGGGCAGGACATGGACCTGATCAAGGAGAAGGGCGCCGGCGTCGCTCATTGCCCGCTGTCCAACGTCTACTTCGCCAATGCAGTGTTTCCGCTTCGCGAGGCGCTCGACCGGCACATGCATGTCGGGCTCGGCACCGATATTTCAGGCGGCTACAGCCCATCGCTGTTCGACGGTTGCCGGAACGCGCTGTCGGCCTCGAGAACATTGCAGAGCGGCGTGCATGCCGGCCTGCCGGCAAAGGAGCGCGGCGCGCCCGGCGAGCCGATCACGCATCAGGAAGCGTTCTGGCTGGCGACCGCGGGAGGCGCGGAAGCGCTCGACCTGCCGACCGGGAGTTTTCGCGTCGGACACGAATTCGACGCGCTGCTGATCGACACCAAAGCGAGCGCCTCGAACATCCATGTCAACGGCGCCGACGATACGCTCGACGACGTCTTTCAGAAGATCGTGCTCAATGCGGCACGGGCCAATATTGCCACTGTTTGGGTCGGAGGCCGGGCGGTGGTCGGCTGTAGCTAAGCTACGCTCACTTGTAGTGGCCTCGCCTGCGCGAATAAACATGGCCCTGTGCCGACGTCGGCAGCGCCTGCGAGCATGGAATACGACAGCCCGTTTTCGTCTTTCGCAACGGGCGCTATACGAGATCGTCAACCGAGACATTGAGGGCGGCGGCGATGCGCTTGATCGTGTCGAAGCTACCGTCGCGGGTGCCTGTCTCGATCTGCGAGAGATAGCCTGCGCTGATCTCAGTCTTTTCAGCGAGGTCGCGAGCCGAAATCCCGCGATGCTCGCGCCAGACGCGGATCTTATTCTCGCCGTCCAGGATGCGGTTGACGACGGCGGCCGGAATAAGCTCCTCCTCGCCGGCAGCGATCTTTTGCTTGATCTGATCGTAGGTTTGAATGTCGGCCACGTCCTCCGCCGCTTCAACAAGGCTCTCGTAATCAGCGAGTGGCAGAATAGCCATACGGTCGCCATTCGGCGTGGTAATGATGGTGGGCTTGTTCATGTCCTCATCCCTCGTAGATGCTACCGCGCGGTCCGATCTCCAGAATGTCCATTACCGTGCCTTCCTGATCGAAGATAATACGGTAGTCCCCGACCCTAAGCCTGAAGCCTGGCCGGCCTTTCAGCCGTTTGACATTTTTCGCCAAGCTGGCCGGTTCGGCTGCATATTGGCCGATTTTAGCAGTGATCAGCCGAGCCGTGTTGGCGGGCATCCGCGCGCAAGCTAGAAATTTGCGTTAGCAAATAATGGGACATGGCTTTCATCGGTCTCCACCGGGTGCTGATCGGGGTAAGGCGACTTATGGTCTTCAATACCCCCGCGAGAGCTCTGCGGCAGGGATGGTGCTGTCCGACTGACGGTTGGGTCGCTCCGCCGCGACCTCCTCAGGTATTGAACTTGAACAGCATGATGTCGCCGTCCTGGACGACGTACTCCTTGCCTTCGTCGCGTGCCTTGCCGGCTTCCTTGGCCGCCACTTCGCCGCCCAGCGTGACGAAGTCGTTGTAGGCGATGGTCTGGGCGCGGATGAAGCCGCGCTCGAAATCGGTGTGGATGACGCCGGCCGCCTGCGGCGCCTTGGCGCCCTTGTGCACGGTCCAGGCGCGCGTCTCCTTCGGCCCAACGGTGAAATAGGTGATGAGCTGCAACAATTCGTAGCCGGCACGGATCACCTTGTTCAGGCCGGGCTCGTCGAGGCCGAGCGAGGACAGGAATTCCATCTCTTCCTCGTCGGAGAGCTGCGCAACCTCGGCTTCGATCGCGGCCGAAATGACGACAGTGCGGGCGCCCTGCGCTGCGGCCATCTGCTCCACGGCCCTGGTGTGCTCGTTGCCGGTGGCCGCGTCCGCCTCGGCGACGTTGCAGACGTAGAGCACGGGATGTGAGGTCAGAAGGTTCAAGCCCTGCAAAATGTGCAGATCTTCCGCCGAGATGCCGTCGAGCAGGATGCGGGTCGGCTTGCCTGCCTGCAGCAGCTCGAGCGCGGCCTCCATCATCGGCAGCACGGTCGTCGCTTCCTTGTCCTTGCTGCCGGCGCGCTTGCGGAACTGGACGATGCGGCGCTCGAGGCTGTCGAGGTCGGCGAGCATCAGCTCGGTCTCGACCGTCTCGGCGTCGGCGACGGGGTCGATGCGGCCCTCGACATGGGTGATGTCGTCATCCTCGAAGCAGCGCAGCACATGCACGATGGCGTCGACCTCGCGGATGTTGGCGAGGAACTGGTTGCCCAGGCCTTCGCCCTTGGAGGCGCCGCGCACCAGGCCGGCGATGTCGACAAAGGAGATGCGGGTCGGGATGATCTCCTTCGACTTGCCGATCGCCGCGATCTTCTGCAGGCGCGGATCGGGCACCGCCACCTCGCCGGTGTTCGGTTCGATGGTGCAGAACGGGTAGTTGGCGGCCTGCGCGGCGGCCGTTCTCGTCAGCGCGTTGAAGAGCGTCGACTTGCCGACATTGGGCAAGCCAACGATGCCGCATTTGAAACCCATTTTGTCCGGTCCTATCGGGAAAAGCGAAATTTGATGAGGCTATGGGCGATAGGGGTTGGGAACGTCAAGTCCCGTGACGCCGCATGCGCCTACGCTTCAGTCCTTGTTGCCGAACAGTTTCTTCAGCATGGCGGCCATGGGGCCGCTTTCCGGCAGCTTGGCGACCGGCTGCTGAGGGCGGGCCTGGCGGACATGACTTTGCTGTTTCGGGCTCGACTGCTTCCGCGCCGGGTTTTCCGGTTCGGCGCCGGTCTTGCCCTGGACGGCGAGGGCGACCTTGTTCATGAAACCGGATTCGTCGCCCTTGGCGATCATCGCCGCATTGTCGGCGATCGCGTCGAGCAGCGGGTCGAGCCAGTCGCGGTCGGCCTTGGCGAAATCACCGAGCACATGATGCTGGACCATTTCCTTGACGCCGGGATGGCCGACGCCGATGCGCACACGGCGGTACGCATTGCCGACATGGCCGTCGATCGAGCGGATGCCGTTGTGGCCGCCGGCGCCGCCGCCGGTCTTGATGCGCAGCTTGCCTTCGGCAAGGTCGATCTCGTCATAGAAGACGGTGAGGGCGGAAAGGTCGAGCTTGTAGAAGCGCAGCGCTTCGCCGACCGACTGGCCGGACAGGTTCATGAAGGTCTGCGGCTTGATCAGGATGATCTTTTCGCCGCCGAGCGTGCCCTCGGAAATCAGGCCCTGGAACTTCTTCGACCAGGGTGAAAAGGAATGGCGGCGGGCGATAGCGTCCGCCGCCATGAAGCCGACATTGTGCCGGTTTTCAGCGTATTTCGCGCCCGGATTGCCGAGGCCGGCAAAGACAAGCGCTGTCTTTTCTGGCATCGTCGCCTCCGGGCGTGAAAAGAGTTACTTCTCTTCGGCGGCGGGAGCCGCTTCGGGAGCCGCGGCCTCAGCTGTCTCTTCGGTCTCCGGCTTCATCGCCGACGAACCGGCAACGGTCGCGATGGTGAAGTCGCGGTCGGAGATGACGGGCTTGACGCCGGCCGGCAGCTTGACCGACGAGATGTGGATCGAATCGCCAATGTCGGCGCCGGTGAGATCGACGGTGATGAATTCCGGGATCGCATTGGCCGGGCAGTGGAACTCGACTTCGTGACGCACGATGTTGAGCACGCCGCCCCGCTTGATGCCGGGTGACTTGTCTTCATTGATGAAGTGCACGGGAACATCGACGTTGACTTCGGTGTCCTTGCCGATGCGCAGGAAGTCGACATGGACAGGGAAATCCTTGACCGGGTCGAGCTGGAAGTCCTTCGGCAGGACCTGGATCTTCTTGCCGTCGACATCGATCGTGGCGATCGTGGTCAGGAACCCGCCGCCGTGGATCTTGTAGTAGATGTCCTTGTAGGTGAGCGCGATCGCCAGGGGAGGCTGTCTGTCACCATAGATTACTGCAGGCACTTTACCGTTGCGGCGAACTGCACGGGCGGACCCCTTACCGACCTGTTCGCGCGCTTCGGCCTTGAGCTCGTAAGTATCGTGGCTCATGGCTTTTCCTTTCGCGTGTTATGGAGCGCCTACGGTTGGCAATGTACCAGGCCGTAAACGTCGAAAGCCGCCAGACCTCGATGTCCGAATGCCGGAAACCGCAGCGAGCGGATCTTTGTTCGGGATCACAAGGGGAAGGCAGCCTTCCGCCGCGTTGCCTCCAAGGGTGTCTACGCGGGTGGCGGCTCTATAGCGGAAGGCGGGCAGGCGTGCAAGCGGCGGTGGGAAGGCCGTTGCTACCGGTCGCCGCTCAACGCATCGCGCAACGCCTGGACCTGCCGGTTCAGCGTGTCGAGTTCGGCCAGCGTCATGCCCGAGCGTTCGACCAGGGTCGCGTTCAGGCAGTTGCACTGGACGAGCAGCTTGCGGCCGGCCGGTGTCAGGTCGACCTGTACCTGGCGCTCGTCGGTCTGGCTGCGCTGGCGGGTAACCAGGCCGGCCTGCTCCATCCGCTTCACCAGCGGCGTGACCGTGCTCGATTCCAGGGCGAGCCTGTGCGCGATCGTGCCGACAGACATGCCGTCGGCCTCGCCCAGCGCGTTGAGCACGAGATATTGCGGATAGGTGATCCCCATCTCGTCCAACATCGGCTTGTAGGTGCGATTGATCGCCATGCTGGTGGCGTAGAGCGTGAAGCAGAGCTGATTGTCCAGCGGGAGAGGCACGGTGGGTTCCTTTGCCGATTAAGCGCACGCATTATGTACCACGGAAAAAGATATCGCGATACATATTTCCATGGACAAGAACCTCGAGCTGGGTTAGCGATATTGGTATCGTGATATTGTTTATCGCGACAGCAATCAAACGGAGATTGAGATGACCTCGCAGACCAAACCAGGCTCAGGCAGCGGCACGATCACCACCAAGGACGGCACGCAGATCTATTACAAGGACTGGGGAACCGGTCAGCCCATCGTGTTCCATCACGGCTGGCCGCTGAGCAGCGACGACTGGGATGCACAGATGCTGTTCTTCCTTGGCCAAGGCTACCGGGTCATCGCCCACGACCGCCGCGGCCACGGCCGTTCGACGCAGACGGATATCGGCAACGAGATGGACACCTATGCCGCCGATGTGGCTGAACTTGTCGCGCATCTCGACCTCAAGGACGCCATCCATGTCGGCCATTCGACGGGTGGCGGCGAGGTGGCGCGCTATGTCGCCCAGTATGGAGCGGGTGGCCGTGTCGCCAAGGCAGCGTTGCTCGGCGCGGTACCGCCGATCATGCTCAAGACTCCAGCCAATCCCGGCGGCCTGCCGATCGAGGTCTTCGACGGCTTCCGCTCCGGCGTCGCCGCCAACCGCGCGCAGCTATACGTGGATGTTCCCGCTGGCCCGTTCTACGGGTTCAACCGTCCGGGCGCCGTGGTCTCGCAGGGCATTATCGACAACTGGTACCGCCAGGGCATGATGGGCGGCACCAAGGCGCATTACGACTGCATCAAAGCCTTCTCGGAGACCGACTTCACCGAAGACCTCGAGAAGATCGACGTGCCGGTGCTGGTCATGCATGGCGACGACGACCAGATCGTGCCGATCGCCGACTCGGCGCTGCTGAGCATCAAGCTGCTCAAGAAGGGCGAGCTCAAGGTCTACAAGGGCTTTCCGCACGGCATGGCCACCACCCACGCCGATGTCATCAACGCCGACCTGCTGGCTTTCTTCAAGGCCTGAAGCCCTCCGCCTGAACAGAAAAAGGCATCCGCCATATGGCGGGTGCCTTTTGCCTGGAACAGATGATTCAAGCGGCCGCTTGCGCCTTCCGGGCTTCCTTCATGTTGGGCAGGAACACCGTCAGCAGCCCCAGGAACGGCAGGTAGGAGCAGATCTGGAAGACAAAGTCGATGCCCTTCATGTCGGCGACGACGCCAAGCACCGCGGCCGCGATGCCGCCGACGCCGAAGGCGAAGCCGAAGAAGATGCCGGCGATCGTGCCGACGCGGCCCGGCACCAGCTCCTGCGCGAAGACGACGATGTTGGAGAAGGCCGACGACAGGATGAGGCCGATCAGCACGGTCAGCACCATCGTCCATTCCATGTTGGCGTAGGGCAGCGCCAGGGTGAAGGGCAGGACACCGACGATCGAGAACCAGATCATCGCCTTTTGTCCATAGCGGTCGCCGAAGGGACCGCCGAGCAGGATGCCCAGCGCCGAAGAGCCGAGGAAGAGGAACAGCATGACCTGCGACATCTGCACCGAAACGCCGAACTTATGGATGGAATAGAAGGTGTAGTAGCTGGCCAGGCTGGCGATGTAGGCGTTCTTGGTCAGCACCAGCAAGGTCAGCACCGCCAGGGCCCACATCACCTTGCGGCGCGGGAAGGGCGACACGAAGCTTGCCGCCTTGCGATTGCCTTGCGCTGCGCGCAGGCGGCTGTACCAGCCGCCGACCTGCCACAGGATGACGATGCCGATCAGCGAGCCGACGGCGAACCAGGCGATGCTGGTCTGGCCGAAAGGCACGACGATGAAGGCGGCCAGCAAGGGACCCATGGACTGGCCGAAATTGCCGCCGACCTGGAACAGCGACTGCGCCAGGCCAAACCGGCCGCCGGATGCGAAGCGGGCGATGCGCGAGGATTCCGGATGGAAGATCGCCGAACCGATGCCGATCAGCGAGGCGCCGATCAGCAGCAGGTAGTAGTGCCCGGCATAGGCCAGCACGACCAGGCCGATCAGCGACGATGCCATGCCCCAGGGCAGCGAGTAAGGCATCGGCCGCTTGTCGGTGACCGCGCCGATGATCGGCTGCAGCAGGGATGCCGTTACCTGGAAGGTGAAGGTCAACAGCCCGATCTGCCAGAAGTCGAGGCCGTAATTGTCTTTCAGAAGCGGATAGATGGCCGATAACAGCGACTGCATGATGTCGTTGATGGAGTGGCAGAGGCTCACCGCCAGGATAACGGTGAAGGCCGTAGCCTGGGCTGACGCGTGACTGGCGGTCGCAGGCGGCGCGACGCTGGTGGCGGTCGTATCGGTCAAGATAGGCTCCGTAGTCTTTTTGGCGGGTTGTTACCGCAGGCGACGTGGCGGGCGCTTCCCGCAGGCAGCCTTATAGTCCGGTTGCCAGGCGACTTCTTTCGTGGTTTGGTCCAATAGTTTCGCAAGTGGGCCATATCGAATGCCAAAAACCAGGGAAATTTTCGGCGCCGGCCACACCGACCTCGAGCAATTGCACGGGCTGCGCTGGCAGTGGCTCGAGCAGGCGGTCGGGCCGGCGGTGGTGCTGCCGACCGAATATCCGGATGGCTACCACGTGCCGCACCACCACCACAGCCGCATCCAGTTGCTGCATGCGCTGGTCGGCGTCGTGCTGGTGACGACGCGGCATGGGCGCTGGATGGTGCCGCCGGACCATGCGATGTGGATTCCAGCCGGCATCGAACATTCCGTCGAGATGCTCGGCGACGTCTCGATGCGCTCGGTCTATGTCATACCGCAGGCGATCCCAGGCCTGCCGGAGGGCATGCGCGTCGTCGGCGTCACCGACCTGATGCACAGTCTTATCGTGGAATCCGAGAAGCTGCCGCAAGGCGGCGAACTGGAAGGGCGCGGTGGCCTGATCATGAGCCTGCTGCTGCATGAGATCCCGCAATTGCCGGAGCGGCCGCTCGGCCTGCCGTTCCCGTCGGATCCCAAACTGGCGGCGCTCTGCCGGCGTTTCGTCGCCGCACCCTCACCGCACGCGACCATCGACGAATGGGCCGATACCGTCGGCATGAGCCGGCGCTCCTTCACGCGCGCCTTCCAGCGGCAGACCGGCCTGTCGCTGTCGACATGGCGCCAGCAGGCCTGCCTGTTCGCGGCGCTGCCGAGGCTCGCCGATGGCGAGCCGATCACGCGGGTGGCGCTCGATCTCGGCTATGACAGCGTGCCGGCCTTCATCACCATGTTCAAGCGCATGCTTGGCTCCTCGCCGCGCGGCTATATGCGCGGCGCGCGTGATGCCGGCGAAGGCATGCGGCGAGCCCCGGCCCGGTTGGAGGCGCCGACGCCATCGGCCTCGCCGCAGGAATAACTTGGGCCGCAGGGGTAACTTGGGCCGCATGAGCAATTTGGGCCGCAGGGGTAACTTGGGCCGCAGGGATAACTGGTTTTCAGTCGAACAGGCTCGAGACCGATTCCTCGGTCGCTGTGCGCGAAATGGCTTCGCCCATCAGGTCGGCGATCGAGATGACGCGGATGTTGGGTGCGTCGAGCACGCCTTGCGTCGGCTGGATGGAATCGGTGATCACCAGTTCCTGCAGCTTCGAGCCGCTGATGCGAGCGACCGCGCCGCCCGACAGCACGCCGTGGGTGATATAGGCGGTGACGCTGGTGGCGCCGTTGGCTAGCAGTGCGTCGGCGGCATTGCACAGCGTGCCGCCGGAATCGACGATGTCGTCGATCAAAAGGCAATCCTTGCCGGCGACCGCGCCGATGATGTTCATGACTTCCGATTCGCCGGGACGCTCACGGCGCTTATCGACGATGGCAAGTTGCGCGTCGAAACGCTTGGCAAGCGCACGCGCACGCACCACGCCGCCAATATCGGGCGACACGACGACGACATTGCCGAGTTGCTTGTACTTCGCCTTGACGTCACGGGCCATCACCGGCACCGAGAACAGATTGTCGGTGGGGATGTCGAAAAAGCCCTGGATCTGGCCGGCATGGAGATCCAGCGTCAAAACCCGGTCGACACCTGCACGGGTGATCATGTTGGCGACCAGCTTGGCAGAGATCGGCGTGCGCCCGGAAGCGCGGCGATCCTGCCTGGCATAGCCGAAATAAGGAATAACCGCCGTGATGCGCTTGGCCGACGAGCGCATGAAGGCGTCGATCATGATGAGCAGTTCCATCAGGTGATCGTTGGTCGGAAACGAGGTCGACTGCAGGATGAAGACATCCTCGCCGCGCACGTTTTCCTGGATCTCGACGAAGATTTCCTGGTCGGCGAAGCGCCTGACACTGGCCTTGCCCAGCGGGACGTTGAGATAGCGTGCGACCGCTTCGGCCAGCACCCTGTTGGAATTGCCCGCGAAGAGTTTCATGCACCGTTCCTGGTGGAGGACGGAGAAGCCTGGCGGACTCTCCTGCACCTTTTAACCGGGCTTTTAGCGGCCCGCGCGGCTATTGCAAGCGCCGAGATCGTGAATCCGCCGGCTAAGCCTAAGAAAGCTGTTCGGCATCACCGGCTGGCAACACCTCAGCTCGCCTTGCCGCTGAGAAAGGCCGCAAACTGGTCGATGGTCTGGTCGGCGATCGCCTGCATGGTGGCTGGCGAGACCGACTTCCAGCTGTCGGCGCCCGCGCTGTCGCCGGAACCGGTGGAAGGCGCCTTCATCTGGCCGTTGATACGGTGCAGCCGGTTGCCAGAGGGGTCGTAGACATCCCAGACATAGATGACCGTGGTGTCCTTGCCCTCCGTCATCGCCGAGAAGTAGCCCTTGAGCACATGGGTCGCGGTCTGGTCCTGGCTGCCGGCCAGCGTGATGCCGCGCTGCCTGGCGCGTGTCTGCAGTTCCGCCGTCAGCGGCGTTGCGGCTTCCACCGAAGCGCCGACGATCGGCGCGATCTGCAGCCGGGTCTTCGCCAGGATGGCGGCGGCCTGGGCCGAAGTGATGGGCGCGGGCGCGCCCGCCGTCGTGGTGGCCGTCGCGGCCGTGGATGGCGCCGGGGCGGGAACGGTGGCGGCAGCGCTGCCTTGCGTGGCCGGTGCGGGCTGCGCCGAGGCCGCCGGCGGGGTGATGGCGGAAGGTTCGAGGACGTCCTTTGCGTTGGTGCAGGCGGTCAAAGCCAATGCCACAAGCAATGACACGGTCGTCACATGCGATCGTCTCATTTGCCTTCTAACTCCTTGGCGAAGAACGCCTCCCATTATGGATTCACTGCACGATCAAGTCGAGATCATGGCGGGACAGCGGCTTCGGCTGGGATTCGGTGGTCAGGTAGGTGCGGCCAAGCGTCATCGCCGTCTCGGTCTCGGAGTCCATGATGATCATGTGGGCAAACAGCGTCATGTTCGGCGCGATCGGCTCGGGATTGCCCTGGTAGAACATCGGCATGTCCATCCAGGACGGCGTGAAGCGGGCGCCGACCGAATAGCCGCAGGCGTTCAGCCGGTGCTTGGTCAGCCCGTGCGCTTCCATGGTGCGGGCATGGGCGTCGAACACATCGCCGAAGCTGTTGCCCGGCGTCATCGCCTTTTCGACGGCCAGAAGTGCCGCGCGTGCGGCGTCGAACAGCTCCTGATGGCGCTTGGAGACCTTGCCGGTCAGCACCGTGCGCATCATCGGCGCATGGTAGTGATGGAAGACGCCGGCCCATTCGAGCGTCAGCTGGTCGTTCTTGGTGAGCTTGCGGCGGCCGGCCTTGTAGCGGCACAGCAGCGCATCGACGCCGGAGCCGATGATGAACTCGTTGGCCGGATAGTCGCCGCCGCCGGCGAAGATCGCGCCCTGCATGGCGGCCAGGATCAGCGCCTCGTCGCCGCCCTGCTTGATCAGCGGCAGGGCCGCGTCCAGCGCGTCGTCGGAGAGATTGGCTGCCTTTTCGGCCTTGGCGACCTCGGCCGGGCTCTTGAACAGGCGCAGCCGCCCGACGATGCCGGAGGCGTCGGCGATCTGGCCGAAGGTCTGCAACTGCTCGTCCAGGCGGCGGCCATTGTAGGCGGTCAGGCCGTGAGTGTCGTATTCGACGCCGATGCGGGCGCCGAGCAGGTCGAGTTCGTTGAGCAGGTTGCGCAGGTCGACCGCGGGATTGGCGCCGTCGCGGTCGGTCCACAGCACGATGTTGTCGATGATCGAGGTTTGGCGCGCCTGGCGCAGATCGGCCGAGCGGGTCAGCAGCACCATCGAGCCGTCGGCCTTGACCACCAGGCATTGGAAGAAGCAGAAGCCGAACGTGTCGTAGCCGGTGAGCCAGTACATGCTTTCCTGGGCGAACAGCAGGATGGCGTCGAGCTTCTTCTCGGCCATCTCGATCATCAGCCGGTCGCGCCGCGCGTCGAATTCGGATCGTTCAAAATGCAGCGCCATTATACCTTCTCCAAAACGATTGCCGAAACCTGCCGGCCATAATCGGGCTCCCTGCGGTGCGTGGTGCGCCGGTAGGAGTAAAACAGATCTTCCTCGGCATAGGTGCAGCGGCCAAGGCCATCGACCGTCACGCCAGCCTTGGCCAGCCGGTCGATCGTGTAGCGGTTGAGGTCGAACATAGCGTGGCCGGCATGGGCCGAAGGCACGAAATACCGGGCATTTTCGCTGTCGGCCTCGACGAAGCGGGCGACGAATTCGGGCCCGACCTCATAATTTGCAGGGCCAATTGAAGGGCCAAGCACGGCGACGATGTTTTCGCGCCGGGCGCCGAGGCTCTCCATGGCGGCAATGGTGTTTTCGAGCACGCCTGACAAAGCGCCTTTCCAGCCGGCATGCGCCGCGCCGATGATGCGCGCGCCGGCATCCGCGAACAGAACCGGGCCGCAATCGGCGGTCGAGGCCCCGATGGCGATGCCCGGCCGGTCGGTGACGATGGCGTCGGCCTTTGGCCGTTCGCCGGCAAAGGGTTCCCTGGCGACGATGACGTCGGGCGAATGGACCTGCCAGGCGGTCAGCAGATGATTTGCGGGCACGCCCATCCAGGCGGCGACACGGGCGCGGTTCTCGGTCACCAGCGCCTGGTCGTCATCCGACCCGGTGCCGATGTTGAGGCCCTGGTAGATGCCCGTGGAGACGCCGCCGATGCGGGTGAAATAGCCGTGGCGGATGCCTTGTGCCTGTGCCTTGTCCAGCAGCGGCGACCGAATGGGATCCGGTTTGGTCTGATTGAGCATGCGGGCGTTGTTGTCCGTGTGGGCGGTTTCGTCAAGGAAAAGCGGCCGGCAGTCCGGCGGCTCTTTTACCGGACGGGAGATTGGGAGGGGTAGCAACGAAAAGTCAATCCGCCGTGGTGAATGGCCTGACGGAGACGTCGCGTGGAACGACGGCGAGGACCTTGAAGAGTTCGCCCATCGCTTGCGGCCCGGCGAGCCGTTCGACGGCATCCGATATGTTGTCGCGTGCCGCCTGGCCGGCATCGGCGCCCAGCAGGCCGGCGCGCTCAAGAATGCCCATGCCGAGCAGGAAATTGCCCTGCGTCGACAGATGGGCATCGAGACCATGCGCGCGCACGATCGCTGCAAGAGCGGCGAAATCGACATGGGACGTAAGGTCTGCTTCGCCGGGATTGGCCAGCACATCTTCGTGATTGTGCCGGCGCAAGGCCTGCAGCGTGTCGCCGACGCCGGGCCGCAGATGGCCGTAGTCGAGGAATAGCCCGGCGCCGCCATGAGCCGCCATGCGCTCGGCGATCGCCGCCATCAAGGCGGTGCGGGCGGGCGCGATTTCGACGATCGCGCCTTGCGGCGCGTCGGCCGCATCCCTGGGCAGCAGCATCGGGTCGACCGAGCCGGCGCCGGCGAAGAAGCAAAGATTGTCGGCGTCGTCCAGGCCGACCATGCGCTCGCGCCACTCGGCGCCGGCACGGACGAACTGGCGGATAGGCACCGCATCGAACAATTCGTTGCCGACGATCAACAGCGGTTGATGGGGCAGGGTCTCGATCGCTTCATGCCAGTCTATCGCGAAGGGTGTCGCTCCAAGCGTCTGCTTCTGGATCTCGGCCAAGCGCGGACTGGTCTCGATCATGGCGAAGGCGGCGCCGTTGGCCAAGGCCGGATCGAGCCGCGACAAGGTGCGCAGCATGTCTTTCATCAGCGTGCCACGGCCGGGGCCGATCTCTGCGACGGTGACCGGCATCGGCCGGCCGATCGCTGCCCAAGCCTGGTAAAGCCAAACGGCGACGAGTTCGCCGAACATCTGGCTGATCTCCGGCGCGGTGATGAAGTCGCCGGCCGCGCCGAACGGCTCGCGTGTGGTGTAATAACCATCGCGCGGATCGAACAGGCACAGCGCCATGTATTCGTTGATGGGCATCGGACCGACCGCCTCGATCAGATCGACGATACGAGCCTTCAGCCGCGTCATGTCGCCTGCGGCTGCGCTTGCGTCACCGGCTTGGCCGTCGCCATTGCCCAGATGCCGGCCAGCACCATCGGCGTCGACAGGATCATGCCCATGGTCAGCCAGTTGGTGCCGAGGAGATAGCCGAGCTGCTGGTCGGGCTCGCGAAAGAACTCCACGAAAATTCGTGACAGGCCGTAGCCGCAGATGAAGGCGCCGCCGACAAAGCGCGGTGTCTTCAGCTTGAGGCGCGAATGGGTAAGGACGCGCAGCACGACAAATAGCACCAGCCCTTCGAGCAAGGCCTCGTAGAGCTGGCTCGGATGGCGGGTGAACGGACCGCCGTTGGGGAATTCGATCGCCCAGGGCACATCGGTGGGCCGCCCCCAGAGCTCGGAATTAATGAAGTTGGCGACGCGCACGAGACCGAGACCGACCGGCACGCCAGCTGCCACGACATCGAACAGCGACCAGGTGCGGATGCCGCGCTTCATGGAAAACAGCGTCATGGCGAGGATGACGCCGAGCAGGCCGCCATGGAAGGACATGCCGCCTTGCCAGACAGCGAAGATGTCGAGCGGATGGGCGATATAGCGCGCCAGGTCGTAGAACAGGACATAGCCGGTGCGGCCGCCCAGAACCACGCCAATGGCCGCCCAGACGATGAAATCGTCGAGATCCTCAGGCTTCATCGGCAGGACGCCGTCGGGCCAGAGTTTAGGATTGGCGGCGAGCCGCTTGGCATACCACCAGGCAAACAGGATGCCGACGATGTAACCGATGCCGTACCAGTGCACCGCCAGCGGCCCGATCTGGACGAGGATCGGATTGATATTGGGAAAAGGCAGCGAAGCCAGCGGCAGCAGGAAATATTCGTTCAACGGGGAGCTCTCGGTTGCGATCGGCGCGGACCATGCGGCAGGGTTTTGGCAGGGTCAAGGCAAGGTCACGGGCGTCAATGCTGCGGGAACAGATTCGGGTCCGGGAACAGATTCGCTTCCAGCTCCGTCGCCGGGGTGGCCGTGCTTACCCCCTGGGCTTGGCGGCCACCACTTCGCGCAAGGCGTCGTTGATCCTGTCCTGCCAGCCGGGACCATCTTCCTGGAAATGATCGAGCACGGCCCGGTCGATCCTGATCGAGACAAGCTCGCGGACATTCGGGGCGGTGGAGGGTTCGCGAGGCGGGGCCGCTGCCGGTTTCTTGACCGGCTTGAAAACAGCTTCGGCGGCTTCCATCGGATTTGTCGGTCTGCGCGGGGGCGTTGCCATTGGTTATCCTGATTGAAACGTGCGTGAAGGGAGACGAGGGCGTTACAATAGGCGACTTGCCACCATCAAGTACAGCTTCGGAGCCGTTCGAGAGGCTCCTGCAGGACCCGCGCCCATCATGCGGGACGTGCGCCATAGCAGCGCGGAGGCCGCATCGGGTCCCAACGTTCTTGCATTCCTGGCGCCACGTCACTAATTCAAATCAAGCAAGCGAGGATTTGCCATGTCGACCGGACCGAACCGCATTCTCGATGAATTCGCCAAGCTGATGACCGATGCCGCCGGTGCCGCTCAAGGCGTGCGGCGCGAGGTGGAGACGGCCTTCAAGGGCCAGGCGGAACGCATCCTCAACTCCATGGATGTCGTGCAGCGCGAGGAGTTCGAGGCCGCGCGCGAGATGGCCGCCAAGGCGAGGGAAGAAAACGGCAGGCTCGCCTCGCGCATCGAGACGCTCGAGGCCAGGATCGCCGAGCTGACCGGTCAGGCCACACCTGCGGCGCCGGCGAAGCCCAAGCCGAAAAAATAATTCGTTAAACTTTTCCACAAAGCACCAGCCTGAAAATCGCTTTGCCGTGAATCGCTTACCGGCATTGCGTGACTCTTTGTGACAGGCACCTTTCCACATGCGAATGACGCAGTGCGAAAAATTGGGCTGTTCACGCGACTCCCGATCAATAGACTGAATTTGTTGCATGATTCGGAGCAGGGTCATGCAACCGGGCGGTGGGGTTCGGTCTGGGGTCTTTGCGTTGATAAGTCCCGGCCGTCCGAGTTCTAGACAAGATTGTTCGTCGTGTGTGCCCCGCGGAGCGTGTGGCGCTCCCCCTGAACACAGGAAGCATTCCATGGAACTTCTCGAACTCGAATTTTCCCGCGAAATCCATCCGGTGGATGTGATCGAGCAGGTGGCCCACAACAATGACTGGTCCTTCGAACGGGCCGGCGATGACGAAATCTCGATCTCGGTTGCCGGCAGCTGGACCGACTATCACGTCTCCTTCTCGTGGATGGAGGATTTCGAGGCGCTGCACCTTGCCTGCGCCTTCGACATCAAGGTGCCGGAAGCCCGCACGCTGGAAGTGATGCGGCTGTTGTCGCTGATCAACGAACAGATGCTGTTCGGCCATTTCGACCTCTGGGAGCAGGAAGGCGCGATCATGTTCCGCCAGTCGCTGCTGCTCGCTGGCGGGGTCGAACCCTCGAGCCAGCAGGTCGAGGTGCTTTTGTCCTCGGCGCTGGAAGCCTGCGAATGCTATTTCCAGGCTTTCCAGTTCGTCGTCTGGTCGGGAACCTCGGCCAAGGGCGCGCTGGCCGGCGTGCTGTTCGAGACCTTCGGCAACGCCTGAGCAGAAGCGTTCGACATGAGTTCAAACAACGAGCGCAAGCCTGAAATCAGCTTTGCCGATTTCGATCGTGTCGACATCCGTGCCGGCACGATCGTCGAGGCCGAACCGTTTCCGGAGGCGCGCAAGCCGGCCTTCAGGCTGAAGATCGATTTCGGGCCTGGGATCGGAGTGAAGAAGTCCTCGGCGCAGATCACCAAATACTATTCGCCCGAGACCTTGATCGGCCGACAGGTGTTCGCGGTGGTCAATTTCCCGCCGCGCCAGATCGGCCCGTTCATGTCGGAAGTGCTGACGCTCGGCTTTCCCGATGAAGAGGGCGCCGTGGTGTTGGGCGCCATCGAGCGCAGGGTGCCGGATGGCGGCAGGCTGTTCTAGGCTTTCCGAGGTCAAACAGAATACCGCCTCGTTCCTTGGCGTCCCCGCCGGCCTGTCGGATCAGGCCGCCAGCTTGCGCGTCGTTCCCAGTGCTTCCCCGACCGCGTCGAGAAACATTTCCGCGCAGGCCTTCCAACTGTAGCGCATGGCGCGCTCGCGGGCCTGGTCGCGGCTGACGTCGAGCGCGGCCAGCGCGGCCTCGCGCAAATCGGTGGAAACAGCACCGCCGACACCATCACCAACGATGTCGATCGGCCCGGTCACCGGGTAGGCGGCGACCGGCGTGCCGCTGGCCAGCGCCTCGATGATGACGTTACCGAAAGTGTCGGTGCGGCTGGGAAAGACGAAGACGTCGGCGGAGGCGTAGATTTCGGCCAGTTCGTCATTGGGGCGATGGCCGAGGAAATGCGCCTTCGGATATTTCGCCTTCAGCTTGGCAAGCTCGGGCCCTTCACCGACGATCACCTTGCTGCCGGGCAGGTCTAGGTCGAGAAAGGCCGACAGGTTCTTTTCGATGGCGACGCGGCCGACACAGAGGAAGACCGGTCCGGGGAAGCCGAGATTCTTGCGCTTGTCGGGCTGGAAATGCTCGGTGTCGACGCCACGCGTCCAGGGCCTCAGCTTGTTGAAGCCGCGCGCCGTGAGATCGTCGGCGAGCGACTGGGTGGCGACCAGCGTGCCTTGGCCCGAATTGTGGAAATCGCGCAGCCAGCGATAGGCCCAGCTCTCCGGCACCGGCAGGCGGGCGCTGAGATATTCGGGAAAGCGGGTGTGGTAGCTGGTGGTGAACGGCCGGCCGGCATTGCGGCAATGGCGCCGCGCCATGATACCCAGCGGTCCCTCGGTGACGATGTGAATGTGGTCGGCCTTGTAGCCGTCGATCAGGCGCGCGACATGGCCGGGCGTGGTCAGCGCCAGGCGGATGTCGGGGTAGGTCGGCAGGGGCAGGGTGCGAAAGATGTTCGGGGTCAGGAACTCGACCGCGACGTCGAAGGATTTCAGGGTCTCGGTGAGCCGCTCCAGCGTGTGGACGACGCCGTTGACCTGCGGGCGCCAGGCGTCGGTGACCATCACTATGCGCATGGCGGCCCTTTGCTCCGGAGGTCGGCGGTTGCCTTGAAACGATGCCGGAACGGCGACCATGCGGCCGTCCTCGCTTCGCTCCAGCGCACCCTGACGGGTACGGGGTCGAAGTGAGGCGGCAAGGACGAATCAAGTGCGGTCGCGCGCTTCATGCGCGCTCTTGACCATGGTTTCATGACGGGCGGATGAAGCAGACCGTGATCCCGAAAAGTCGAAAGCGGTTTTCAGGCAAGATCATGCCAAATAGAAATCAGGCCGGAACCTTGATCACCGCGCGCAGGCCACCCATCGGGCTGTCGTCGAGCGTGATGTCGCCGCCATGGCTGCGGGCGATGTCGCGGGCGATCGACAGGCCGAGCCCGGTGCCGCTGGCGTCGAGATTACGGGCTTCGTCGAGCCGCACGAAGGGCTTGAACACGTCTTCGCGCCTGTCGGCCGGAATGCCTGGCCCATTATCGTCGACGGTGACGAGAAGCGAGCCGCGGCCGTGGTCGGCGGTGACCTCAACGATGCGGGCATAGCGGAAGGCATTGCCGATGACGTTGGACAGCAGCCGCGCGAAGGCATTCGGCCTGACATGCACGGTCGGATCGCCGGAAAGCGTCGTCGACAGTCTGCATTTGCGCAAGTTCGCTTCTTCGCCAAGCTTCTGGAAATAGGCCTCGAGATCGAAACGTCCCGGGTCCTCCGAGGCCTCGCCCTTGGCAAAGGCGAGATAGCCTTCCAGCATCGACTGCATGTCCTCGATGTCCTGGTCGAGCGCCGCCTTGGTCTCGGCCTTGCCGCCGGCCAACGCCAGCTGCAGCTTGAAGCGAGTAAGGATGGTCCTGAGATCATGGCTGACACCGGTCAGCATGGCCGTGCGCTGCTCGATCTGGCGCTCGATGCGCTCGCGCATCTGGATGAAGGCAAAGCCGGCGCGGCGCACCTCTTCGGCCCCGCGCGGACGGAAATCGCGCGGCATCGGCCGGCCCTTGCCGAAGCTTTCGGCGGCCTCGGCAAGGGCCAGGATCGGCCGGATCTGGTTGCGCAGGAAGGGGATGGCGATCATCAGGAGCACCAGCGAGGTGCCGACCATCCAGATCAGGAAAATGTGGGTGTTGGAGGCATAGGCCTGGCTGCGGCGCACGAAGACGCGCAGCACCTTGTTCTCGAGCTGGACGCGCACTTCGATGATGTTGGAATTGCCGACAGTGTCGATCCAGAAGGGGCGGTTGATCTGCCGAGTGATTTCGGCGGAGAGAACATCGTCGAGGATAGAGAAGAACGGCTTTGGACCGGGCGGCGGCAGCGGATCGGGCGGCAGGAGATCGACCTTCAGCTGCATGCGATCCTGCGCGATGCGGATGATGTTGGCGTAGTCGGCGTCGTGCGGATAAGTCTCGATCAGGTCGATGATGGCGGCGATGTCGCGCACGGTGGCCTGCGACAGGCGTTGCGTCACGGTTGCCCAGTGGCGTTCCATGAAATCGAACGCGACGACCGACTGCAAAAGGATCATCGGCGCGATGACGATGATCAGCGAGCGCGCATAGAGGCGCTTGGGCATGTAAAGCGAAACCAGGCGCCAGAACCGGTTCCAGATGCGCGGCACCGCCTTGAGCGACCGTGTGGCGCGTGCACTCAAACCGTCATTGTCCGGCTGTTCCAGTTCCGTGGTCGCCATTGGCTCTTTTCATCCGTCGGCGGTATTGGGTCGGGATGACGTTTGGCTGAATCGTCATCCTGATCCAACTCTTTGTTGGAGCATGATCTTTTCCGAAAACCGGTTCCCACTTTTCGGGACCATGCACTTGGGCCGCCGCCGGCATTCTATTCCACGCTGAGCCGATACCCAATACCGCGCACGGTCTGCAGCCAGACCGGATTGGACGGATCGCGCTCGATCTTGCGGCGCAGCCGGTTGATCTGGACGTCGATGGTGCGCTCGCCGACTTCCGAATCGTCGCCGACGAGTTCGTGGCGGGGGATGGTTTCGCCGGCGCGCGCGGCGAAGATCGCCAGGATCTCCTGTTCGCGGTCGGTCAGCTTCAGCGCCTCGCCGCCGCGCTTCAGTTCGCGCCTGGCGATCTGGAAGGTGTAGGGGCCGAACACCAGCTGCTCGACCTTGGGCGTCGCCGCCGGGCCGCCACGGCGCAGGATGTTGTTGATGCGCAGGATCAGCTCGCGCGGGTCGAAGGGTTTTGGCAGGTAATCGTCGGCGCCGGCTTCGAGCCCCGAGATGCGGCTGTCGGTTTCCGACAAGGCCGTCAGCATCAGGATCGGCACGTTCTTCTCGGCACGCAGCGCCTTGGTGAGATCGACGCCGCTTTCTCCCGGCATCATCACGTCGAGCACGAGCAGGTCGAAATCGAGGCCGGCGAGCTTGCGGCGGGCCTCGCCGGCATTACCGGCGACGGTGACGCGAAAGCCGTTTTCAGTCAGATACTGCTTGAGAAGATTGCGAATGCGGGTGTCGTCGTCGACCACGAGCAGATGTGGTGCGTCGTCATCCGGTGCGGCCGCGGTGTCGACCCTCTCAGTGCTCTCCATGGCTTTTCCCTGACATTTTTGCGGACCCAACGTCGATCTGAGCTCTCAGTTCCGGATTGACCATCGCTTCGAGGAAGCGTTCCACCAAGGTCCGTTCGGTGGCGCCGGAATCTTCCAATGCAGCACGGATGCGGCGTGACTGTGGCCGCGCCAGCGCCAGCGCCAGCGCACGGCCCTTGGCCGTCGGATAGAGTTCGCGCTGGCGACGGTCGCGCGGGCCCTGCAACTGCACGACGTGATCGGTGTCGATCAATTGCTTCAGCACACGCGCCAGGCTCTGCTTGGTTATCTTCAGCACGTCGAGCAATTCGGCGACGGTCAGGCCCGGCCGGCGGTTGACGAAATGCAGCACGCGGTGATGGGCGCGGCCGAAGCCGTAGTCGGCCAGGATCTGATCGGGATCGGAGGTGAAGTCGCGATACGCGAAGAAGAAGAGTTCGATGATGGCGAAGTCGATGCCGTCCTCGCTGGTGATCGCAGTCCTGATCGGTTTTCCGGCAGCTGGGCTTTTATCCGTCATCATTTCTCCATGGGAACAGGAGATTATGTCAGTACTATTGACGTAATTTCCCTGCAATGGTAATTTTTGACAAGCTTTTGGGCGGATTGCGAACGAAAAGGCGAGGCAAGCCGGTTTTTCCGGAACTTCCTGAGTTTGCCAGGGCGCGATTATCCGCTTACGCTTCCAGACACCGGCCGGCGTCTCCAACCACATGGCGCTGCCAAAAGAACACGCAACGACACTAGGATATGCGGGTCGCGACCCGCGGGAGGTTACCATGGCATCCGTTCCCTTCGATCAACTGGACGGCTTCATCTGGATGAATGGCGCGTTCGTCCCGTGGGGGGACGCCAAGATTCATGTGCTGACCCACGGCCTGCATTACGCCAGCGCGGTCTTCGAGGGTGAGCGCGCCTATGGCGGCGAGATCTTCAAGCTCAACGAGCATACGGAACGCCTGCATGAATCGGCACGCCTGCTCGGCTTCAAGATTCCCTATTCGGTGGCCGAGCTCAATGACGCGTCGACCACGCTCCTGAAGAAGCAGGGCTTCCAGGACGCCTATGTCAGGCCGATCGCCTGGCGCGGCAGCGAGCAGATGGGTGTTTCGGCGCAAAACAACCGCATCAACGTCGCCATCGCCATTTGGCAATGGCCGAGCTATTTCGACCCGGCGCAGAAGCTGAAGGGCATCCGTCTCGATGTGGCGGAATGGCGCCGGCCCGATCCGCGCACGGCGCCGTCGCGGTCGAAGGCCGCCGGCCTCTACATGATCTGCACCATGTCCAAGCATGCCGCCGAGGCCAAGGGCTATGCCGACGCCATGATGCTCGACTGGCGGGGCCAGGTCGCCGAAGCGACGGGCGCCAACATCTTCTTCGTCAAGGACGGCAAGATCCACACGCCCAAGCCCGATTGCTTCCTCGACGGCATTACCCGCCGCACGGTCATTGGACTCGCCAGGGATCGCGGCCTGGAGATCATCGAACGCGCCATCCTGCCGGAAGAACTGGAAGGGTTCGAGCAGTGCTTCCTGACCGGAACGGCAGCGGAAGTAACCCCGGTTTCGGAGATCGGGCCTTACCGATTCGAAGTCGGCGAGATCGCCAAGAATCTCATGAACGACTATTCTATCGCCGTTCAACCCAAGCATGCTATCGCCGCAGAATAACGATAGTCACAGCTTTTCGCGCAAGCAGGGGCGGTTTTCGGGCCGCCCCTTTTATTTCAGCGTTTCTGCATTTGACTTTCCTCCAATTCGGCGTCTCATGATGGTGTCGGCCCGGGAGGCTGGCAGCTATGGAGGGACTAATCATATGGACATGAACACGCTTCTTCCGATCATCATTCAGATCATCACAGGCATCATTGGTGGTCAGGCGGTCGGCGCGGCGATCAAGACGGCGGCAATGGGTCAGCTTCCCAAAATCCTGGGCGGAGCCATCGGCGGTGTCGGCGGCGCGGCGATCCTCGGCAGCCTGCTTGGCGGCGGTGCGATCAGTCCTGACGCGGCCGCGGCGGCGACCAGCGGCCTGGGCAGCGCGCTCAACCTGCAGAACATCGTCGGTGGCGCCGGCGGTGGCGCGATCCTGACCGGCATTCTCGGCGCGGTCATGGGCGCCATGAAGAAATAAGCCTGCCGATCTCGGGCTTCGCAGAATGGGCGGCTTCGGCCGCCCATTCCTTTGGAGACGCACTGTTTGGCCTTCCGGCTGTGGACGGTTTTGAGCGATGCCTCTACATGATCGCTGACACAGCGAAAGGACGATCATGGGTCAGCTCAATGCCGGCATCGTGCCGGTCACACCGTTCCAGCAGAACTGCACCATCCTGTTCGACATGGACGACAAGCATGGCGTCGTCGTGGATCCGGGCGGCGACATCGACAAGGTGCTGGCAACGTTGAAGGACAACGCGATCGCGGCCGAGGCGATCTGGATCACCCACGGTCATATCGATCATGCCGGCGGCGCCATGGAACTGAAGGAAGCACTCGGCGTCGAGATCATCGGCCCGCATGAAGCCGACAAGATGCTGCTCGACAATCTGGAAAACCAGGGCAGGCGCTACGGCATCGGCGGTGTGCGAAACTGCGTGCCCGATCGGTTCCTCGCCGAAGGCGAGACGGTGTCGTTCGGCGGCCATGTGTTCGAGGTGCTGCATTGCCCCGGCCACGCACCGGGCCATGTCGTCTATTATAACCGCGCCGCCAAATTCGCCCATGTCGGCGACGTTTTGTTTCGCGGCTCGGTCGGCCGCACAGACCTGCCCGGCGGCGACCATGCGGCCCTCATCGCCTCGATCAAAGACAAGCTGTTGCCGCTCGGCGACGACATCGGCTTCATCTGCGGCCATGGCCCCGGCGGGCGTTTTGGCGAGGAACGGCGAACCAACCCGTTTTTGACCTGAATGAGATGAGGGCCGCCGCCGGAAGCCCAACAAACCGACAACAAAAAAGCGCTGGCCTTGCGGTCAGCGCATTTTTGTTTGGGGCAGGGAAGCCTCAGTTGGCGGTGCAGAAATGCTGTTCACCGTCGCTGCCGGTGAAGGTGCCGGTACGGGAATTGAAGGTGCGGTAGCGGTCCGAGCAGTACTCGTACCAGCCGCGCGTCCACGGTTCGGCGTAACGGTCGGCATAGACCACCTGCGGTTCCGCGTAGTAGCGGCGGATCGGGGCAGGGCGCACCCGCACGTCACGATCGTAGTAACCGTCATCGTAATAACGGTCGGAATCGGGTGGTGGCCGGTCATTGGCCAATGCGCCACCGATCAATGCGCCGGCGGCAAGGCCGAGAACGCCGGCTGCCACGGCATCGCCATGGCCATGGCCGTGATGGTGCCAACGGCGCCAGTCATCGGCATTGGCCGCCGAGAAGGTCCCCAGCGTGGTGGCGACCACGGCTGCGGACAGCACGGCTGTCTTGAAAATGCGGTTCATCTTGGTCTCCTTCTTACCGGACCGTGCAGTTTCTTGCAGGGGATGCAGTCCGGCTTTACGAATGACTAATATGGGACCGTGGCTGAACGGGGGCTGAACGAAAATTTGGCCGCACGCATTCTTTCACCGCCTCAAAACCGCACCTTTCGGCGCGGACCTAACTGCCGGAGCCGGTCCGAAGCCGGCTCAGCCGACCGACAGGTTGACGGCCTTGGGTCCCTTGCCGCGCTTGTCCGGCTCGGTGTCGAATGTCACTTTCTGCCCATCTTCGAGACCGGGGAGACCCGACGCCTGCACGGCCGAAATATGGACGAAGACATCCTTCGCGCCATCATCCGGTGTGATGAAGCCGAAGCCCTTGGCATGGTTGAAGAATTTGACGGTGCCGGTCTGCGGCATGGGAAGCTCCTTTGATCCCATAAACTCCAGTCTCGGGCCGGCAAATGCCCGAATGCAAATTTGTCCTTTATTTTAGCGCTATCGGCAAGAGAAAGTTTTGCTGGCACTTAAAGCACGTCGCTTTAAGTGCTTGTTTTGATGCGCGTCATTGGCCCGGACCCGGGATGAACTTCCGGATGAGATGAGTCTGCGCTGCGCGGCGGACATGAAAAAGGCGCGGCGAAAACCGCCGCGCCTTTCAAAAATCCGTCTGCCTGCCCAGGTGCTGGTCAAGCTCCTCGTTCGCCCATCCGCCTGGGATGCGCGCGCGCCGATTGCTCAGGCTGCGCGCAGGTTGACCGCCTTCGGGCCCTTGCCCATGCGGTCCGGCTCGACGTCGAAAGTGACCTTCTGGCCATCGACGAGCGTGCGCAGGCCCGAGGCCTCGATCGCTGAAATGTGGACGAACACGTCCTTGGCGCCGCCGTCGGGCGTGATGAAACCGAAGCCTTTGGTCGCATTGAAGAATTTAACGGTGCCGGTCTGGGCCATTGGGGAAACTCCTTCACCCGTTCAGTCTTGGTGGTCCTGCCCGCCACCTGGCGTCGAGGGCAGTTCCTGGTGGTTGCTTTCGGCAGTCATGCATTGGCGCATGGTCAAACCCCCCGCCGAAAAACGGGGCCGTCAGAGATTCACAGTATCGGGGAAAGGTCGTCCAAAACGTTCCGCTCTCCGGGTCGCAAATGCCCGAACACAGAATTTATCGCACGGAAACGTGAAGGTTGCAAGATAGCGCCGCGGGCCGCCGCCCTTGGCGCATCCCGACGCAAAAATCGACCGATCAAAGCGTCGACCGGCCGCAAATAGGCTTCGTTGGCGGAAGGGTCATCGGCCCACAGCACCGGTCATGGATGGGCCAGGAGCGACGATTGCCGGGGACGCGGCTGGGGCCCATCGGTTCGGGTGTCGTTCTCCTACAGAAGCCGCAAACAAGGGTTGCAATTGGCGGTGGAATGACGACGATCACGCCATTGGGTGACTGATCCAAATCTTGTTTTGATCGATATCATCATCAACGAACCGCCACGCAGTCTTGGGCGGTACGGACCGGGACGGGGATCGAGGGAGAGACGATCATGAGGTTTCTTGCGGCGATCTTTTCACGGCAGGTTTTTGCCGTCCTTTTCCTGTCGGCAATTCTTGCCGCCTGCACGGTCGTCGTCGATGACGGACCTGGGCCGCGACCGCGTCCGCCGCGCCCTGAACCGCAATTCTGCACCAAGCAATACGAGCCGGTCTGCGCCCGGCGCGGCGGAGATCGCCAGACCTTCGCCAATGCCTGTCTGGCCGATCGGGCGGGTTACCGCATCGTGCGTGACGGCGCCTGTCACGGCGGTGATGGCGGTGGCGGCGGTGGCGAGCAGACGTTCTGCACCCGCGAATATGCGCCGGTGTGCGCCCGCCGGCATGGAGAGATGCGCACCTTCCCCAACGCCTGCGAGGCGCGGGCCTCGGACTACCGCATCGTCGGCGTGGGGCCGTGCTGAGATTCTGCCGTCTCCCGCATGAGGGGAAGGCCATTATTTGTCCACGCCAACATAAGCTTTGCTCTTGAGCAGGCCGGCCAGATGAGCAGCGTTTGAGGCCGCCATTTCGATGGCTTCGGTAACCTTGGCGGGGGTTTTCGGCAGATCGACGTAATTGACGTCATGCATGGCTTCACCGACCCAGTAGACGCCGCCATTGGCGGGAATGGTGAAGCCGACATCGTTCAGCGCCTGGAAGCACTCCGCATGGCAATGATGCGCGCCGTCCTCGTTGCCGACGATCGCCACCAGGGCCACCTTGCCGGCGGCCGGCATGCGGCCCTTGTCGTCGGTCTCCTCGAGAAAGGCGTCCATCCGCTCCATGACGCGCTTGGCGACGCTCGATGGCTGGCCCAACCAGATCGGCAAGCCGAGAATGAAGATATCGGCGGCCAGGATCTTTTCGCGCAGGCCAGGCCAGTCGTCGCCCCTGCCCATGTCGGAGAGCACGCCAGGCTTGATGTCATGATCAAGCGTGCGCACGACCTCGCCTTCCACGCCATGCGGTTTGAGCGCCGCGAGCAGATCGGCGATGATCTTGTCGGTGGACGATTTTTCCTTGTCGCTGGATGCTTTCAGCGAACAGTTGAGGGCAAAGGCGGTGAGGGACATCGCAAAACTCCTGCATCTGGTGTGCAGGCTCAACGCCGCGAGGCGTTTGCGGTTGCGCGGTGTGTCGGCTGGCCTCCGCTCAGCTGGCCGGATTGTCGGCCAGTTCGAGATTGTCTTCCGTGGTGACCCGTTCGTGGGTCTCCTGGTCGCTGCGGATGCGGTATTGCGGGGAACCGTCCTTGACCGGCAGCCTGCTCTTGATCTCGAACAGTTCCGCGGCCTTGTTGACCAAGCCGGTCCGGCTTTTCATCCGCACGGTCTGGCCGATGGCGAAGAGATGCGAGGGGGTGTCGGTGCGCGGTCGCGCATTCTGTTGAAAACGGATCATGCTGCATTCTCCCGGTCGCGCACCAGCGCGGTTTCGAGGTCCAGGTGGTCGATGGCGACGAGCTGGCCGGTGAGCGGGTTGTTCACCGCCTTTGCCGGCAGATGGATGAAGGTGGCGACGCGGCGCCAGGCAAGCCGCGACATGCCCTCGATCAACTCCTCGTCGTGATCGATGTCGTAGTCGCCGGCCGGCAGTTGTCCTTCCAGGCCACCGAGCATGAATGGCGCGGTGAAATGGGCGATGGAACGGGTGGTGCGGTCGGGCATTGTCCTGGCCTTTTGGGATGAGATTGGCGGGTCGAGAACCTCTGACGCCGCGAGATGCCAATTCTGGCCCAAACCATATGTGATATATAACGGAAATCGGCGCTCTATTCAAGAATAATAACGGAATTCCTTGCTTCGATTTGAAAAATAGACGGATATTAATTTTGGAATAAATCTGCTATGGCTGCGGATATCTTCGAAAATTTCTTGGAGACCTTCCGAGTTTTTCCTCGGCGCTTATGTTTTTATTTTTCAAAAAGGGATAAAGCCATGGATTCAATCAGAACTTCGAAAGGGAAGAGCATGGCGATCAATCCGATCGTCAGGTCAATCGCCACGTACCCCATTGGCGCTGCCGGAAAGCCGATGGCCGTCCAGTCGGCGCGGCTGACCATCAGAAGGGACGAGGCGGCAAGGCGAACGATCTCCGATACCGATGGAACTGTGAGGCGGGCCAGGCAGGTTGCAGAGACCAATCGCCTGATTTGATCGCTTTCGCCGCGACGTGAGGCGCAGAATCAAGCAAAGCCTTGAACCTGTAACGCCGATGGCCTAGATCGCGGCAGGCGCACGAACACGGTAGGTGTCCCATCAACAGAGATCAGAGAAGAGCGGCGGGTGCGGGGACCAAGCCTGGCGCGGCCAAGTCTGGCGGGGGAGGACAGCCGCCGCTGGGCCTCGACCAGTATGTGCAGCAGGCATTGCAACTGCACCAGGCCGGGCGCCGGCAGGAGGCCGAGGCGATCTACCGCCAGGTGCTGACGCGTCAGCCCAAACACGCGGCCGCGGCGCATTTCCTGGGGTTGCTGCTGCACCAGACGGGGCGCAGCGAAGAAGGCATGGATTTCCTCGAACAGTCGGTTCAGCTGCAGCCGACCAATCCCGACTTCCTCAACAATCTCGGCACGGTGATGCGCGATCTGGGCCGTGTCGCGGCGGCGATCGATTTCTTCCGCGGCGCGGTGGACCTGCGGCCGGAGCAGCTCGCGGCGCGCGACAATCTCGGCTCGTCGCTTAAGCAGATCGGCCGGTTCGACGAGGCCGAGGACATCTATCGCGGCACGGTGCAGCGCAATCCATTCCACGTGCGCGCCCGTATCGGGCTTGCCGAAACCCTGCAGGAAGCCGGACGCCTCGACGAGGCGCTGGCTGTCTTCCAGGAGGCACTGACCATCCGGCCTAGGGATGCCGACCTGCTGCACGGACTGGGCGTCGGGCTGATGGAAAAGGGCAAGCTCGACGAGGCGACCGGCCTGTTCCGGCAGGCGGTGGCGATCCAGCCCGGCATGGCCCGCGCGTGGCTGATGCTGACGCAGGTCAAGCGCCAGAAGGAGCGCGATGCCGAAATGGCTGGCATGGAGGCGCAGCACGCCAAGGCGCCTCAGGACAGCCTGGCACGCATGCAGCTGTCGTTTGGCCTCGGCAAGGCCAATGACGATCTCAAGGATTATGGCAGGGCCTTCGACTATTTCGCCGAGGGCAATGCCATCCGCCGCAAGGGCATCGACTACGACCCGGTGAAGACGCGCGCCGAATTCGAGGCAATGAAGACGGTGTTCGATGCCGCTTTCTTCGAAAAGCACAGACCGAGCCCGATTGCCGACGACGCGCCGATCTTCGTCGTCGGCATGCCGCGTTCGGGTACGACGCTGGTCGAACAGATCATCGCCAGTCACCCCCAGGTCTATGGCGCGGGTGAGCTCAGCATCCTGAAGACGGCGGTCGGCAAGCAGTTCCCGTCGAACATGCCAGGCGGCTTCCCCTGGGGCGTGGCCGACACGGACGATAGGGATTTCGCCGAGGCGGGGCAGGCCTATCTGGACATGCTGCATGCCCGATATCCGCATATGCGCCACGTCACCGACAAGATGCCGGGCAACTTCCTGCTTGTCGGCTTCATCCACATGATGCTGCCGAAGGCCAGGATCATCCATTGCGCCCGCGATGCGGCGGCGACATGCCTGTCGATCTACAAGGTGCATTTCCGCGGCGACAGCCACCGCTATGGCTATGAGCTCGGTGAGCTCGCCGATTTCCACAATCTCTACACCGACATCATGGCGCATTGGCACAAGGTGCTGCCCGGCGTCGTGCACGATGTGCGCTACGAGGATTTCGTCGCCGACCAGGATGGGCAGAGCCGGGCGCTGATCGACTATCTCGGCCTGCCATGGGACGATGCCGTGCTGTCGTTCCACGAGACCGACAGGCCGGTGCGCACGGCGTCGGCCGCGCAGGTGCGCCAGCCCATGTACCAGGGCTCGGTCGATCTGTGGAAGCGCTATGGCGACAGGCTGAAACCACTGCTGGATAAGCTCGGATAGGCCGATAGCGCGGTAAGGCCGGCCTGCGAACGGCGGTCGAGCTGTCTCAAAGTTCCATGAAGGGCTGGAAGCCGCCGAAGATCATGCGCTTGCCGTCGAACGGCATCGTGGCCATATCGCGCTGCAGACGAGGGTCGGCCATCACCTTGGCCATCACCGCATCGCGATCCTGCCTGGATTTGTATACGGCCCAGGAGAAAACGACGATTTCATCATCCTTGGCCTGAACGGCACGCGGAAACGAGGTGATTTCGCCATAGGGCACGTCGTCGCCGATGCATTCGACATAGGCGAGCGCGCCATGTTCCATCCATATGGGGCCTGCGAGGTTGGCGAGCTTTTTATAGTCATCGAGATTTGCCTTCGGCACGGCAAGCACGAAGCCATCGACATAGGACATGGTGGTCTCCTCTTTGCTGAATTCGAACGCCGGGTCGGCGGGGATACACCCGGCGCGATTGGGCGCATCCCCTCGGCGAGGGGCGCGCTCGCTAAAGCCTATTCCGTCGGTGCGTTCATTGCCCAGGCGACGCCGAAGGGGTCCTTCACCTGGCCCCAGCGGTCGCCCCAGAACATCACCTGCAGCGGCGTGACGGCCTCGCAGCCGGCGTCGACGGCGCGCTTCCACCAAGCGTCGATGTCATCCTTGCCGAGATGGAGCTGCAGCGTATAGCCCTGTGCCGCCTGGTGCGGATGGCCGTGTTCCGGATAGGCGTCGCCCAGCATCAGTGTCGAGCCGTTGATATAGAGATGGATATGCATGGTGCGGCCTTTTTCATCCGCCGGGTAGGCAAAGACTTCCTCGGCCCCGAAAGCCTTCTTGTAGAACTCGGCCGCCTTGATGGCACCGTCGACCTGAATATAGGGGGTCAATCCGCCAAGCACTTTTGGCCGGGGTGGGGTCTGGTCGGTCATTGCATGTTCCTCTTCACGTTGGTTTGGCCTTGCGGACCATAGGACGGATGAGATGACGGCAATCCTACAGGACGCCGAAAATTTTGGCCGGGCGACAACCGATGGGTTGGGAAGGCGTGCAACGAACTTGCGTCGGCGGCTTCCAATCAGAGCGCAATTCTCTCGGCTCCCAAGCTAAAAGAGTTGGATTGCGCGCCGCCTACTCAGCCCGGAGACGACAATGATCCTCTATTATCAGACCCACTCACCTTTCGCGCGCAAGGCGCTGGTCTTCGCGCATGAGGCAGGCGTCGCCGATCAGCTCCAGGTCATTCATCACGAAACCAGCCCGACCTTGCACAACGCCAGTGTCCACGCCGAAAACCCGCTAGGCCAAGTGCCGGTGCTGCTGCGTCCGGGTGCGCCGGCGATCTTCGATTCCGACGTCATCTGCGCCTATCTCGATACGCTGCATGATGACCGGAAGTTGCTGCCGCAGGTCGGCGAGGCACGCTGGCAGGCGTTGCGGCTGCAATCGGCCGCCCAAGGCCTTGCGCAGACGGGCATCGCCTTGCGCTGGGAGACGGAAAGGAGACCCGAACAGCTGCGCTATGATGCTCTTGCCGAAGGATATCGGCAGAAGATCGAGGCGACCTACGACTGGGCCGAGGGCGCCCTTGACGACGAGGCGCCGCTCCATGTTGGACATATTGCGCTAGCCACCACGCTGTCCTGGATGGCGTTCCGTCATCTTCCGTCGTTTGGTTCGCGGGCGCGGCTGACGCGCTGGTTCGAGGCTTTCGAAAGGCGTGCGTCGATGCGTGCGACGCCGCTTTCGGGCGATACACATGATTGATTCGCGCTCGCCTGAGAGGCGGCGAGCGTCAACGGTTGTTCCGCGTGTCGAGGATTTCCGGAAAGCCGATATCCTTGCGCAGCGCGGCAGGCAGCGACAGCAGGATGCGTTCGCTGCGGTGACGGGCGCGCGCCGCGGCATACCGGGTTGCGATGCGGCCGATGGATGACAGGACGGACATGACGAATTCTCCCTGGTTTGGCGCCGGCATCATCGTGTCGGCATCCCAAGGACGGGGCCGCAACGGGCGATCCGACAGATTGCCCGGAAAATTTTTTGTCAGCATTTACATCTCGTTCAGGCGTCGCCGAGGAGAGCCTATGCGACCTTGAGCGTGGGAATAGCCGAAACATCGACCTCACGCTCGGCGTGCCAGGCATCGAAAGCCGCCTGCATCCGAAGCCAGATCGCGGCGCCGTCGCCGAACAGCTTCCCAAGGCGAGCGGCCACCGCCGGCGAAACCGGCTTCCTTTCGCGGATAATGTCATAGAGCTGCTGCCGGGATATCCCGAGCAGATTTGCAATTTCCACCTTGGTCTTTCCAGTTGCCGGGATAATGTCCTCAAGCAGCGCTCCCGGGTGGGAGGGGCAACGCTCGATCGGACGCGTCGGCTCGTGCACGGTCATACGTCGAACTTCTCCAATCTGGCCGCCTCAGTGATATTGCTCGAAATCGACGCGGGCGGCGTCGTTACCGTCGAATTCAAATTTAATGCACCACGGACCATTGACGTGGACCGTGTAGCGGATGGGATCGAGGCCTTTCAGCGAATGGAAGTCGAAGCCGGGAAGGTTCATCTCCTCCGGCTTTTCCGATGCTTCCAGGCGGTCAAGCCGAACAAGGATGCGCTTGTGCATCTTGGCATCGATCTTGCCGGTTTTTCCGGTTTGAAAAAGGTCGGACAGCGCCTTGTTCTTGAACGATTTGATCATGACATATGTAAACAGATCGCTTACACAAATCAAGAACCTGTAAGCAAATAATTTACAGGCATGCCGGTCTCCCGCCGCTCAGCCGGTTCCCTCAGCCACCTCGCGGAAGAAGCTCTCCGGATCCTCGACTTCGGTCAGCTTCCGCTTCTCGATCAGCCAGAAGCGGTTGCCGATGGCGCGGATGAAGGAGCGGTCGTGCGAGGCGAGCAGACAGCTTGCCTGGTGCTTCAGCAACTCCTCCTCCAGCGCTTCCTGGCCGTCTATGTCGAGATGGTTGGTGGGCTCGTCGAGCAGATAGAAATTGGGATTGGCGAGCCTGAGCGCCAGCATCATCAGCCGTGCCTTCTGGCCGCCCGACAGAACACCGATCTTTTTCTCCTGCATCTCGATGACCACGCCGGCGCCGGCAAGCAGCGAGCGGGCGCGCTGTTCGCCGACATCGTAACGGCGCGAGACCATCGCCAGCGGCGTGTCGTCGCCGCTGATGCCCGACAGCGCCTGGTCGCTGTAGCCGAGCACGGTGGACGGCGTCACCTTCACATTCCGCACCGTGTCCGGCTCGAGGATGGCGTTGCGGATCATGGTGACGAAGCGCGACTTGCCGACGCCGTTGCGGCCGAGCAGCACGATCCGGTCGCCCTGGCAGATGTGGCGCTTGCCGGTCCTGAACAGCAGCGTGCCGTCGGGCGTTTCGACCGCCGCGTCGTCAAGCGTGATCAGCACCTTGGCGTGGGTACCGCGATTGGCGAGTTTAATCGCGCCCGCCGATTTCTCGCGATGCGCCGGATTGGCGGCCTCTTCCAATTTTTCCGCGCGCTGGTTGAGTTGCTTGGTCTTGACCGTCAGCAGGTCGCTGCCGGAATTGATGCCGATATTGTTGAGCTTGGCCGCCTGCCGGCGCAATTGCTGCGCCACCTTCATGTCGCGCTGGAACTTTCGTTCGGTCGACGCGTCAACCTCGTCCAGCGCCTCCCTGGCGCGGGAATAGGGGAGGGAGAACACCGGCGACTGTTCCGGGCGCAGGAACAGCGTCCGGTTGGTGGTGGCGTCTAGGAAGGCGCGGTCATGGCTGGCGATGATGACGGGCACCTCGCGCGGCAGCGCGTTGAGCCAGGTTTCCAATTGGCTGATGCGCGCAAGGTCGAGATGGTTGGTCGGCTCGTCGAGCAAAAGCATGTCGGGATCGGTGACCCAGACGCGGGCGATCAGCGCCAGCCGCTGCCAGCCGCCGCTCAGTGCCTGCATTTCTCGCCCGCGCATCGGCTCGGGCACGTCAAGCGAATCGAGAACGACGTCGACACGCCACATCTCGCTGTCGGCCTGTTCGGGCGGTAGCGCGTCAGCCACAACCTCGTAGAAAGTGCGGCCAAGCAGGGCAGAGGCAATAGACTGCTCGACATGGCCGACACGCAGACCGCGCGTGCGGGTGATGTCGCCTGTCGTCGGCTCCAGTTCGCCGGTCAGGCATTTGAGCAAGGTCGACTTGCCGCGGCCGTTGGCGGCGACGATGCCGAGCCGGTCGCCGTTGCCGATGCTGAGGTCGAGATTGGAAAAGAGCGGCGCACTCATGGTGACGCCGAGGGATTTGAGGCTGATCAGGGCCATTTTGATTTCTCTGGTCTTGCCGGAATGCCGGCTCATGCACTTTGACGGTGCGCGTGCCGGCCATCAGGCCAGGCGTTGCGTACCACGAAGGGCAGACCAAAAAATCGAAGCGGGAGAAAACCCGGACCGTCCCTGGTCAGCCCTGCAAGCTGGCTCGCAGGGCGCAAATCGGGCCACGCTGACGATGGTGACGATAGAACGTAAACACGTGAGCCCTCCTTTCGAGACGTTCGAGTGTGACGACTGGCTACACCAAAGGCGAGGCTGATGGCAAGGCCGCCGCTTTCAAGCGGCGCGGGAAGGGGTCCAGCACCAGTATGCAGCCGCCGATGATCGCCACCGCGCCGAAGCCCTGGATCAGGGTCAGCGACTCGCCGAGCACAATCGTTCCGGCCAGCACCGCGATCGTGGTCACGGCGAATTCGACGCTGATGGTCCTGGTCGCTCCGATGCTGGCCACCAGCCGGAAATACACGACATAGGTCAATGCGCTCATCACGCAGGCCAGTATGGCCAGGTAGAGGAAGTCGACAGGGCGCGGCATGGCCGGCACCGGCACGGCGAGCAGCAGCGGCAGCGTCATCAGGCCGCCGAACAGGAAGGCGGCGCTGGTGATTTCCAGCGAGCCGGCCGAGCGCAAATGGCGATTGGCGTAGTTGCTGCCGAATGCCGCCGAGAAGGAACTGAACAGCGAGGCGGCACAGCCGATCGCAAAGGATGCGGTGACCGGAACGGCGGGGAAACCGACCAGGACGATGATGCCGGCAGCGCCGAGCAGCAGTCCGGCCAGGCCGCGAACAGCGATGCGCTCAAGCCCCCAGAGCTGGCCGATGATCATCGAGAACAGCGGGATGGCGGCAACCAGGATGGCCGCCATCGCTGTGCCGATGCGCGGCGTGGCATAGGACAGGCCGATCAGCTGCGCCGCCACCGTCGTCGCGCCGACCATGGCGAAATGCCGCCAGCCGGCGCTGAAATCCAGCCGTCGCCGCGTCGCGGCGGCAAGCAGAAAGAGCGTGATGCCGGCGATCAGCGCCCGCAAGGTGACCGCGCCGACCCAGCCAAAGGCATGCACCACCTTGAGCAGCACCAGGAACGACAGTCCCCAGGTGACAGCCAGGAAGACGTAGGCGGCGATGTCTCTGGGTTTCATGGGGGAGTTGGCTGATGGTTTTCGGAGCGGAAGAGCAGAATTGAAAGGCCCGTATAGGTTCGTCCCACCACTGGCAAGGTGGCAGGAAAAGCTGATCTATATTGGAGGGACAGCGGGGGCGCGAAGAATTGCTACCGTCCGGGCCTGCCTGTCTTGCCCGGCCGGCGCTTTTCGCGGCGGGCGTCGCCTTGGTCTTCGTAGGAGCCGATGCCGGAGCGTTGACGGACGATAGGCTTGTCGGCATCGCCGCGATCCTTCGCGCCCCTCTCTGTCCTGCCGGACATCTCCTCCACGGGGGAGATTGGCTGTGGCTTCGCCGGGACTTTTCCCTCTACCGGTTTTTCGGTGCGACGCACCGTCATCTCGTCGAGCGAGTTCTTCTTGAACAGCGGCTTGGTCGCATCGCCGGGGATGCCGAAGTCGGAGCCATGCGCTTCTTCCGCCGACTGCTTCTTGAACAGCGACCGCGACACCGCGCCTGACGGCGTCGGCATGTCGGTACCAGGTCCCATATCGTCCAGTGACGGCTTGGCGAACAGTGGCTTCTTCACCGGCACGGCGCCGTCGGCGCCCATCTCGTCGAGATCGGGCTTGCGGAAGAGGTTGGGCCTGGCGGCCTTGGCTGCCTCTTCGGCGGCGCGTGCCTGATCGAGCTTGCGGAACCGTTCCTGTTCCTCCAATGTCCGATGCTTGGCCACGCCCTTGTTGTGCTTGCCCTTTTCGCGGCCAGAGGCCGGACTTTGGCCTTCCACCTCGCGCGCCAGCGGATCGTCGGAGATCGACAATTCCATCTCGTGCAGCCGCTTGATCTCGTCGCGGATGCGGGCCGCCTTTTCGAAGTCGAGATTGGCGGCGGCGTCGCGCATCTGCTTGTCCAGCGCGTCGAGATGGGCCTTGAAATTGTTGCCCATCATGGCGCCGGCGCTGTCGGTGAACTGCGAGATGTCGGCGCGAACATGGTCCTTCTCGTAGACCGAGTCCAGAATATCGGAGATGCGCGACTTGACCGATTCCGGCGTGATGCCGTTGGCGGCGTTCCACTCCATCTGCTTCTCGCGGCGCCGGTTGGTCTCGGCCATCGCCCGCTCCATCGAACCGGTGACCTGGTCCGCGTAGAGGATGACCTTGCCGTCGACATTGCGGGCGGCACGGCCGATGGTCTGGATCAGCGAGGTTTCCGAACGCAGGAAACCTTCCTTGTCAGCGTCGAGAATGGCGACGAAGCCGCATTCGGGAATATCGAGGCCTTCGCGCAAAAGGTTGATGCCGACCAGCACGTCGAAGGCGCCGAGGCGCAGGTCGCGCAGGATCTCGATGCGCTCCAGCGTGTCGATGTCGGAGTGCATGTAACGCACGCGCACGCCCTGCTCGTGCAGGTATTCGGTCAGGTCCTCCGCCATGCGCTTGGTCAGCACCGTCACCAGTGTGCGATATCCCGCCTTGGTGGTGTCGCGGATCTCACCGACGACGTCGTCGACCTGGCTCTTGGCCGGGCGCACCTCGACCGGCGGATCGATCAGGCCGGTCGGGCGGATAACCTGTTCGGCGAAGACGCCGCCGGCCTGTTCCATCTCCCAGCCGCCCGGTGTCGCCGAAACGGCAACCGAGAGCGGCCGCATTGCGTCCCATTCCTCGAAGCGCAGCGGTCGGTTGTCCATGCAGGAGGGCAGGCGGAAGCCATATTCGGCCAGCGTCGCCTTGCGCCTGAAGTCGCCGCGATACATGCCGCCGATCTGCGGCACGGTGACGTGGCTCTCGTCGATGAAGACCAGCGCATTGTCTGGAATGTACTCGAACAGCGTCGGCGGCGGATCGCCAGGCTGGCGGCCGGTGAGGTAACGCGAATAGTTCTCGATGCCGGCGCAGGAGCCGGTGGCTTCCAGCATTTCGAGGTCGAAGCGGCAGCGCTGCTCCAGCCGCTGCGCCTCGAGCAGACGGCCGGCGCGCTCGAGTTCCACCAGCCGGTGCTTGAGCTCTTCCTTGATCGACTTGATCGCCTGGTTGAGCGTCGGGCGCGGCGTCACATAGTGCGAGTTGGCGTAGATCTTGACGCTCTTCAACTCGCCGGTCTTCTGGCCGGTCAGCGGATCGAACTCGGTGATCGCCTCGATCTCGTCGCCGAACATCGAGATGCGCCAGGCGCGGTCCTCAAGGTGGGCCGGGAAGATCTCGATCGTGTCGCCGCGCACGCGGAACGAGCCGCGCACGAAATTGATGTCCTGGCGCTTGTACTGCTGGGCAACGAGATCGGCGAGCAGAGCGCGCTGGTCGAGCCGGTCGCCGATCTGCATCTGGAAGGTCATCGCCGTGTAGGTCTCGACCGAACCGATACCGTAGATGCAGGATACGGAGGCGACGATGATGACGTCGTCGCGCTCGAGCAGCGAACGCGTCGCCGAATGGCGCATGCGGTCGATCTGCTCGTTGATCGAGGATTCCTTCTCGATGAAGGTGTCGGTGCGCGGAACGTAGGCTTCCGGCTGGTAATAATCGTAATAGGAGACGAAATACTCCACCGCGTTGTCGGGGAAGAATTTCTTGAACTCGGAATAGAGCTGCGCGGCCAGCGTCTTGTTGGGCGCCAGGATCAGAGCGGGGCGCTGCGTCTCCTCGATCACCTTGGCCATGGTGAAGGTTTTTCCGGAGCCGGTGACGCCGAGCAGCACCTGGGTGCGGTCGTTGTTGTCGACGCCCTCGACCAGATCCTTGATGGCGGTCGGCTGGTCGCCGGCGGGCTCGAAATCCGACACCATCTTGATGGCGATGCCGCCTTCGGATTTTTCCGGCCGGGCAGGGCGGTGCGGCGTCCACAGCACGCCGTCCTTGTGCAGCGGATTGCCGGATTCGATTAGCGCCGAGAGCGCGGCCACCGTGGCGGTGACGCCACTGGACGACATCGTCTCGGCTTCTTCCAGCGAGATGTCGAGCCCGGCGACCGGATTGAGGCCGGCCGCCGTGCGTTCGCGGGCCGACGCGGCGCCGCCCATCGAGGTGCCGCGCGCGGTGCGGCCCGGCGCGGCGGAGCGCTCGGGTATTTTCTTCGGCGACTTGGCGCCGCCGCCTTTGCCCGCGGCGCGTCCTTCCCGTTCAGCCTCCTGCTCGATCTGCTCGGCCCAATCGGCGATCGAGCCGGTCAGCGGCGTGCCCGACAATTCGGCCTGCGGCATCTCGGCGAAGCCGCCTTTGTGCAGCGGTTCCGAGGCGTCGAGGAAATCGGTCAGCGGGCTGCGCCGCTTCGGCGCGGCGCGGTCCTCATTCGCCGTCGGCGGCGTTCTTTTATCGGGGGATTTGGCCATGTCCCGAATATGGGATTTCTCGGCCAAAATGGAAAGAGCGCGATGAGGACGGGCCGGCGGTCGCGTCAGGCTCCTGACAGAAGGCTGTCAGGAGGTGGCGGACGGTTTCGCCTTATCTCAAGCGCCGCTTCCGTTCGACGCGACCCGGGTCGCCGATCCGTTCAGGCGATCCACCACGACGAGGCGGGTGACCTTGCCCTTCTTGAAGGCGGCGAGGAAGCGGGAATAGTCCCTGAAGACGACGCAGCCATTGGATTCGGCGCGACCGCCCCGCAGCATGTAGGTATGCGCGAGCAGGCCGTTGCGGTTGTATTTGTTGCCGCCGCTCGTCGGGGTCAGGCGGATCGCCTCGACGCCGTGGAAGCGGGATTCGCGCAGCGACAGATTGTAGGTGTTGGGCGGCGTCGGGCCACGGTCCTTGACGTGGACATAGCGCGGCTGGTCGACCATTGCGCCGAGGCCGGAATGCGCCTCGAGCCGCTGGCCGTCGGGCATGTAGACGGTCTTGGCACTGATGTCGTAGACGGCGACGCCATGGCCGGCGCCGCTTCCAGCGCTCGGGCCGTTGAACAGGTTCCTGAACGCCTGGCCGAGGCCGCCCGAAGGCGTGTCCGGCTTGGCATAGGCCAGCACGTCGCCACCATCACGGGTCCGGCCTTGCCGGGCCGGCTGCCTGGCTTGCTGGACGGGCTTCGGCTGGGGCGCCGGTTTCTGCTCCAAGGTCCTGGGCTGTGCGGCCGGCTTGTCCTCTTCCACGATCCGGGGTTGCCGCGGCGCGTCATATTGCGGGCGGCGGGTCGGCAGCGGCACGTCGTCGGTGAGCGCATCCGGCAGCGAAGCGGCGTCGCCCGGCTGTTCCTGCTGGGTCTCGACAGGCGCCACCGCGACATCGGCGGAGGATTCGGTCATCGGCAGCGGCGAGGCGAAAGCTTCGTCCTCGACCGGCATCGACTCGACGAGGGCAAGCGCCAGCTGCGCGTTGTCGGGCGTTTCCGACTGGGCAAAGCCCATCGGCGCCGGCGCGGTCTGCACGACGGAACCCGTTTCGGCGCTGGCGAAGCGTTCCGCCGCCGGAGCCGGCATGTCGTTGGACAGGCTGGCCATGACCTGGACGGACGGCACCAGGGACGCCTCGGTGATCCGTGGAGCGGCGCTGGAAATCACTGGATGGGTGCTGGCCGCGGTCGCAGGCTTTCCCGCGCCGGCGAAGGCAGCGGCAAGCTTTGTCGGCGACAGCGACGCTTCCATCAGTTCGAAGCGCTGCTGCGATTTCGACTTCGCCGGCGTTGGCTTGGCCTGCGCCACCAGGCGCCCGGATTTCTCCGCCTTGGAGGTTATCGCGGCCAGCTTGAAGCAACTGGCAGCGCACTGTACGGCATGGTCGTGCAGCGCCTGCGCGCCGCCATGGGCATTGGCCGTCATGAAGGGCGCCGAAGAGCTGAGGAAATGCTGCTTCAGCGGATCGGCGAGAGCGAGCGTGCCCGGCATCGACAGCGTCTGCGGCAGGCCGGCTGACGTGACCGAAAGCGAGGCGCCGACAGAGCTAAGGCCGGCCATGGTGCCGATCAGCCATAGGCCGACGGCGGCGCTGACGCCCGGCACCGCGATCCAGCGGACAACCCGTTCAGGGGTGAAGGATGAGGCACGTGGCGCTTCGAAGGCGGTCTCGCCGCTGCAACGCCTGTCCCCGACAATTTTACGACTCAACAACGCCATGCAACCAATCTTGCTCCAATCGGCTCCCACGTCCGCGGCTGTGATAGCCGCGACGACCATTCTGTGAGTGATCCCAGGTGGTCCCCGACGCGTTTGCCGCGCCTGTCGTTAGTTGCCGGTTGCTTCAAAATATGGACAAAGTTGGTTAACCAATCCCTCTCAAAACCAATCGAGAGACGTGGACTTTGTGCCGAAAAAGGCTCGTCCACGACCATGCACGCGGTATTGCAGCCCTTCCAAGGCTTTTTTGCTGCCTGTTTTTGCCGGGCGAGTCAAGCGAAACAGCCTTCGCTAATCCTCGCAAAAGGCGATTCGGCGCTTCCGGGACAGTGAGGCACGCCAAATGCCTGTCGGCCGAGCCGCCCCAACGCCGGTTCTTATTGTCGACGGCTTCATGGCGGCAGGGCACCACTGATGTCGGTGCAGGCGGCCGCCACGAGCACCGTCGCCAGGGAGCTATTTCTAGGCGCTGTCCGTGATTCTCTACTTTGGATCAGTCGAAGTTCGGCTGTCCGCGCCGCTCAGTTGAACCACAGCGCGAACGTCAAAAACCCGCCACCTGCAAACTCGCGCTGGATCTGGTCGAAATCCTCGCTGGTCAGGATCTTGCCGCTCTCCAGATAAGGCGCGATGCCGGGACCGGTGATCGAGAGTACGAGGTCGAAGGGTTTAGGCTCGTCGAAGAAGCGCTTCATGTTGATCCCTTTGCCGGTGATGCGGAAGTGCGGCAGCAGCGCGCGGCCTTCGAGCAGGTCCTCGGCCATCGTCAGGGTCGCGAGCCAGGCCTGCACCTGCTCCTCGCCGACTTCGAGGCCGGTGAGCGGGTTCTCGCCCTTTTGCTGCGGGCCGGGCAGCCATTCGCGGTCATTGTCGGTCTCGGCGCGGATCGCCTTCCAGTCCACGCGCGACAGCCGGATCATTTCGAGCAGCTCCTGGCGCGCCGCCTTGCGGCGTTCCGGTTCGACAACCGGCCAGTTGACGAGATGCACCATCGAGATGAAGTCGGCGATGCGCCATTCCGAGGAGAAGATGCTCGAGCCCATCTCGCTTGGCGGCGGCACGAGGATGTCCTGCAACGGCAGCTTGGCGCGCGGAAACAGCATGTGGAACGAGCCGTCGAACGTGCCCTTGAAATCATGCGCCAGCCAGAAATCGGCCTGCGCCATCAGGAATTCGGCATAGCCTTGCAGCCAATAGCCGTCGGCGCGGTCGAAGCGGAAGGTGAGCGCGGGGGCTGTATCGCCCTGGGAGATGCCGCCGCGCGACAGCGCCGCCATGATCGCCGCCATGCTTTCATCCGGTGCGATGGTGCCGTCCTCGTTGAGGTCGATGCCGACATGGGTGAGGTCGATGACCATGCCGATATCGGCATCGGCCGGCACCGAACCAAGAGTGGTGGCGGACTTTGCCAGCCGGTCACGGAAGGCCACCAGTATGGCGCGGAACTCTTCGTAGGTCAGCGGCTCGGGATTGGGGTTCGCCGGTACCGGCAGCTGCATCAGCGGCAGCATGAAGGATTGCGGGCTCTCGAACCCATGGCGATGCAGGCCGCTGGCCAGCAGTTCCAGCGCGGTGAAGAACTCGCCGGCGCCGGCGGCATAGGCTGACGCTGGATCTTTCGGCGCGGCCGCTTCCAGGGTCGACAGCGCGCCGTCGCGCGCGGCCACGGTCCTTGCCTCGAACAAAGCGGTTGCCGCTTCGGACATGGCCGCCGATGCGGACGACAGCGGCACGAGCACAATGAAAGCCGATGCCAGCAGGCTTGCTATTCGTGTCATCTTTTCCCTCCCATTTGTCGCCGGCGACCATACACAGATTTACGACGCCGCGCCTGTCGATGCCGGCACGCCGTCCACATCGTTGCAAGATTGTCGCCGGGCACGCTTCAACCGGTCCGGCGGACGGTCTACAGAAGGCCAACGATGAGGCGTGCCGTGTCGAACTATCCGCTCTCCTACAAACTGTCCTGGCTGCCGCGGTTCCTGAAACCGTCGCTCGGCGGTGGCGCCACTGGATTTGCGCCGGCATCGGGGACGCTGATGGACCCGCTACCGAGACAGACGGTGCGGCTGGCCTTCATCGGCGACATCTCGGCGGTAGCCAACCGGAGCGCGCCGGACTGCGATCCGGCGATCAAGGCGCTGCTGGGCACGACCGACCTGGTGATCGGCAATTGCGAAAGCCCTGTCGTCGACAGGCCGAGCGCCGTGCTGGGGACAAAGCTCGGTACGCATCATGCGATGAGCGAACGCTTTCTGGCCGAGACACTCGCGGCGGTCGGCATCGGGCGCGAAAAACTGGTCCTGTCGCTGGCCAACAATCATGTGTTCGATCAGGGCGTCGCCGGCTTCGACGCGACGGTCGCGGCGTTGAAGCGGCTCGGTGTCGGCACCATCGGCCTTGCCGCCAAGGGGCCGGTCGAACGCTTCGCTGCCGGGCCGCTCGCTCTCGGCTTCGCCGCTTTCACGCTCTGGCGCAACGCCGATGAGAGACTGTTTGCCGACCGCGTCTCGATGGAAGGCGATCCGGCATGCTGGCCGCGCGAGGCGAGTGCTGGGGTCGATCTCCTCTGTGCCGTGCCGCACTGGGATTGGGAATTCCGGCATTTTCCGCGCGCCGCAACACGGGCACTGGCGCGGCGGCTGGCCGGGCAGGGCGTCGGTCTGATCGCCGGCCATCACGCCCATGTCGTTCAGCCGGTGGAGCGGATCGGCGGGACGGTGATTGCCTATGGACTCGGGGATTTCCTCGGCACCGCTTTTGCCCGCCAGCCGTGGCCGGGGCGGATTGGCGGGATTTTCATGGTGGACGTCAGCGCCGATGCGGAGACGCGCGGCGCTGTCGCGTCCTACTGGTTTCATCCCTTTGTGCGCTTGCGTGCGGGAGACCACGAACGGCTGCTGCCGGTCGAGGCATTGGACGAGCCCATGCGGCAAAAAATCGAGGGCCGCCTGGACGCGATCTTTCCTGCTTCCCTTGTGGACGCGCCGCCCTGACCGCGTGACAGGTCCACGACAGGAGAGGGGTAAGCGCTGGCGACTTTCCCGCGAAAATGGCTATCATGCGGCAACACTGGCGGCGGGGATTGGCGATGGAGACAGCGGATTTCATGCCGGGCGCGGCTGCTATCGCAGCCATTAAGAAAGACATCGAGGTCTACGAAGCGAAAAGGGCCTCGGTGGCACGCGCGGCCAAGTGGCGCGCACCGTTGTTCGTTGGCCTGGTGGTCGTCTTCGTGGCGCTCATTGCGTGGCTGTTCAACAAGGTCGCCGATCCCAACGAGCAATGGTTCTCAACGCCGCACGTATTTCTGTACGTGGTCGGCTTCGTGGTGGCGATCGTGCTCTATTTCCGGGCGATCAGGCCGGCGGCGAGGCTGCAGCAATCATTTCGCCAGACGCTGATGCCGATCATCTTCGGCTTCATTGGGGATATGCGCTACCAGCATGACGTGACGCCGCATTCCTTTGACCGACTGCCGCGCGAGACTGTCGGCGGTTTCACCATGAGCCGCTTCGACGATATCATCTCCGGACGCTATGACGGATTTGCGTTCGAACTGTACGAAGCCGACCTATGGGACGGGGGCGCCACCAAGAACAAGGCGACCACATTCAAGGGCGTCGTCGTCGCCTTCGAAACCATCGAGCCGTTTCCAGGTATACTGGTCGCGGCGCGACGTGCCAGTGGCGTGATCGGCTTTTTCCGCGGCATGTTCGCGCCCAGGATGCAGGAACTGCCGTCCGGCGTGCCGGAGCTCGACGCCGCCTACGAGTTCCGCACCAACAATGTCGAGGCGGCGCGGCCGCTGGTGACCGGCCGGCTGGCGCAAGCGTTGAAATGGCTCGGCGAAACCTGGCCGGACGAGCCCGCGCGCGTCGCGCTCAACGGCAGCGACGGCTTTCTGCTCCTGCCGCAACCGAAGAACTTTTTTGAGCTACCTGATATTTCGGTGCCGCTCGACTACGCCAGCCATGTCGCACCGATGATTTCGGACCTGGGTGCCATGCTGGCGACCGCGGCACTGGTGCGCAAGATCGGCGCAAGCTAGTCCGGTTGGGCAAACGATCAACAATCGTAACCGGATTTGTCGCGCAGGTAGTCCGCTTCTTCCTTCGACATCCTCTTGAACATCACACACACGGTGAAGCTCCCTACTTGCCGCCCGTCGTGTCTATATCCCCAGTCCGAAATATCGTCCCTGGTGAATTCTATCTCCTGGCCGAGGACGACATTGCGCACAGCTGCCGGTTCGTTTGCCAATATGCCGACGAACCCCGTTTCGGTACGCTGGAACGGGATGACCCAGAAGTGCTCGCTGATATCCCCATCGCGCACCTCGACCTTCAATTTGAACCTGTCCGTCCCAGAGGGCGGCGTTCCGGCCAGGGCCAGGAACTCATCCAGGCTGGCAAGAGCCTTTGCAGTCGCCGTCGCCATCTCGGGGTCGTCCGTAGCAAACATAAGCGCTTTGTCATCGTTCGGAATCGCGGCTTGCGCGCCGGCCGATCCCGGAGCACACGCCAACATCATCAAGGACATCATGGACCGGACTGCAAGCTTCATGGAAAGGCCCCCTCATGGTAACGGCGCACCATCCGGCATCCGTTCCAGATTTGCAACCGGAGCGCGAGTTTTCTCCATTTCAATTGGCGATCTGAACTGATCCATGACACAAAATGTGTATCGATAACCGCTCGGCGGTCTGTTTCGTGATGCTGCTCGAGACGGATTGCGGCGGCCTCGCCGTGATCGCAACCGCTCGCCACAATCCCTCTAAACGACTCTTTTCGCGAACGGAAATGCGCTCGCCGGGGGAACCGAAGCGGCCCGGAATGATGTCGGCCGCAGACAATATGTCGGAATTAAGCTTATGATATCCTTTGCGAAAATTCACCCAACGTGATTTGCCGATGATAGCTGTTTCGTTCCAGTTTCGGGCCGTTCGGTGCTGCCCTCTCCCAAGCGGTACCGGAAAACCGAAACAGCACGGAGTGATATCCATGAAGAAGACCCTCGCAACCACCGCCGCTTTGCTCGCCTTCCTCGGCACGGCCTATGCCGCGACCGTTCAGGGCACCATCCAGGCCGTCGATCCGACAACCAAGTCGGTCACCCTCGACGACGGCAAGATCTACCAGCTGTCGCCCGATGCGTCGGTCGGGAAACTGAAGGTCGGCGCCAAGGTGGCGGTGACCGTCGACGACAAGACCGGCATGGTGACGTCGATCAAGAAGGCCTCATAGAGACTGCCGACCGGACTTTGAGACCCTGCTCCAATCTGGCCGGTTCCTTGGGGAACCGGCCATTTTCATTAGCTTGGACCGTCACCGCCAGGCGACGACGGCGGCGGAACGCCGTTGCGGCAGCGACGCTATGGTTTTTGCCAAAAGGCCGCGCTATTCCTTGGCCGCCGGGGGATCCGCATGGCCGAGGAACAAAAGGGATTTCGCCTGTCGCGGCGGCTGCTGCTGGGTGCTGCGGTCGTCGGCGGCGCGGTGCTGTGGGGCGGCACGACCATGGCGCGGCTGGCGCGAGGCCCGTCAGGGCCGAAGAACACCGGACGCATCGCCGATGTAGACGGCATCGCGCTGCCGCTGAAGCCGATCGCGAGCCCGCCCGCCTTCGATCCGTCGCTGCCCTGGCTGGTCAAGGGCGGCGACATCAACGATGCCAGCGGCCTGTCGAGGACGCCGGTCTATGGCGTCGTCGAGGTCAGCGAGGAAGAGCATATCGCCAAGGCGCTCGCCTTCGCGCGCGCCAACGGGCTGAAAGTGTCGCTGGCGGCCATCCGCCATTCGATGGGCGGGCATGCTTTCGACGACAATGCGCTGGTCCTGGATATGAGAAAGTTCAACAAGGTTACGGTGGACGCCGCGGCCAAGACCATGACCTTGCAGCCGGGCGCGTGCTGGCACGACATCCAGACCATGCTGCATCCGCGCTTCGCGGTGAAGGCGATGCAGTCGACCGACATCTTTTCAGTCGGCGGTTCGCTGTCGGTGAACGCGCATGGCATGGACCATCAGGCGGGCTCGGTAGCCGGCTCCATCCGCTCGATGCGGGTGATGCTGGCGGACGGGTCGGTGACCATCTGCTCGCCAACCGAAAACATCGAGCTGTTCCGACATGTCGTCGGCGGCTACGGTCTGTTCGGCGTGGTGCTGGAGGCGACGCTCGATATCGTGGACAATGCCGTCTACCGCACCTCGCGCGAAGTCATCAGATCCGACGATTTCCCGAAATTCTTCGCCGAGGTGCTGGAGCCGAACAAGGACATCGGCCTGTTCTACGGGCATCTGTCGACCGCGCCGGGCAATTTCCTAGAGGACATGATCGTCTACCGCTACGATAAGGTGGCGGAGCAGCCGCCGGGCGACCAGCCGGCGCTCGGCGAACCCGATGGCGTCGGCCTGAAGCGGGTGATCATGAACATGGCCAAATGGGGCAGCGCGTTCCAGGAACTGAAATGGTTCACCGAAAAGACGCTGGAGCCGAAATTCGAGAGTTGTACGGTGCCGCGTAGCTCGGCGCTTGCCCAGGGCGAGGCCTGTCTCGTCACCCGCAACAACCCGATGCACGATTCGGTGCCGTATCTGTTCAACGACCTGATGAACGAGACCGACATACTGCACGAATATTTTATTCCACGCGCGAGCTATAATCCATTCATCGCGGAAGCGCGCGAAATCCTGCGCAACCAGGATCTGCCGGTGCTCAACGCCTCGGTGCGCATCGTCCACAAGGAGGACGTGGCGCTGACCTACGCGCCGGAGCCGGCCTATTCGCTGGTGCTCTATATAAACCAGCCGGCCGATGCCGATGGCAACGCCAGGATGCGGGCGCTGACGCGGGCGCTGATCGACGTGACGATCAAGCATGGCGGGCGCTTCTTCCTGCCCTACCAGCTGCACTATACGGCCAAGGAATTGCTGGCGTCCTATCCCGAACTTCCGGCCTTCATGACGGCAAAGCGGTACTATGACCCGACGGAATTGTTTTCCTCGACCTTCTACCGTGCCATCAAGGCGCTGAGCGAGACGGTGTAGACGGGCGGCACGCGGGCCGGCCTACAGGCCCGTGGGCATCAGCCCCGCCAGCCAGTTCACGGAGCGCTTTGCCGCGTCGGCGGTTGCCGAGGCGGCGCGGCCGAGATCGGTCTTGACCACGGCGTAGCCATTCTTCGTGCGATAGAGCACGCCGGTTCCGCCGTCGACCACCTGTTCATAGGCGACGGGCCGGGCAGCGGCCGCGTCCAGGGCCGTCGTCGGCGATCCGACCGGGACGCTCGGCCGATGGCTGAGTTCTGGCGGCAGCGGGCTTTCCGTCCTGACGGTCCGGCTGGCGGGCTTCAGTTCCGGGCCCGACGCGATCGCGGCCAGGTGCTGGGAGGACGCCGAGCCTTTCGCGCGGCAGATGCCGGACACCAGCGGATAATTGAAATTGCGCTCGTGCAGGATCTGGCTCTTCATCGCCGCTTCGCAATCGGCGATGGTCGACCACTTGGCCGGCGTCTCGCCGATATATTCGCACAGCTTGGCGTCGCAGTCGCAGCCGACAATGGTCATGGCGACAAGGGCGGTCTTGATCACGGTCTCGTCCCTTCGAGATGCCCCCCGGCAGCCCGGTGAGGCATGTCGCGCCTTCAGGCCGACATGCGATCTTCCATTGCGCGCGAACAAGGCGGGATTTTGCCGCGATTGTGGAATGAGCATGACGGCTCGCCGATCCTGACCAGGCGTGGCTGAAAAGCCTCAGTAGTCGTAGACGTGTTCGAGCCTGGCGCCGGCCTTGATCAGCGACGGCAGCACCAGATGCAGCTTGCGCACGGCCACGACCATGCCGGTGCGGCGCGTCGAGGGGTCCGCCGGCAGCGGATAGCTGAACAGGATGCGCATGCCTTCGGGAATGGCGATCGTATCGGTCGACAGCACCGTGACCATGATCTCGTCATTGCCGCCGATCTCGACAAAGGAGACACCCTTGTCGATCAGCCGCGGGATCATGTCGGTGAACACCTGGTAGCGCCTGGTGACGAAGACGGTGCCGTCCGCGCCGTAATCGCGTTCCAGCAAGGTGTCGGGCTCGTTGCGGGTGGCTTCGCCGACCGGCCCCCTGGCCCAGACATGGACATCGAGGAAGGCTGGGTCGGAGGTCGCGGCAAGCGCCTTGGTGATCAGGTCGGCATAGCCTTGCTTGATGGTGTCGGCGAGACCGAAGGCAAGCTTGCGTTCGCTGGTGCGGATGGAACTGTCACCAGGCGCCGGCTGCACCGCGAACAGCCCGGCGCGCTTCTCGGCATAAGGGAACTGGTACCACGGCACCTGATCGAGGAAAGAAGCATACTCCGCAGCCACCTTGGCCTGGTAGATGTCGGCCGCCGTGCGCTTGGCTGACGTCGCCTCGGTGATGCGACCGACCGTGTTCTCATAGGCCCATTGCAGGATATGCTCGATCGAATGGCTGGTGCCGATGATGACCAGCATCTGGTGGTTGGCGTAGTTGAACTTGTAGGGAGAACTGGCGCGGATCACCGTGGCATAGTCTTGCCAGAAGCGGCCGACGTAGGACCAATAGGGAAAGCCGCTCGGCTGGTCCTTGGCGACGAAACCGGCATATTCGCGCGCGGCGTAGACGATCGCCCATTCCGGATAGGTGAGGAAGGTCGACTCCTCCGGCCGCTGGTAGCCGGGGATTTCGGCGCGCACCTTGTCGGCCAGTGCCTTGGGCGGCGCGCCGTCGGCAATGCCTGGCAGCGGCGTCCTGTCGAGCGCCGGCGTCGTCAGGAAGCCATAGGCGAGCCCGGCGATCGGGATCAGGATGACGATGACGATCAGCCAGAGGATCGCCTTGACGATGCGCTTTATCAACCGGAACAGGAACATTGGCCGTCAGGCCGTGGCGAAGTGGTCGTAGATGCGCTTCGACAGCCAGAAGCCGATATAGACGGCGATGCCGCCAATGACGATGTGCGGCAGGTTGGCGAAGAAGCGGGCAGGGAATTCGATGTCGTTGAGGGAGCGGAAGCCGTTGATGAAGATACCGGCATCGAGGCAGCCGGAGCCGGTGATCAGCCCGAGCACGCCGTCGAACAGATAGATCGAGCCGAACAGCTTGAAATAGAACACCGCCTGGCGATGCGAGATGAAGGCGGCAGCCAACGCCCAGACGCCGGAGAAGGCGTGCAGCAGGTCGTCGTACCATTGCAATGAGAACAGGCCGAACAGATTGCCGTCTGCATCGTTGAAGGCCGGAATGTAGCCGATGGCCACGACGCCGAAGAACAAGAACGCGTAGGCGACTGCAAGCTTCTGGATCAGCGTCATGAAGTATCCCCCTTCTACGAGCCCATTTGTAAACGCTACTCTGCCAGCCGCCTGACGCGGTTTTCTGCGCTTCCGCGTTCTACTGCACCGCAGTAGAACTGTGCTCACGGACCCAAAGGTCCGCTGTGCTTCGGTTCTCGAAAACCACGCCATCCGACTCGGCAGAGCGCGTTTTCAAACGGGCTCTGACGACGTCGAACGTTAGCTGATTTTGCCGCTGGTTGCAGCCCCAACCGGAAACACCGTAAAAATCGCGTGGGAGAGCCTAAAGACAGTCGGCGCCGGGATTTCTCCCAGCGCCTCCCTGTCAGATCAGGACACGGTCGCGGCAGCAACTTCCGTAAAGTCGTCGCGCCATGCCGGCCTTGATTTTGACGGTCCTGCCAGAAGCCACCCGAGAGCAGCATCCGTTCCAGACCACGCCGGTCTAGGCCCTTGCGGGCTTTTGCCCTGCGTGCCATCGAAGGTTTTTGCCGTCCTTCATGGCAGCATCGGTCCGCCGTCGGCGTTGGCACGCTTTCCGCGGCCCCGTAGGTCTCGGCTTCCGTCCCTTGAACAAGCAAGCCTGCTCTCGTTCCGGGCCGTACGGGCCTCAGGAAATCCGCCTTTCACTTCGCCTTTCGGCTTGATGATCGGTAGCCGCCTGAGATGGGTTCAACTTACGCCGGGTAAGGGGTTTGGGGAATGGCCGCGCCCCTGTGGATAGCGGGATTATCGGGGACCAATGCCAGAAGCCAGGGAAGTTCAAGCGCGAAGGCCTTAGACAGCCTGCCCCGCGCTTTTTGGCGTCCATGGCCGAACGCGCCCTTGCTCCGCCGGCCGGTACGAGTTTGAATGCCGGCAAAGGATCGGGCATCCAGGTCCGGCGTCGGGGAGGGCGAAACTTGAAGGTCGGGGTGGTGCTCAATCCGATTGCCGGCGGCGGCCGGCTGAAACGGCATTGGCCTGACGTCGCCGCCGCGCTGAAAAAGCACTTCGGCGATTTCGAACTGCGCGAGACGCAGGCCGAAGGCGACGCCGAGCGGCTGGCGCTCGATCTCGCGGCAAACGGCTTCGACCTGGTGATCGCGGCCGGCGGCGACGGCACGGCGAGCGAGGTGGCCGACGGCTTGCTGCAGGCCCGCGAGGAGGGCGGCAGGACGACCGAGCTTGGCCTGCTGCCGTGCGGCACCGGCATCGACTTCGCGCGCGGGCTCGGCCTGCCGAAGGAGATCGGCGCGACGCTGGAACGGATTGCCGGGGCGAAGGCCAGGGCGGTCGATGCCGGCCGCATCTGCTATATCGACGACCATGGCGCGCTGGCCAGCCGCCACTTCATCAACATCGCCAGCCTTGGCCTGTCGGGCGCCACTGATCGCGCCGTCAATGCCGACAAGCGCAAGGGCAGGATGTCGGCCAAGGCGCTGTTCCTGTGGCGCACCGTGGTCGAGTTCATCCGCTACCGCTTCCAGGACGTGCGGATCACCGTCGATGACGGTGACGCGGTCGAGGCGCGCATGGCGCTGGTGGCGGTGGCCAATGGCAAATTCTTCGGCGGCGGCATGATGATCGCGCCCGATGCGGAACTGACCGATGGACAGTTCGACATCGTCATCCTGCGCGCGGCGGGCAAGCTGAAGCTGATCTGGGACATCCGCCTGCTCTATGGTGGGCGGCACCGCAACCATCCAGCGATCACCATCCTGCGCGGCAGGAAAGTGGTTGTCGAACCGCTCGGCGACGTCGAGAAGAATGGCGCGCTGGTCGACATAGACGGCGAGTCACCGGGGCGCATACCCGCCACCTTCGAGATCCTGCCTGGTGCGTTGCTGGTGAGATATTGAATCAAGGCACAGCCCGGCGGTGGAGCGTCTCAACGTCGTCATCCCAGGGCGAAGCAGGAGCGAAGCTCCGTCGCGGAGACACTGGGATCCATGCCGTGATATTGGCCGAAGAGTGCGGCGGAGCCGAAATCAGCACCGTTGCAGCGCCTTGATGTTACGGGATGGATCCTCGGGTCAAGCCCGAGGATGACGAAAGGAAGGGGTGTCTCCCGCCAATCGCCGAGCCATGCAGTCCGATCGAAACTCTCGCCCGAGAAACCGGTCGAGATGTTGCAGCTCTGATTCAAGTTGTTGCCGCTATGATTCTAGATGCTCGCCCAACATCTTGATTTTATTTGCTAGTTCATATTTCCAGCCTGGCCGGAAAGCCCGGCGCGCGCAGGTCGGTGCCGACGGTATCTTCAAGCAATTTGACGATCTGGGTCGACCAGGCATCGCCGCCATAAGCCGCCTTGCCTTGCTCGAAGATCGCGTTGACGCGCGACGCCAGATCGAGCGGCACGCCGGATTGTTCGGCCATGGTCAGCGCAAAGCCAAGGTCCTTCAGCGCAAGGTCCATGGTGAAGCCGATGTCGTAGGAGCCGTTCAGCACCAACTGGCTTTCGGTCTCGTGGACGAAGCTGTTGCCTGAAGACGCGACGATGGCGTGGTAGGATTGCGCGAGGTCGAGCCCGCCTTGCTTGGCCAGCATCAGCGCCTCGCCGGCGGCGACCAGATGGATGAAGGCCAGCATGTTGGTGATAACCTTGATCACCGCCGCCGAGCCGATCGGGCCCATCAGGAACGACTTGGCGCACATCGCTTCGATGGCCGGGCGGTGACGCTCGTAGAGGGGGACGTCGCCGCCGACCAGCGCGGTGATCTTGCCGGCCGCCGCCAGATGCACACCGCCGGTGACCGGGCATTCCAGCGTCCCGATCCCCTTGGCCGAGGCGAGGGCGGCCAGCCGCAAAATCTCGTCGCGGCCGTTGGTCGACATCTCGATCCAGGTGCCGCCCCTGGGCAGCCCTTCCAGCAATCCGCCCGGGCCGCCCAGCACCGCCTCGCTGACTTTTGGTGAAGGCAGGCACGTGATGGCATTGCCGGCCCGCGCCGCGGCTTCGGCCGGGCTATTGGCGGCCGTCGCGCCGAGCGCGACAAGGCGCTCGACGGCGGCGGGGTCGCGGTCGACGACGGTGACGTCAAAGCCGTTGCGGATCAGGCTGGCGGCAAGATTGCCGCCGAGATGGCCAAGGCCGATGAAGGCGTAGCTTTCGCTCACGGCATCAGCGGCGTCTGCATCATCTGCAGATGCAGGTCCTTGCCGGTGTAGGGATGGGCGTCGCAGACCGCCTCGTTCAGCTCGACGCCGAGGCCCGGCTCCTTCGACGGGATGACGTTGCCGTCCTGCCATTCGATCTTCTTCTTCAACAGCGTGGCGTGGAAACCGTCCCACTGCTTCAGCGATTCCAGGATCAGGAAGTTGGGCAGCGTCACCGCGAGCTGGATGTTGGCGGCACCGACGATCGGCCCGCAATAGCAGTGCGGCGCGACCTGGATGTGATAGGCCTCGGCCATGGCCGCGATCTTCTTGGTTTCCAGAATGCCGCCGGAGCGGCCGAGGTCCGGCTGCAGGATGGTGGCGGCGCGGTTCTCGATGACACGGGCGAATTCGGATTTGGTCGTCAGCCGCTCGCCGGTGGCGATCGGGATCGAAGTCGCGCGGGCGACCTGCGCCATCACTTCGGGCATGTCGGGCGGCACCGGCTCCTCGAACCACAGCGGATCATAAGGCTCGATGGCGCGCGCCATGCGCAGCGCGCCCGATGCCGTGAACTGGCCGTGCGTGCCGAACAGGATATCGGCGCGGGTGCCGACCGCCTCGCGGATCGCCTTGATCATGCGGGTCGAGACATCGATGTCCACGAGGCGCGGTTGGTGGCCGTCGAAGGCGGTGTAGGGGCCGGCCGGGTCGAGCTTGACGGCATTGAACCCCTGCTCGACATATTCGAGCGCGCAGGCCGCCGCCATCTCCGGGTCGTTGTAGACATTCCTGCCATCCGGCGCGTCCTCGGAATGGACGCTGCCGGTGTGCGGATAGAGATAGGTGTAGGAGCGCAGCGTCTCGTGAACTTGGCCGCCAAGGAGCTTGTAGACCGGCTTGTTGGCTTCCTTGCCGACGATGTCCCAACAAGCCATTTCGAGTGCGGAAAAACAGCCCATGCCGGTCACGTCGGGGCGCTGGGTAAAGCCGGAGGAATAGGCGCGGCGGAAGAAGTTCTCGATGTCGTGCGGATCGTGGCCGATCAGATAGCGCTCGGCCATGTCCTCGACGAGCTTGGCCGTGACATGGGCGGAGAAGGTGGCGTTGTAGGCCTCGCCATAGCCGACCACGCCGCCATCGGTGGTGAGCTTGACGAAGATGAAATACTTGCCGCCGATGCCGGGTGGCGGGTTGCCGACAACCCAGGTCTTGACGTCGGTGATCTTCATTCTTGGTCCTCCAGAAGCAGTTCGGCGCCCTTCCACCCGGTCATGACCGAGGCGGCGTTGGTGTTGCCGGTGATGTTGTCGGGAAAGATCGAGGCGTCGATGATGCGCAAGCCTTCGAGCCCGTGCACCGTGAGGCGCGGATCGACGACGGAGCGCGAGGGATCGGGTCCCATGCGGCAGGTCGAGACCGGGTGATAGACGGTGCCGGAGCGTTTCCTGAAATCGGTGATCAAGTCGGCGTCGGACCGGATCGACGGACCGGGCAGCACCTCTTCGGCGATGATCTCGGCCATGGCGGGCATCGAGGCGATCTTGCGCACGAATTTCACCGCCGACAGCATTTCCTCGACATCGGCATTGGTCGAATAGGCGTTGGCGACGATCTTGGGATAATCGAGCGGATTGCTGGAGCGGATCATGATCTCGCCGCGGCTCGATGGCCGGCAGTTGGACAGGCCGATGGAGAAGCCCGGCCACGGATCCGGCGTCAGGATCGGCCGCTCGCCGTTCTTCGGGATGAGGGTCGAGAAGGCCTGGAAATAGAGCTGCATGTTGGGGCGGGAGAAGGCCGGATCGGTGCGGAAGAAGCCGCCGCCATGATTCATCGACAGTGATAGCGGGCCGGAGCGGGTCAGGATGTACTGCATGCCGACCAAAAGCTTGCCCCACCAGGGACGCAGGATCTGGTTGAGCGTCGGCAGCTTGCCCTTGAAGGTGTAGTTGATGCCGACATGGTCCTGCAGATTGGCGCCGACATTCTCGTTGGCATGCACGACCGGGATGCCCAAGCCTTCAAGCAGCGCCGCCGGACCCACCCCGGAGAGCTGCATGAGCTGCGGCGAGTTGATCGAACCCGCGGACAGGATGATTTCGCGGCCGGCGCGGGCCGTCCTGGTCTGACCGTTCTGCAAATACTCGACGCCGACGGCGCGCTTGCCTTCGAACAAGACGCGGCTTGCCAGCGCGTTGGTCTCCACGCGCACATTGGCGCGCTTCATCGCCGGGCGCAGGAAGGCACGGGCGGCCGACATGCGGCGGCCGTTCTTGGTCGAGATCTGGTAGATGCCGACGCCTTCCTGGGCAGCACCATTGAAATCGGGATTGAGCGGCAGACCGGCCTGCTGGCCTGCGGTGAGATAGCGCTTCGTCAGCGGGTGGACGGCATCGGTGGTGTCGCTGATGTGCAGGGGACCGCCGCTGCCGCGCCATGCGTCGGCGCCGGCTTCATTGTCCTCGAGCGCCTTGAAGGCCGGCAACAGATCGTCATAGCCCCAGCCGGGATTGCCGGCGGCGCGCCAGTCATCGAAGTCTTCGCGCGCGCCTCTGATCCAGACCATGGCGTTGATCGAGCTTGACCCGCCAAGCAGCTTGCCGCGCGGCCAGTGGTCGACATTGCCGCCGAGGCCGGGATCCGGCTCGGTCTTGTAGTTCCAGTTCACCGTGGGATCGAAGAAGGTCTTGCCGTAGCCGAGCGGCATCTGCACGTAGAAGCGCCGGTCGCTGCCGCCGGCTTCCAGCACCAGCACCGAGAAGCGGCCCGAAGCCGACAGTTTGTCGGCCAGAACCGAGCCGGCCGAGCCGGAGCCGACGATGATGAAGTCATAGGTCTGCATGATGAAAATGGCGGCTCCGGAAATCTGGCGCAGCCTAGACGCCATGGGTTCGCCGCGTCGCCGCGCCTTCCGGCATCGGTTGTGAAAAAAGCGACTGGTATACCGGCCGGCTTTCGGGGAATGCCGACAATCGCGCTTGATATGCATGGGGTCGACGGACTATGCGGATAGCATCATTTCGGCATGATTTTTTCCGATAAGTCTGCAACTTTTCGGAATCATGCCCCTGGCCACTCCGCGCAAAGGCAGGAGAACCCATGCGTGTCCTGTCGGATGCTTTCATTCCCGAACTGCCGGGCTATTACAAAGGCAAGGTCCGCGAGAATTACGACCTGGCCGACGGCAGGCGTATCATCATCGCCACCGACCGTCTCAGCGCCTTCGACATCATCCTGACCTCGATCCCGTTCAAGGGAGAGATCCTCACCCGGACGGCGCGGTACTGGTTCGAGGAAACCGCCGACATCTGCCCGAACCATGTGCTGGAATATCCCGACCCCAACGTCGTCGTCGGCACAAGGCTCGACATACTGCCGGTCGAGATCGTCGTGCGCGGCTATCTGGCGGGGACCACCAGCACCTCGATCCTGACCCGCTACCGACGCGGCGAACGGGACATGTATGGAATGCGCCTGCCAGACGGCCTGCGCGACAATGAGAGGCTGGCCGAGCCGGTCATCACGCCGACCAGCAAGGCGGCCGACGGCGGCCATGACGAGCCGCTGTCCAGGGCCGAGATCCTGGAGCAGGGCCTGCTCACGCAGGAGCAGTGGGACACGGTTTCGGATTATGCCTTGAAGCTGTTCGCCCGCGGCCAGGCGCGCGCAGCCGAACGCGGCCTGATCCTGGCCGACACGAAATACGAATTCGGCACAGACAAGGACGGGGCGGTCATTCTCGCCGACGAAATCCACACGCCCGACAGCAGCCGGTACTGGATCGCGGCGAGCTACCAACAGGCGCTGGCTGATGGCACGCGGCCGGAGAGCTTCGACAAGGATTTCATCCGCTCATGGGTGACCGCGCGCTGCGATCCCTACAAGGACCCGATCCCGAGCATTCCGGACGAGATCGTCGAACAGGCCTCTGGGGTGTATGCCCAGGCTTACGAGGCGATCACCGGCAAGGCATTCGTTCCAGACATTTCCGGGCATACGGTTCTCGACCGCATCCGCGCTAACCTCGCACGTTACTTTTGAGAGGTGCGATCTCCAGGAACCGCGTTCCTCGGCGATTGGGAGGACCTCCCTGACACCCGAAGCCGCTGAAAATCCGGCACAATCGGGCGAATGCAGGGTTAGCCTATGGCCTTGGGGCGAGGAAACAGCAGCCGCCGCGCGTTGACCTATTCCCGTAGCGGCGATACGGGATCGATGACCTCACTGCTTAAGGATTCTGCCCATGGTGCAGTACGCGGACGGACGGCCGATCGGAGACCTGACGCTGCGCACCCTGGCCATGCCTTCGGACGCCAATGCCGCAGGCGACATTTTCGGTGGCTGGGTGATGGCGCAGATGGATCTTGCCTGCGGCATCCGCGCCGCCGAGCGCGCGAGAGGCCGCGTGGTGACGGCGGCGGTCAAGGAAATGTCGTTCGCCAAGCCGATGAAGATCGGCGACACGCTGTGCATCTACACCCATGTCGAACGCGTCGGCCGCACCTCGATGACGCTCAAGGTCGAGGCCTGGGCGCAGCGCTATCTTTCCGACCTGATGGAAAAGGTGACGCACGCCGATTTCGTCATGGTGGCGCTCGACGGCGAGGGCAAGCCGAAGGCGGTTCCGGCCGAGAGCTGATTCGATACCCGCCAAGCCCGGGCATTTGTAACATCGCCCGAGCGAAGCGATGCGTTCAGCGACATGCTGCCGTTGCCTTCCAAGCGCAATGCTGCGGGGCACCGGAGGAAGACAATGCGTCAACACCTGTTGAACGGCTGGCTTGCGGCGGCTCTCGTGGCCTTGGTCTGCCTGCTCGGCATAACCGCTTACGCCGAAGTCAAACAGGACCTTGGGCGCACTGCCTGCCTGCACACCACGGATGCGAAGCAGCGAACAGCGACGTGCATACTCTGCAGCCAGACGCCTTGCTTGGCGCGAAGAGCCTGACTGGCTGCCGTTGGAATGCGGTTATCGTCGAGAGGGGGGCCGGGCGCGTCGGGCCGGCATCGAGCGCCATGGACTATTTCCAAGTCGCTTTCAGGGAACCGTGACTTCGCCTGGGCAGCTAGAGCCGCTCAGTGCAGGTCCCGAATCCCTTGCCGCGCATGGGCTTCAGGCGTGCATGTCGTCGAATCTGGCGCGTGCCGACTGGACACGCTGGGTGTTCTTGCGGGCCCATTCGCCGAGCGCGCCGACCGGCACCAGCAACTCGTGACCAAGCTCCGTCAGCTCGTAATCGACGCGCGGCGGAATGGTCGGAAACACCTTGCGCGTGACGAAGCCGTCGCGCTCCAGGCCGCGCAAGGTGGTGGTCAGCATCTTCTGGGAGATGCCGCCGACGGCGGCGCGCAATTCGTTGAAACGCAGCGGTCCGCCGCCCAGCTTGCCGACCACGAGCACGGTCCATTTGTCGCCGACGCGCTGCAGGATTTCCGACACGGCGCGGCAGTCCTCGGTGTTATGCGGGTGCCTCAGTAACAAAAACGTGCCTCCTTGCGCATCAAATTGTCAGTATCACATATAGCGCCGGTATCCAAACGATACCAAAAATTCCCGCAAGGAGAGCCCCTTATGTCCAAGCCCAAAATCGCCATTGTCATCGGTTCGACGCGCGCCGCCCGCTTCGCCGACGTACCGACGCAGTGGATCGCCAAGATCGCCAAGGCACATGCCGACATCGATGTCGAAATTGTCGATCTGCGCGACTTTCCGCTGCCCTTCTTCGATGAGGTCGCCTCCTCCGCCTGGGCGCCGTCGCAGAACGAAGTCGCACAGCGCTGGCAGAAGAAGGTCGCCGGATTCGACGGCTTCATCTTCACCGCCGCCGAATACAATCACGGCCCGACGGCCGTGCTGAAGAATGCGATCGACTACGCCGCCAACGAATGGAACAAGAAGCCGGCCGGCTTTGTCGGCTATGGCAGCGTCGGTGGCGCCCGCGCCGTCGAACAGCTTCGTCTCCACGCCGTCGAATTGCAGATGGCGCCGGTCAAGTCCGCAGTCCATATCGCCTGGGGCGATTTCCTGGCCGTGCGCCAGGGCGAGAAGAAGCTCGAAGATCTCGAGCACCTGAATCAGGCCGCCACCGCGCTGGTCAACGACGTCGCCTGGTGGGCCAAGGTGCTGAAGGCCGCCCGCGCCGCCGACGCCATCGCCGGAGAAGCCCAGGCGGCCTGATCCGCCGGATCGGATTGTCCTCCAAGGGATACGGGGCGGCGCTTGCGTCGCCCTTTTTTCGCGTTCCTGCAAGGAGTTGCGGCTGCGCGAAAGATCTGCATGCAACGCCGCGCCGCCCCTCAGCGCCTCGCAAGCAGGTGAGGGTGCCGCAGACACAGCGCTCTTGCGAAGGCGCCCGTCCCGGGAGCCACGTGCTCGTCCTTTGCCCGAAGAGGGCGGCTCGACCGGCAAGGTCGTGCTGATGCCTCAGTTCCCGAAGGTGCTCGTCGGCAGACTGCCACCTCAAAGGGCGGTCGTCGGTCCAGGTCGGGTCGGCTCCGAATATCGAACGGCTCAAATACCCGCGATCGCGAAAAGCCAGGCCAGGATGTCGAACAACAGAAGGACCAGCGCAATCTGCAATGCCACCCGAAGCCGCTGGATAATGCGCCAGTTGCTGACCATGTCCGCCTTGATGCGAAGGGCGAGCGCGCGCTGCATGGCCGACATGTTTGCCGGCCTGTCGCCGTCGACATATTGATGGAGCAGCTCTTCTGGGTCGAAGCGGAACGTGTATTTGTGGTAGGGCCAAAGCAAGAAGACGATCAGCCCGCCGATGGCGAACAGCAGAACCACCGCGATCCAGTCCCAAAGCCCAAGCCCGTCGGAAAGCGCCCTTCCGCCAAGCAGCGAGTTGGCGAACGCAGTGGCGAAGATGAGGCTGCCGGCGCGGGCGTTCATGTTCTCGACGAGGTTCTGCTGGTGATTGAGGCCTCTCACCGCCTCCTGATAAATGAAGGCAAGGCGGGGATCGCCGTCGGCAAGGTCGCTCGCGACTGCTGTGTTGCTGTCTGCTCTATTGGCAGATTCGTTCATAAGGGTGCTCTATAGCGCGCCAGTGCTGCGTCATCCTAACTCAAATCTCTTGCCGCCAAAACGTTGGCCGTACAGGACAGCTCCTCGACTCTTCCACCGGCCTCCATTTATGGGCCGACTGTTTTTGACGGCACTCTGGCGGAGATCTTTGATCTCCAGGATCAGATCGCCTCAAACGTAGTCGGCGCAATCACGCCGAAGGTCGAGGAGGCTGAAATCGAAGGTGCCAAGCGTAAACCGAGATCTTTGCGCTCGCAGCCGAACTACGCGAGCGCGATGCGTGTCGCGATGGCAAGTCATGCCTTGGCGGGACAGCTTTCTGAAGCGGAGAAGATGCGCGCCTGCGCGAACTCGATCCCACATTGCGGCTTTCGGACCTCGCGGAGGTGCTGCCCCGTTTCAACGGGTGGAAGACCGCGACAACTATATCGAGGGCCTTCGGAAGGCGGACTTGCCAGAATAGCGCAAAAGCCGGTCCGTCATGCCATGGCCGAAACTCGATGCTCAGATATCCGCTTTCGCGGTCACGCGCCGCTAGACAAGCCGGCAATGGTTGGCGGGCTCGCTGCGAGCTTTCCCAGCCATTCCACAAGTCGCCATGGTTGGACCGCCATATCGGCGGGGCTGCCATCTGGCTCCGCCGGTCCGCCCTGATATATCCGGCTGCGATCCGTCACATGAGAGGCCTCGTGAAGTCATCCAGCCTGGCAGGCGCCGTTTCTCCCATGATCCCGGTGCTTGTCTGCGCGCTTGGCATCTTCCTGCTGTCGGGGATGGACGCGGCGATGAAGGTCCTGGTCCTTGCCGTCGGCGTCTACAACACGGTGCTGTGGCGCAGCATGCTCGCGACCGTGGTTGCCGGCGCCGGCTGGTCGGCGGGACCGCGCACGCTGCCCACGCCTTCCGTGCTCAGGCTGCATGCGCTGCGTGCCGCGGTCGTCGGCTTTGTCCTGCTGTCCTTCTTCTGGGGGCTTGCCCGGCTGCCGCTGGCGGAGGCGATCGGGCTCAGTTTCGTGGCGCCGCTGTTCGCCCTGCTGCTGGCGGCGTTGCTGCTCGGCGAACGCATACAGCGTCAGGCGATCTGGGCTTCGCTGGCCGGCATTGCGGGCGTCGCAATCATCGTCGGTGGACAGTTCGGGCAGACAAGCCATGCCAGGGATGCCTTGCTCGGCACGGCGGCGGTGCTGGTGTCGACGGTGTTCTATGCCTACAATCTGATCCTTGCGCGGCAGCAGGCGCTGGTGGCCAAGCCGATCGAGATCATGCTGTTCCAGAACCTTTGCGTGGCGGTCTTCCTTGGTCTCGCGTCACCCTGGCTGGCCATTACCCTGCCGCGCGAGCTCTGGCTTCCGCTCGCCGGCGTGACGGCGCTGTCGCTCGCCGGCCAATTCCTGATGAGCTGGGCCTATGCGCGGGCGGAAGCGCAGTATCTGATCCCGACGGAATACTCCGCCTTCATCTGGGCGATCGCACTTGGCTTCCTCTTCTTCGACGAGGCGGTGACCTGGACCACGCTGGCGGGAGCGGGTCTCATCGTCACCAGTTGCCTGATCGCGGCACGCTCAAATCCCAGGCTTGCCGAGCCGATCGAAGCCGCTCTCTGATGGCCTAAGCTTCCCGCCCACCATGCGCCGAGGAGGGAGGCTGATGGGCTCGGAGGGGTAGCCGTCATCTAAGTAGATCATTCATCTAAGTAGATCCTTTGCAATTTCTAGTTTATACACCATTTTACTAAATATCTTTGCTTAGGCGCCGCTCTTTTCCCGGACAATAAGTATATGTCTTCCGAAAGATCGATGTTATGGTGGGTTGTGTAATGATTCCCCGGAACGAAATCGTTCCTTTCAGCATTGATCCGACGTGGCCATCCGGAAGTCCGTAAGCGAACGGTTCGAGGCGGCCATGCCTCACGAGGAGGATGTATCCGATGAGCTTCTTCGTCAATGCCGTGGGTGTTCCTCTTCCCTATAGCGGTACGTCCAACCACTGGTTCTCGGCGCCTGGGGCCGGGCCCGACTTGTATGGCAGCGCGGGAAATGACTCGTTTTACGGAGCGGGCAATCTCAACGTCACCATGCATGGCGGCACGGGCGATGACATCTATTACCTCTATGGGGCGGGCAACAAGGTGGCCGAGGGCGCCGGGGCAGGCATCGACACGATCAGCACGTGGATGAGCTACAAGCTCCCCGCCAATGTCGAGAACCTCATCGTCACAAACCCCAACAACTACGCTTTCGGAAACGGCTTGGACAACATCATCACCGCCAAGGCTGGGCACCAGACGCTGGACGGCGGCGCGGGAAACGATGTTCTGATCGATGGCGGCGGTGGCTACGACACGTTCGTCATCTCGAAAGGCAACGGCAGCGACCTGATCGCCAATTTCGCCGCCACCGACACCGTCCGCCTCAACGGCTATGGTTTCACGTCGTTCGATGCCGTTCACTCGAACCTGATCCAGGCGGGATCGAACGTGCTGCTGAACCTCGGATCCGGCGAGATCCTCGAGTTCAAGGACACGACAATCGACAAGCTGCAGCCCAACCAGTTCGAATTGCCGATCGACTTGTCCGGCATGAAGCTGTCCTTCAGCGACGATTTCAACGCGCTCAATCTTCACAACGCTCAGGGCGGCACGTGGGATACCAACTTCTCATGGGGAGCGCCGAACGGCAGCACATTGACCAGCAATGGCGAGCTGCAATGGTACATCGACGCCAATTACGGGCCGACGAGTTCCGTCCACCCGTTCAGCGTGAATAACGGCGTGCTCACCATCACCGCCGCGCAGGCACCGGCCGACATCAAGCCCCTGATCAACAACTACGAATACACGTCAGGTATCCTCAATACGCACAGCACCTTCTCACAAACCTACGGCTATTTCGAAATGCGCGCCGACCTGCCCGAGAACGCCGGCGCCTGGCCCGCCTTCTGGCTGCTGCCGGCAGACGGCTCGTGGCCGCCGGAACTGGATGTGGTCGAGACGCGCGGGCAGGACCCGAACTCGTTGATCATGACGGCGCATTCGAATGAAACGGGAACCCACACCAAGGTGACGTCGACGGTAAACACCATGGATACCGCCGGCTTCCACACCTATGGGCTGCTGTGGACGCCGGACAAGCTCGTCTGGACTTATGACGGTGTCCAGGTCGCGGAAGCGGCGACGCCATCCGATATGCACAAGCCCATGTACATGCTGGCCGATCTCGCGGTCGGCGGTCTTGCCGGCGCGCCTCCCGATCATCTGGCGACGCCTGCCGAGATGAAGATCGACTATATCCGCGCCTATACGCTGGACAACGCGCCGGCGAGCGCTTTGCACACCACCACCAGCACCGCCACGCATAGCATCGCCAGCAGCACGCTGCACGGCGGTTCCGAATTCGGGGGCCACGCGTAAGGGCCGGGATCATGCAGCGGCGGGAAATGCGGAAATGACTGGACCGTCCGGCCTGCGTCCGGTCTTCCTGCGCGCTATCGCCGATGTCGGCGTCTTCTCGCTGCTGATCAACATCCTGCTGTTGGTGATTCCGCTCTACCTGCTGCAGGTGTATGACCGCGTGCTGCCGTCCTCCAGCGTCGAGACGCTTGTCTATCTGTCAGCTATCGCGGTGCTCGCGCTCGCCTTCCTCGGGCTGCTGGACGCGATCCGCGCCGTCTACACGCAGCGCGTCGCGGCGACCGTCGACCGCAAGCTGGGTGCCAGCACCTTCGCCGTTTCGCTCGGCGCGAGATATGCCGGCGGCCTGTCGCCGCTGCGCGATCTCGCTTCGGTCTGCGCCTTCATCAGGTCACGCGGCGTGGCGGTGCTGTTCGACCTGCCTTTCGCCCCTGTCTTCCTCGCCTTGCTCTATCTCATCCATCCGGTGCTGTTCTGGGTGACGGTCGCCGGCGCGGTGCTTCTGCTATTCCTCGTCGTGGCCAACCAGCTTGCGATCGGCAGGAACGATGCCTTGTCCGCGGAGCGTTCGGCGTTGGCCAGCCAGGCGGAACAGGCCTTTGCCCGCAATGCCGAGACGCTGCGCGCCATGGGCATGGTGCGGAATGCCTCGCTGGTCTGGGGACGGCACGTGGCGGCGGCGCTCACTTTCCATGACCGTTCCTCGAGCGCCAACGCGATCTTCAGCGGCGCCTCGCGGGCGCTGCGCATGATGCTGCAACTGGCGATCCTCGGCGCCGGCGCATGGCTGGTGCTGCAGGGGCAGATGACGGCTGGCATGATCTTCGCCTCCTCGCTGGTGTCGTCGCGCGCGCTGCAGCCGCTCGACCAGCTGATCGGCGCCTGGCGGCAGATCGCCGACGCGCGGCGGGCGTGGACGCGGCTGGAAAAAGCGCTCGCAATGCGTCCGACGGAGCCGCGAAAACTGATCCTGCCCGATCCGGCCGGCGCGATTTCCGTGCAGGACGTCTTCTTCATGGCGCCGAACGCCCAACCCGGCACGGAACCCATCCTCAAGCGGCTCAACTTTGCGATCGGCGCGGGCGAAGCGCTGGCCGTCGTCGGCCCGAGCGGGGCCGGCAAATCGACACTGGCGCGGTTGCTCGTGGGGGCCGCCCAACCGACCGGCGGCTCAATCAGGATCGACGGCGCCGACCTCAGGACCTGGGACGAGAGCCAGCTTGGAAAGCATGTCGGCTACCTTGCGCAGGAGGTTGAGCTCTTTCCTGGATCGATCGCGCAAAACGTCGCCCGCTTCGACCCGCAAGCGGACGACGCCGCGATCGTCGAGGCGGCAAGGCGCGCCCAGGTGCACGAGCTGATCCTGGCGCAGCGCGACGGCTACCAGACCATGATCGGCCCGTCGGACAGGGCGCTGTCGGGGGGCGAGCGCCAGCGAATCGGCCTGGCGCGCGCCTTCTACGGAAATCCGCGGCTCCTGGTACTCGACGAGCCCAGCTCCCATCTCGACGGCAGCGGCGAGGCCGCGCTCGAGGCGGTGCTTTCGGCCGCGCGAGCGGCGGGCGTCACGGTCATCGTGGTCACCCATCGCCCTTCGATCGCCGCCGCTTGCGCCCGCGTGATGCTTTTGCGCGGCGGCATGGTCGAAGCCTTCGGCCCTGGCGACGAGGTGCTGCGGCGTTCGGTCATCGGCAAGGCCCCCCAGCAGAGCACGGTGGTGACCGGGTCATTCGTCCCGACAATCCGCGCGGGTGGCAGTTTCGGATCGTGAGATGACGACACAGAGCCTCGCCTGGGACAGCCAGCCGCGCACCGACATAAGACGCGTGGCCCTGACCGGCTACGTCGCCATAGCGGTGCTGGCGGGCGGCTTCGGCTATTGGGCCGTCAGCGCTCCCTTGTCGGGAGCGGTGATCACGCAAGGCACGATCTCGGCGACCGGCGGAAACATCCGCATCCAGCATCGCGAGGGCGGTATCATCAGGGAACTACCGGTCCATGAAGGCGATCGCGTGCAACAGGGCCAGGACCTGGTCGTGCTGGACCCAACCGCCGCGCAGGCCGAGCTCAACCGGCTGGTGAGGCAGTCGATCGCGCTCAGGGCAAGTGCGGCGCGGCTGGAGGCGGAACGCGATGGGTTGGACAGGATGGGCCCCATCACCGAAGCGGCGCCGGCACCTTTCCAGCACGATTTCGAGATCCTGGTTCGCGAGCAGCAAAAGGAATTCGCCGCCAGGCTGGCCCGGTTCCGGTCGGAAAAATCGATCCTGGCACAACGCGTCGCCATGCATCGGCAGTCGGTGGTGGGGTTGCAGGCCCAGCAGCAGGCCATTCAGCAGCAAGCCGACGTCGTGAAGAACGAACTCGGCATCAAGACCGGCCTGCTGGACAAGGGCCTCACCAACCGTACCGAGTACTCCCAGCTATTGCGCAGCGAGGCCGATCTCGTCGGGCAGGCCGGGGCGCTGGAGGCCAATCTGGCGACGGCCAACACCCAGATCGTCGAAGCCCAGGAGCAGATCGAGCGCCAGACCACGCAACGCGTCGAGGAGGCGCTGACGAAGCTGGACGACGTTCGCTCCAATCTGGCCGACGTCGAGGAGCAGACCAGGGCGGCGGAGGCGGTGCTGCGCCGCACGACGATCAAGGCGCCGGCGGCAGGCATCGTGGTGTCGTCGGCCTATAATTCCAAGGGAAGCGTGATCGCCCCCGGCGAAAAGATCATGGAGATCCTGCCCACGGCATCGGGCCTCGTCGTCGATGCAAGGCTGCGGCCGAAAGACCTCGATCAGGTCCGTGTCGGCCAGCGGGCGAAGCTGCGGCTGTCGGCCTTGAATGCGCGGCTCACTCCCGAGGTCTCAGCCACGGTGGCGCAAATCTCAGCGGACCGGCTCGTCGACGAGGCAACGCATGAGCCCTATTTCCGAGCCAAGCTGAGGATCGCGGCCGACCTGCCGCCCGGCGTAAAGCCCGATCAGCTTTATCCCGGAACGCCAGTCGAGGCGTTCATCAACACCGGTGATAGGACTTTCCTGGAGTATCTGGCACGGCCGATGCTCGATTCCTTCGCCCGCGCCTTCACCGAGCGGTAGAGCTCGCGGTCCGCGCAGTATATTGGCCGCCGTCGAGGGCCGCGGGCCGAACCATGCATATGCCGTCAGCGCACCATCTCACGGTGGCCGCTGGGCAGGCGGGTGGCGATCAGCTTGTCGATGCGGCGGCCGTCGAGGTCGACGACCTCAAAACGCCAGCCCTGCGCGTCGACACATTCGCCAGTCGCCGGCAGATGGTGCATGTGCGACAGCACATAGCCGGCGACGGTCTCGTAGTCGCGGTTCTCCGGCAGGTCGATGCCGAGCACCTCGGCCATCTCGTCGGCCTGCATGTAGCCGGCGAGAAGCCATGAGCCGTCGTCGCGCTGGACGGCGTTTTCTTCCTCGCCGGCCTCGAGATCCGAGCGGAAGACGCCGGTGATGGCTTCTAGGATGTCGGCGGGGGTGACGATGCCTTCGAAGTGGCCGTATTCGTCATGCACCAGCGCCATCGGCACGTCGCTCTCCTTCAGCTTCTGCAACACATCAAGCGCATCGGCCTGATCGTGCACGATCGGTGCCGCGCGCACATATTTGCGCGGGTCGAGCGCGCGGCCGCCGAGCAGAGCGGCCAGCACGTCGCGCGTCTGGATGACGCCGATCATGGCGTCCACCCCGCCGTCGCCGGCGGGCAGGCGCGAATGCTGGGTGTCCATCAGAAGCTTGCGGATCGTGGCATCGTCGGACTGCAGGTTGATCCAGTCGACATCGGTGCGCGGTGACATGACGGCGCGCACGGCGCGGTCGCCAAGCCGCATGACGCCGGCGATCATGCGCCGCTCGTCGGATTCGATGGTGCCGTGATGCTCGGCCTCGGCGACCAGCATCTTGATCTCCTCGTCAGTGACCTTTTCCTCGCTTTCGCCGCGCTGGCCGAGCAGCCAGAGCACGGCACGGCCCGAAATATCGAGCAGGAAGACCAGAGGGGCCGAGATGGTGGCCAGGATGGTCATTGCCGGCGCCGCCCGTGCCGCGACCCGCTCGGGATCGCGCAACGCGATCTGCTTGGGCACGAGTTCGCCGATAATCAGCGAGGCATAGGTGATGATGGCCACGACGATGCCGACGCCGAGCGGGTCGGCTATGTTCTCGCGGATGCCTGCCGTAGCCAGATATTGCGCCAGCCTCTGGCCGAGCGTGGCGCCGGAAAAGGCACCCGAGAGCACGCCGACCAGCGTGATGCCGATCTGCACGGAGGACAGGAATTTGCCGGGATTGGAGCCAAGCGCCAAAGCGCGTCCGGCACCTTTGACGTTGCGGTCGATCATCGCCTTCAGGCGAGCCGGCCGCGATGAGACGATGGCGAGTTCGGACATCGACAGAAGGCCGTTCACGCAGATGAGGACGACCACGGTGGCGATTTCAACGTATAGCATGAGGGCTCAATAGCATTGCCGCACGGCTTTCGAAAATAGTCGGCGGCCATTTTAGAAAGATGACAGCGGATGCGGGTGGATCAGACAGCATCCCAGAGCGGCGCGCCTTCGAGCGGATGAACCAGGCGATCGAGGCGCTCGCGATCAAGCCGGTCGTCGACAGGGTCTTCGGTTTCGACGAGGTGCTGCGGGCCTTCGAGCATCTGGAGAAGGGGCCGTTCGGCAAGATCGTCATCGCGACGACCTGACCTGCCGTCACGGCAACTGCTTCAGCACGCCGACGATCGCCTTGCCGTCGGTGAAATAAGGGTCGCCGCCGCCATTGCGGCCGCTCCGGGTGGGGCCGATGCCCGCCAGGCCGCTGGTCGAGGCCAACAGGCCGGCGGCATTGAGATCGCCGATCGTAAAGTCGCGCTCGGCATCGAGGTCGGGACCGATGTGATGGGTGATGGCGCCCGTGTCATGGCTCAGACCGACGCCGCGATCGAAGCTGGCGGCACCCAGCCAGAGCGGCCTGCCATTGTCGCCAACCATATCCGTTCGCCAAAAACGGACGTGATGGCGCCGGTCGGAACTGTCGCCGACCGGCTTTTCGAAAGCGAGTTCCTGGGCGCGGCCTTCGAACAGCAGACGGCTTATCGGTGCGTCGGGATAGGGGCGGGAAAACAGGACACTTTCGCCGATGTGGATGGCGGTTCTCAAGGTGACGGCGTCGGCGGTGTCCCAGCCGGCGACGGCGAAAGCGTGCACCAGCTCCTTCTCCGTGCCGATCAGGCCGACATTGATGGGGTCGCCGGGAATGCCTTGCGACGTGTGGGTGACCATCTCGAAATGCCGATCGCGAAAGCCGCGATCACGGAATGTCCAGAATTCCGGCGCCGCGACATAGGCGAGCGCCAGATAGCCGCCCAGCACGGCCACTACCAGATCGCAATGCGTCGCTGGAGGCTTCGTTGGCTCATAAAGGCGGCTCGATCCGAGCGGTATCTGTTGCCTGACGGTTCCCTGGAAATCAATGGCCAGAGATGAGCAGACGGTTTATCGTCAGCCATCATTTTTTCGTGGGGGCGGGAATGAAACGGAAGCCGACGGGCCCGAGAACGATGGCGTTGACCGCGGATCTTGTCGCCCGGGTCGAGCGCGTCGAACTGGATCCCGGGCCTGAGCCTGGAACGGCCGAGCACACCAACGCGGAGTTCGATGAGTTGGTCGCTCGACTGCTCGCCGAATATCGGCCCGAAATGCTATGGGTCTTCGCCTATGGTTCGTTGATCTGGAATCCCGAATTCGTTCCTGTCGAGCAACGCCCGGCGACGGCGCCTGGATGGCACCGTTCGTTCTGCCTGAAGCTGACGCGTTGGCGGGGGACGCGCGAATTGCCTGCCCTGATGCTGGCGCTGGACCGCGGCGGCAGCTGCAACGGGATCGTCTACCGGCTGCCCGATGAAGATCATTTCGGGCAGCTCGGCCAGCTGATGCGCCGGGAAATCGATGCCAACCCACCAACCAACGTGCCCTGCTGGATCAAGGTCAAGACCAAGGAGGGTCCGCTGCGCGCTCTGGCTTTCGTCGCCGCGCCGGGTGGCAAGGCCTATGCCGGACGGTTGCCGTTGGAGCAGGTTGCGGACACGCTGGCGCGAGCCGCCGGACACTGGGGGTCGTCGGCGCAGTATCTGTTCCGGACCGTCAGCAAGCTGGAAGAAAGCGGTATTCGCGACAAGAATCTCTGGCGCATCCAGGATCTCGTGGCTCGGCAAATTATCGCGTCCACCGGTGACGCATGATCTTTTCCTACCGGCAGGCGCGGTAACCGTTCCTGCGGTTCTTGATGTCGAAATGGAAATGGTTGCGGTGGTCGTAATTGTAGCCGGGGCCGAGCACGGTGGTGAAATACTGGCAGCCGTCGGCGCGCACATTGTTGAGGAAGCCGCGGGTGCGGAAGGCGAACAGGCCGGGTTTGCGCACGTCGATGTCGTCGCCATTGTTGAGTTCGATGCTCATGACATCGAGCGCGTTGCCCTTGCCGTGCTCCGACAGCACGCCTTCGCCGGCAATGTTGCGGCAGGAGTAGCTTGAGCCCTGGTGGATGGTCCTGACGCCGGAGAAATAGCGCCAGCGGGCGGAGGGAACGAGTTCGTTCTTGGTCCAGGCGGCGAAGGTGGCGGCCATGTCGCAGGTCAGGGTCGCTGCGGGTTTCATCTGGATGCTGCCGATAGCCGTGACCTTGACCGGATAGTCGATGCCGCACTGGCCTTCATGGATCGGCGCCAGATCGGTGTAGGCGACATCGAGGCGCTTCAGCTGCTGGCGGCAATCGGTTTCGCTGGCTGGAATCTGCTCCACCGGCGACATCGGCTCGTCCATGCGCGGATAGGCGGCGGTCAGATAGGGATTTGAGGGTACGAGCTTCTGCATGCCAGCATATTGCGGCACGGCTGCAGTCTGGGAGCCGACGTCGACAGCCGGCTGCAGTGACAGCACGCTGCCAGTGTTGCAGGCGGAAACGGCGACGAGGGCAAGGCCAGCGGCCACCATCGCTGTACATTTTGCCATCACTGCGCATTTTGATTGGCGCGCGACCGTCTCGGCGGCGCGAAATAGCTCGGCCATGGGCGGAATTCCTATCCCTGATCGGTGGGATTTTAACGATCAAGGGTAAAGGAAAGCTCAGCGTCGGCGCTCACGCCTGCGGCCGAATTGCGGCTAACTCTGTGTAGCACAACGCAAGCGCCGAGTTGCTGAGGTTTGACCCAAGATTATCCGACGCAGATGTCTATCAGGTTGCCATTGTACATGCGCCAGCACAAATCCTTTCCCTTGAAGTGGCGATGCTGGATCTGCTGGTACAGGGGCATGGGCTTCGCCGGCTTTGCAGATTTCTCATGCCTGGGTTGAATTTTCTCATGCCTGTGCTGATCTACGCATTTTTTGAAATGCGCCGAGGCTGAAGTTATGCCTGGTGCAAATAGCACAGCCATAGACAGGAAAATGAACGCCGCATATTTCATGCTATTTCCCTTCGAGGCCTGTTCACGCGGCAAATGGAATGACCGGCTCCGAGGAGCCTGCATAGCGAATATAGTTAGATCAACTTGCAGCTCTTGAACAGGCATGGAACGGCCAAGAGTTCGATAATTCAAGGCATCGAACTCGAGCCACATTGCGGCTTGCGATCGGCGATTTTATTGGCAGAACGTTCCGCCATGCCGGCGCGGCTCGAGATCGAGATGGAAATGCAAGGAATGGTCCGGGTCGGCGCCTGGGCCGAGCACGGTCTTGAAAGGTCCGCAGGCGGCCTTGCGTACGGCGTCGAGGAATTTGCCGTCTTTTTCCGGCGGCGCCGGCCCGACCTCGATCGTCCTGCCATCGGACAGCGTAAAGCTGGCAATGTCGAGCGCGTTGCCGAAAGCATGTTCCGACAGTTTGCGTGTGCCATTGCGCGGCCGGCAGACGAAGGCCGACGCCTGGCCGATCGATTTCAGGTCGGCGCCGAATTCGGCTTTAGCCGCCGGCTGGATGACGTCGGCGGCAAAACGCGCCGCCGCCTCGGCCATCGGGCAGTTGAGCTCGGTGCCCGGAGCAATCGCGATCGATTTGCCAAGCGACTTCAGCACGACGGGGTAGGGGATCGAGCAGCCGATTTCGGGGTTGCTTTCGGCCTTGTGCTCCTCGAATTCGACCCCGAGTGTCTTCAGGCGCTCGCGGCAGGCGACTTCCTCAGCCGGCATCTTGTCGGCGGGAAGATCGGCCGAGCGTGGATCGGGCAGCATCTTCTCCTCGCCACCTGCTTCCGCCGGCTTTGGCGTTGGCTGCGGGGCGACGGCCGGCGGTTGAGGTTCGGGCGTCGTGGTGGCGGGCTTTGGCGTCGGCGTCGGCGCCACGGCAGGCGGCTCCGGCTCGCTTTCGGTTTCGGCTGGTGGTTCCGGTGGTTTCGGGCTTTTCTGATGGGACTCTTCGTCGCTGGGTAGATCGGGGTCCTTGGGCGGGTTGGGCGCCGCGCCGCTCTTTGGATTTTCAGCGTTCTGGTCTTGCGACTTTGGGGTGTCCACTTTCTGAGTGTCCACCGGGCGTGGCTCGGGCACCGGAACATCGGCGGACGGCCGAGCATCCTGCGTTGCCGGCGGTGCCGGATTGGGCGCGAGATGCTGCCTGGCTCGCGCTCTCGACTGCCGCTTGCCTCGCGGTTTCAGCGGCTGATCGGCCCGCTGTGTCAGCGGCTGCTCCACGCGCGGGCTCAGTGGCCTATGGTGTTTGTGACGATGTCTGGCGTGGGCCGGCATGACCAGCAGAGCCGTGACGGCCAAGGCCAATGCAATCCTGTACCCTCGGGAAAAGCTCAGCTTTGCCATCATCCACAAAACGGCACCGGTCGGCTGAAGTTGCCTGGACAGGCGCTTAGACCCGATCACAATCGGTTACCTCCGCGTTACGCGCCGATCGCTTCCAGTCCCTCTTCCAGCCAGTCGGCGAGCAACGGCATGCCGAGCAGGTATTTTGCCGTGCGCTTGTTGGCGCGCTCGCGTGCCGCGGTTACGGCGTCGGCCCATTCCGAGGCGTCGTAGTCGCCGCGGCCGACCCAGGCCAGCGCGATCAGCTCGGCGGCCTCATCGATATTGAGGTCGTTGATCAGCTCGCGCAGCTCTTCCTCGGTGAGATTCTCCGAGCTTTCCTCGGCAAGGCCGTCATGGTGGTGGTTGTCATGCGTGTCGCCGTCGAACTCGACCTCGTGTTCGGCGCCGTCGGCATAGTCCTCGTTAACGCCCGCGCTCAGCGCCTTGGCCTTGAGAATGAACAGCCGTACGGTATCGGGGCCGATCGTGAGATCCCAGTCCTTTTCGAGCCGTCGCTGCACGGGCCCTCTCCGTCAGTCGTTTGCCGGATGATACCGGATTTGCGGCATCCGTCACCTAATGTTCTCCAGGCGATCTTTTCCGGGATGAAACGCGGACCGCTCGGCGTTAGTGTTGCATTGTCACACCCTCAGGAGGTTTCCATGCATAAAAGAGTGCTGATCCAGGCGGCGAGCGCGCTTATCGCTCTGCAGTTCCTTGCCGTTCCGGCGTTCGCCGCCGGCAGCAGTGGTGGTGGTAGCGACCAGACTGTCACCCAGTGCAAGAAAGGCGAGGTCTGGGACAAGAAGAAGCAGAAATGCGTACCGCCGAAGGAAGGCATGCTGGACGACGACAGCATCTACGATGCAGGCCATGCGCTGGCGATGGCCGGCCGCTATGACGAGGCGATCTCGGTTCTCGTTCTTGCCGCCAACAAGCAGGATCCGCGCATCCTCAACTATCTCGGCTATTCGCACCGCCATTCCGGCCGCGTCACCGTCGGCCTCGGCTATTACGAGGAAGCGCTGCGCATCGATCCCGATTACACGCTGGTGCGCGAATATCTCGGCGAGGCGCATCTGCAGATCGGCGATCTGGCCGGCGCCCAGCAGCAGCTGATGGAAATCGAAAAGCGCACCGGCAAGGGTTCGCGCGAATACGGCATGCTGTCCGAGCAGATCGACCATTTCATGAGGAGCTGATCGGGCCCTCCTGATGTCTCAAAGCGGCTGCGAGCGATCGCGGCCGTTTTTGTTCGGCTCCGTCCCACGGCCGCCCCTGCTACAAAAGAAGGGATGATTTTTACAAAACCGATTTTTGGGCGTGAAAAGCCCGCAAAGATTGCTATATTCAAGGAAATTGCGGTGAAACGGTTCCGTTAGCCCGAGGCTGCCGGACCGTTTTCTTTTTGTACCCCAACGACAAGGCTTCCCCCGAAATGCGGGGGCGGCAGCAGGAAAGGTCAGGCACTATGAACAAGGTCCCGATGACAGGCGAGGGGTTCGCGTCATTGAAGGAAGAACTGCGTTGGCGCCAGCAGGAAGAGCGGCCTCGCATCATCGAGGCGATCTCCGAGGCGCGCTCGCATGGCGACCTGTCCGAAAATGCCGAATACCATGCCGCCAAAGAGGCGCAGAGCCTCAATGAAGGCCGCATCAACGAGCTCGAGGATTATATCGCGCGCGCCGAAGTGATCGACGTGACCAAGCTTAGCGGCGAAAAGGTCAAGTTCGGCGCCACCGTGGTGCTGGTCGACGAGGACACCGAGGAGAAGAAGACCTACCAGATCGTCGGCGACCAGGAAGCCGACGTGAAATCCGGCCGCATCTCGATCTCCTCGCCCATCGCGCGCGCGCTCATCGGCAAGGAAGTCGGCGACGCCATCGAGGTGAATGCGCCGGGCGGCGCCAGGGGTTACGAGATCGTCCAGGTGCAGTTCATCTGAGGGCGTCGGCTGGGCGCAGCTCCGCGCTGACAGGTGCTATTCGCGCGAGGTTGGCGCCGCCCCTGCCGGCAGGCAGATGAGGGGCAGCGCCAACCCTGCCAATCGTTCGATCGAAAATTCAGTCTTTCCCGGTAGTTGTCCGCCTAAGCTCTAAAAGTCGTTCAGCCTCCGCCATCACGTCCGAGGGCGTCACGCGTCTGCCACCAGGCGCCAGCAACGTCGACGCATACGGCCCGCGCGGTCCGGTCAAATCCGGCTCCGTCGCCAGGAACACGGCGACCGTCGGCAGGCCGAAGGCGCTGGCGAGATGGGTCAGCCCGGTATCGGCGCCGATGACCAGCGTCGAGCGGCCGAGGATGGCGGCGATGGCGTCCAGCGGCGACTTTGGCATCACGACCGTGGCTGGCACGGCCTTGGCGATCGCTTCGGCCACCACCTTCTCCCGTTCGTTCGACCAGGTTGTGACCGGAATCATGCCGCGCTCGACCAGCAGGCGGGCGGTTCCGATCCAGTCCTCGACCGGCCATTTCTTGTCCTCGCGGCTGGTGCCGTGCAGCAGGAACGCGGTCCTGCCGTCGACGCCGGCGATCATGCCCGCTGGCGCCACGATGCCCGAGTCGAGCGTCAAAAGGTCCGGCCGATAGCCGAGCGCCAGCCCGAACAGCCGCCGTGTCCGCTCGATGGCGTGCAGGTCGCGCGGCACCGCATAGGTGATATCATAGAACAGCGTCGCCGAGGGCTCGCGCACGCTCGACCGGTCGAAGCCGGCGATCGGCGCGCGCGCCTGGCGTGCCACCAGGGCCGACTTCAGCAGGCCTTGCGCATCGATGACGAGGTCGTAGCGGCATTTGCGCAAGGTTCGGCGCAAGGCCGCCGCCTCGCGCCAGGTGTTCGTGTCGAAGAGGTTCTTTCGCCAGCGCCTTATCGCCACCGTGTGGATGGTGCCGATCGCCGGATGCAGCGCGAGGATGCCGGCAAACGCCTCCTCCACGCACCAGTCGAAAGCGATATCGGGCCGTGCGCGGCAGGCATCCTGAAGTGCCGGAAAAGTGTGGATGACATCGCCCATCGACGAAGTCTTGACGATCAGTACCTTCATGCCGCAGCCGGCACTTCCAGCAGGCGGTCCGCTGCCGCGGCGACCTGCGCGACTTCCAATGTCTTCAGACAGTTGAGATGACCGAGCGGACAGATTTTCCGGTGGCAGGGCGAGCAGGACAGGCCGAGCCAGACCAGTTCGCGACGCTCCGCCAGCGGCGGCGTGTTTTCAGGCGAGGTCGAGCCATAGACGGCCACGATGGATGTACCGACGGCGGCCGCGACATGCATCAGCCCGCTGTCGTTGGAGACCGCGAGCCTTGCCGCCGCTATCAGGTCGATGGCGTCCTCCAGCCGCGTCTGGCCGGCGAGGTCGACGACGCCGGGCGCAAGGGCTGCGATCTCCGCCGTCACGTCGCGGTCGTTCTTCGAACCAAACAGGGCGACCTCCAGGCCCTTGGCCATGAATTCGCGGGCAAGGCCGGCATAGCTCTCGCTTGGCCAGCGCTTGGCCGGGCCGAACTCGGCCCCGGGCATCAGGGCTACGAATTTCCGCGGCGCGAGGCCGAAACGATCGAGCAGGGTGGCCTGGTTTTTCACGTCCACGGTCAGCCGGGGGGCGCGGAAACTGCCACCCTGGGCGAGGCCGAAATAGGACTGCGCGGTGCGTCGTTTCACGGCATCGGGCAGCGGCACGATGTCGGTCAGCAGGCCGTAGCGCATTTCGCGCAGATGGCCGAAACGGCGCGGGATGCGGGCAAAGAACGGGATCAGCGCCGACTTCCAGCTGCCCGGCAGGACATAGGCCATGTCGTAGCGGCCGCGCAGCAGACGGCCGAAACGGCGGCGATGGCTGAATTCCAGCGCGCCCGGCTTCAGCGGAAAGTCGATCTGCTGTCGGATTTCGGGCATGCGCTTGACCAGAGGTGCCGCCCAGGCGGGCGCCAGCACATCGATCGCGGCATCGGGATGGAGTTCCTTCAGCGCCGAGAACAGGCACTGCGCCATCACCATATCGCCCACCCAGCGTGGACCGATCACGAGGATCGTTGGGCTTTCAGCCATTCGACATAGTCTCTGACGCCGGTTTCTACAGTGCGGAATTGCCCGTTATAGCCGGCCGCGCGCAAGCGGGACATATCAGCCTGGGTAAAACTCTGGTAGCTGCCCTTGAGGTGGTCGGGGAAGGGGATGAACTCGATCTCGCCCTTGCCCAGCGTGTCGATGACCGTTTCGGCGATCGCACGGAACGGCTGCGCGCGGCCGGTGCCGCAGTTGAAGATGCCGCTGGCACCGCGCTTCCACAGCCACAAATTGACGTCGGCGACATCGCCGACATGGATGAAGTCGCGGCTCTGTTCGCCCGGCCCGAAGCCATCGTAAGCGCCGAACAGCTTTGGATTCTCGCCGCGCTCGACCTGGTTGAACAGATGGAAGGCGACCGAGGCCATAGCCCCCTTATGCGCCTCGCGCGGGCCATAGACATTGAAGTAGCGCAAGCCGGCGACCTGGGAATGATCGCTGTCGAACACCGTGCGCCTGACATAATCGTCGAAGAGTTTCTTGGAATAGGCATAGACGTTGAGCGGCCGCTCCAGCGCCGGCTCCTCGCGAAATTCGGCGCCGCCGCCATAGACCGAAGCGGAGGAGGCGTAGAGGAAGGGCACGCGCAGCGCCTGGCAGGCATGCAGCAGGCGTTTCGAATAGGCGTAATTCACCTCCATCATGAACTTGCCGTTCCACTCGGTGGTGGTCGAGCAGGCCCCCTGATGGAAGACGGCCTCGACACGGCCAAGCAAGCCGGCCTCCATGCCGGCCAGGAAATCATCCTTGTCGAGATAGTCGGCTATCGTCAAATCGGCCAGGTTGGCGATCTTGTGGCCGTCGGTGAGGTCGTCGACGACCAGGATGTCGTCATGGCCTTCCGCATTGAGCGCGGCGACGATGTTGGAGCCGATCATGCCGGCGCCGCCCGTGACGATGATCATGAAGGCCTCTGGTTGCGTGCGATTCCGGTCCTTATAAGGGAGGCTGGCCGGGCTGTCGACAAAGCAGGCGGTCGCTCGGGGCTCGCCCGCTCAGGCTTGTCTGTTTTGTCCATTTTGTCTATTATGGGCAAACGGAGTTTCCAATGAAACACTATCCATCCACTGATCTGAAACAGAATCTCGGCGATGTGCTCGCGGCTGCCAGCCAGCAGCCGGTCTCCATCACTCGCCACAACAAACCGAGATACGTCCTGATGAGCATCGAGGCCTACGAAGCGCGCTTCGGCAACGATAGCTGTCGCGTCTACGCGGCCGAGGATGCACCGCTGCAACATGTCGAGATGCTGGAGGAGTACGCCGCGGAATTGGACCGTGATTAAACCAGTGGCCGCGGACGTCTGGCGATATCCATATCTGTGGCATCGCCAAGATGGAGACGGCGAGACCGAAGGCCGCAAGGCGAGGCCTGTCGCCTTCGTCGCCGTTCTTCCCGGAAAAGCCGGAGGCACGAACCTTTTCATCCTTGCAATCACTTCCACCCAGCCGGGCCGTGATCGCGTCGCGGTTGGCGTTCCGGAAATTGAACGCGCCGCGCCGGCCTTGACCCTATCCCGCTTTGGATCATAGTCGACGAGTACAACCACGATATTCTGGAATCGTCGGCTTATTTTGAACCGGGTGCGCGTATCGGCGCATTCAGTCCGTCATTCCACAAAAAAGTCATGTCGGCTTTCATGGCAACTGTTCGCGCAGGCCAATCCAAAGCCATCCCACGGGCTGACTGAAAGGCCTGCAATCGGGCAGGGCAGGATCATGAGGGACAAGAAATGCCGCCGACCGAACTGCTGATCGCGTTTTTCGCCACCACGGCGATCTTCGCCTACATTCCGGGCCCCGCCATGCTTTATGCCGCCGCGCAGACGATGGCGCGGGGGCGCTGGTCGGGGCTGACGGCGGCACTCGGCATTCATCTCGGCGGCTATGTCCATGTCTTTGCCGCCGCGGCCGGCTTGTCAGTGCTGTTCCACGCCGTGCCGCCGCTCTACATGGCCGTCAAGCTGGTCGGCGCGCTGTACCTGATCTGGTTGGGTATCTCGCTGTTTCGCAAGCGCGTGGAGGGCGACGTGGCGCTGCCGGCAATCACCCGCAAATCGGCCCGCCGGGCGTTTTTCGAGAGCATCACGGTCGAGGTGCTCAATCCCAAGACCGCGATCTTCTTCATGGCGTTCCTGCCGCAGTTCATCGATGCCTCGGCGGGGTTGCCGGTCTGGATGCAATTCGTGGTGCTGGGCACCATCGTCAACCTGATGTTCTCGTCGGCAGATGTCGTGTGCGTGTTCCTGGCCGGCCTCGTGATTGGCCGGCTGCGGCGTTCGAGCCGTGCGCAGCGGCTGATGCAGAAGGCCGGCGGCGCGGTGCTGGTCGGGCTGGGCGTCCACGTCGCCTTGCAGAAGGCCTGACCTGTCCGGGTTTGCCTCCGCCCCGGCGTTGCGCTGGTGCCCAATTGCGGTATATCGGCAGGCATGACCGGCCGGCCTCGCAAATCTGGTGTTTCGACTTATCCGAGATCGGCGTTTCCCGCGCGTGGCAGATGACATGATCAAGCACAATCCACCTTCACCCGAGCCCCTGCACCGCGCCATTGCGCGCTTCGGCGACGTCGCCGTGCTGGTGGTCGGCGATATCATCCTCGACCGCTTCGTCAATGGCGTCATCGAGCGGATCTCGCCGGAAGCGCCGATCCCGGTGCTGCATGGGCGTGGCGAAAGCTCGGCCATGGGCGGCGCCGGCAACGTCGTGGCCAACATCGTCTCGCTTGGCGCGCGCGCCATTCCGGTCTCGGTGATCGGCACCGATCCCGCCGGTGACAGTCTGGTGCGGATGCTGGGCGAGCTTGGCGCCGAGACAGTGGGCCTTTCACAGCAGCGCGGCCGCATGACCTCGTCAAAGAGCCGCTTCAGCGCGCTCAACCAGCAGGTGCTGCGTTTCGACGAGGAAGAGATCAAGCCGCTCGGCGAAGCGGAACGGGCGGAACTGATCCGCCGTTTCCGGAACGCATTGCAGCAGGCCGACATCGTTATCCTGTCCGACTACGGCAAGGGCATATTGCTGGACGGCGTCGCCGCCGAATTGATCGCCATCTGCCGCGAGGCGGGCAAGCCGGTGCTGGTCGACCCGAAGGGCCGCGACTACGCGCGCTACGCCGGTGCGACCGCCGTCACCCCCAACCGCAAGGAGCTTGGCGAGGCCGTCGGCCATGCGGTGTTCGCCGATGACGAGATCGTTGCGGCGGCACGGGAACTGATTGCGGCGCATGGCTTCGACTTCGTCGTCGCCACGCGCAGCGAGAAGGGCATGAGCGTGGTCGGTCCCGACGAGGCGAGCCACATCGCCACCCAGGCACGTGAGGTGTTCGATGTCTCGGGCGCTGGCGATACGGTGATCGCGAGCTTCGCGCTGGCGCTTGCCGCCGGTGCCGATCCTGTCGCCGCTGCCTCCATCGCCAACGCCGCCGGCGGCGTCGTGGTCGGAAAACGCGGCACCGCCCGGCTGAGCGTCGAGGAACTCACCGGCGCGCTGTTCCGCTCGCACGGACCGACCGCGCACAAGGACGCTATCCTGGACGCCACTTCTGCCGCGCGCATGGTGGCGGGATGGAAGGCGGAGGGCCTGAGCGTCGGCTTCACCAATGGCTGCTTCGATATCCTGCATGCCGGCCATGTCAGCCTGCTGCACGCAGCGCGCAGCCAGTGCGACCGGCTGGTGCTCGGGCTCAACAGCGATGCCTCGGTGCGGCGGCTGAAAGGGCCGGGCCGCCCGGTCAACGACCAGCATGACCGCGCCTGCGTGCTTGCCGCGCTCGCTTCGGTCGATGCCGTCATTGTCTTCGATGAGGATACGCCGCTGGCTCTGATCGAGGCGCTTCTGCCCGACATACTGGTCAAGGGCGCGGACTACACGATCGACACCGTGGTCGGCGCCGATGTGGTGCAAAAGGCGGGCGGGCGCGTCGTGCTGGTCGATCTCGTCGCCGGCAAGAGCACCACTGGCACCATCGGCAAACTGCGCGCCGGCGGCGCCACCAACTGAGGGAATTCATGTCCGAATTGAACGACTATCTGGTCCGCTCGGCGGCCGCCATCACTGCCACGGTCGAGCGAGATCTGACCGGCGAGATGGACCGTGCGGTGAATGCTGTCGTGGCGGCGCTTTCCCAGGGAAAGGCCCTGCTGGTCTGCGGCAATGGCGGCTCGGCCAGCGACGCCATCCATATCGCCACCGAACTGGTCGGCCGCTTCCTGAAGGAACGCAAGGCCTACAATGTGATCGCGCTGCCGGCCAACGCCGGGATGCTGACCGCCTGGGGCAATGATTACGGCTTCGACACGGTGTTTTCGCGCCAGGTCGAAGCGCATGGCGTCGCAGGCGGCGTGCTTTTGGCGATCTCGACCAGCGGCAATTCGCCGAGCATTCTCGCCGCGGCCGAACAGGCGCGCATGATGGACATGACGGTGATCAGCCTGACCGGCGATACCGGCGGCAAGCTCAAGCCGCTCACCGACATCCTGCTCAACGTCCCCTCGACCTCGACGCCGATCATCCAGCAGGGCCATCTGTGCCTCTATCACTATCTGTGCGAGGTGGTCGAAGCGCGCCTGTCGAATGGCTGACGAGACAGCGCCGTTTCCGCTGGCCGAGCCGGGCCTGTGGGTCCAGCGGATCGGCGGGCGGGTTTTCCCCGCGCGCTCGCCGGCTCTGTTCCTCGACCGGGACGGAACCATCAATGTCGACACCGACTATCCCAGCGACCCGGACGAGATAGAACTCAGGCCGCAGATGCTGCCGGCGATCGCCGCCGCCAACCGGATCGGCATTCCGGTGGTCGTGGTCACCAATCAGTCCGGCATCGCGCGGGGCTATTTCGACTGGGGCGTCTTTGCCGCGGTAAACGACCGCGTGCTCCATTTGCTGGACAGGCAGGGCGCGTTCGTCGACATGGTGCTGGCCTGCGCCTATCACGAGGCGGGCGTCGGGCCGCTCGCCATAACGGACCATCCGATGCGCAAGCCCAATCCGGGCATGCTGATCGAGGCGGGCAGGCGCCTTGATCTTGACCTCCAGCGCTCCCTGATGGTCGGCGACAAGCTGGCCGACATGCAGGCGGCCCAACGCGCAGGGCTGGCACAGGGCTGGCTGGTCGACGGTGAGGCGGCGCTTCAGCCTGGCTTCGCCATCAGGCGCTTGCATGACGACCACGATCTCGGCGGCCTGCTCGCCGCCATCGACGCGCTCGGATCGTAGGGCCTACGCCTGGTCGTTTTGCTGCGAGGCTTCGTAGAGCTTGGCTTCGGTGGCGAAGGAATAAATCATCACCGACATCGAGTAGACGAAGCCGTGCCGGCCGCACAGGAAGTAGCGCTTGGCCAGGTAGAATTTGAGGAAGTTGCCGAACGGCGACAGCACCAGCCGCACCAGGCCGGGCTTCTTGCCTCTCTCGACCAGCGTCACCGCCTTGAGGCTGGAATAGGTGTTGGCTCGGGCAAGATCCTCCTCGACCGATATTTCACGGCGATGCAGCAAGAGACCCTCTTCGATCGTGTCGGTCTCGCCCGGCACGTGAACGGATTCATGCACCCGCGCCGTTAGATCCATGCTGGCGCCTTCCCTGCGGAAAAGCCTGAGCAGCCTGTTGTGCAGCACCCAGCGATGGGCATAACCGTAGCCCTTCAGCCAGTCGCGGCGGCGCATGTACCATCCGCTGGCCTTGCCGCCGGCCGCCTGGGTGATGGCCACGATCGACTGCCGCAATCGGTCGTCGACGCGCTCGTCCGGGTCGATCGAAAGGCACCAAGGCTGGTTGGCGTGGTCGAGCGCGAATTGCCGCTGGCGGGGGAAGCCCGGCCAGTCATTGTGCAGCAGCGTTATCGGATAGCCCCTGGCGATATAGCTTTCAACGCATTCGACGGTGCCGTCCGTCGAGCCGGAATCGACGATGATGATCTCGGCACAGAAATCGATGCTTTCCAGGCACGGGCCGATCATATCGGCCTCGTTCACGCAGATGATCAGCGCCGAGACCGGGCTTGCAAAACGGGTCATGGTCCCCTTCCCATGGCGGATTCTTCCCGGAATATACGCTGCTGGCGCCATCTGTTCTCAAGCAATTCCGGGCGGAAAACCGTTACACATGCTGGAATGCTCGGGAAACCAATGAAGCGTCAGTCGAGCGGCGAATCCGGCAGAGCCGTCCAGCCTTGTACATCAGCGTCTTTCGAATACCAACGCGGCACCGGTATGGCGAATGTCGGGAATTTGCCCATCGCAGGCGTTCGCCTGGCTCAGGAGCGCTCGAACGACACCAGGCCCTCATCCTTGACGCGGCGGATGGTGAGCGCGGTGCGCACCGTGTCGACGTTCGGCGTCGAGGTCAGTTCCTCGATGACGAAGGTCTGGAAGGCGCCGAGGTCGCTCGCCACGCAATGCAGGAGAAAGTCGGATTCGCCCGATACCATCCAGGCATCGCGCACGATCGGCCAGCCGCGCGTACGCTCGGCGAAGATGCGCAGTTCGGCATCGGCCTGGTGATGCAGCCCGACCAGGCAGAAGGCAACGACATCGAGGCCCAGCGCCGGGGCGTTGAGCAGCGCGCGGTAGCCGCGGATGATGCCGGCTTCTTCCAGCCGCTTGACCCGGCGCAGGCAGGGCGGTGCCGAAATGCCGACGCGGTTCGAGAGCTCGACATTGGTCATGCGCCCGTCCGACTGAAGCTCGCGCAGGATCTTCCAGTCGATGGCGTCAAGATCGGCCTTGAGGGGCATCAGGGTTCTCGATGATCAGTGTGGCGCAAGAATCTTTCGCTATTTTGTAATTAAACGACTTTTGCGTCGAAGCCAGCCCTCGTCGACGCGATTGTGGACAGGTACCGAAAGCGGCCATCGCGTGAATACCCATAATAGGCCGAAGCTTTCCGGGGACGACGGTCCGTTCGTCTTGCTGGCGTGGTTGGCAGCCCTTACATTAAGCGCGATATTCCACGTCTTTTTCCAAGGCACACTCGCTGTCCGCCCCCGCAGAGGCTCCAAATGACCACCAAGCACGCGCCCGTTCTCATCATCGGTTCCGGTCCGGCCGGCTATACGGCGGCGGTCTATGCCGCGCGCGCCATGCTGAAGCCTATGCTGGTCGCCGGTCTGCAGCAGGGCGGCCAATTGATGATCACCACGGATGTCGAGAACTACCCCGGCTTCGCCGATCCGATCCAGGGGCCGTGGCTGATGGAGCAGATGCTCAAGCAGGCCGAGCATGTCGGCACCGACATCATCAACGACATTATCACCGAGGTTGACCTCAACGTGCGGCCGTTCCGCGCCAAGGGCGATTCCGGCACGACCTACACGGCCGATGCGCTGATCATCGCCACCGGCGCGCAAGCCAAGTGGCTGGGCATTCCGACCGAGCAGGACTTCATGGGCTTCGGCGTTTCCGCCTGCGCCACCTGCGACGGCTTCTTCTATCGCGGCAAGGATGTCGCGGTGGTCGGCGGCGGCAATTCGGCGGTGGAGGAGGCGCTCTATCTGTCCAACCTCGCCAAGAGCGTCACCGTCATCCACAGGCGCTCGGATTTCCGTGCCGAACGCATCCTGCGCGAACGGTTGTTGAAAAAGGACAATGTCCGCGTCATCTGGGACACGATCGTCGATGAGATCACCGGCCGCCCCGGCAAGGCACCGCTGCCGCCTTCGGTCGAAGGGCTGAAGCTCAGGCATGCTTTGACCGGTGCCGAGAGCCACCTCAAGATCGACGGCGTCTTCGTGGCCATCGGCCATGCGCCCGCGGTCGAGCTGTTCGCGGGCAAGCTGAAGCAGAAGCCGAACGGCTATCTGTGGACAGCGCCGGATTCGACGCGCACCGACGTGCCCGGCGTGTTCGCCGCCGGCGACGTGGCCGACGATATCTATCGGCAGGCCGTGACGGCGGCGGGGCTGGGCTGCATGGCCGCGCTCGAAGCGGAAAAGTATCTGGCCGGCATCGAGGTGCATCGCGAAGCAGCGGAATAGGGGCCGCCGCAGACTGTATAAAACGGCTTAGAAATGCCGTGTAAAAGCCTGATTTTTCATTCAGACGCCAACCGGAACGAGGGGAAATCATGGCGTTGGACTGGGACAAGCTACGCGTGTTTCACGCCGCGGCGGAAGCGGGGTCGTTCACGCATGCGGCCGAGACGCTGCATCTGTCGCAATCGGCGATCTCGAGGCAGGTCAGCGCGCTCGAACATGATGTCGGCGTGCCGCTGTTCAACCGCCATGCGCGGGGCCTGGTGTTGACCGAACAGGGCGAGATGCTGTTCCGCACGGCGCATGACGTGCTGATGAAGCTCGAGACCATCAAGTCGCGGCTGACCGAGACCAAGGACCGGCCGTCCGGCGTGCTCAGGGTAACGACGACCGTTGGCCTCGGCGCCGGCTGGCTGACCGAGCGGGTGCAGGAGTTCATCGAACTCTATCCCGAAATCAGCCTGCAGCTGATCCTCGCCAACGAGGAACTCGACCTCACCATGCGCCAGGCGGATTGCGCCATCCGGCTGCGCCAGCCGCAACAGCCGGACCTGATCCAGCGCCGCCTGTTCACCGTGCATTTCCACCTTTACGCAGCCCCCTCCTATGTCGCAAAGCACGGCAAGCCGAGCTCGGTCGCGGAGCTGAGAACCCATCGCATCGTCACCTTCGGCCTGCCCGTGCCGTCGCATCTGTCGGAGTTGAACTGGCTGGAGACGGTCGGCGATTTCGAGAGCGGCCAGCGCGTGCCGTCGCTGCAGATCAACGACATCCTGTCGATCAAGCGCGCCGTGCAGGGCGGCGCCGGCATCGCCATGCTGCCGGACTATGTGATCAGCAAGGATTCCGGCCTGGTGCAGCTGCTGCCGGAGACCGAGGTGCCGTCCTTCGACACCTATTTCGCCTACCCCGACGCGATGAAGAACCAGGCCAAGCTGCACGTGTTTCGCGACTTCATCATCGCCAAGGCCAGAAGCTGGTCGTTCTAGACTAGCTTATCCTTTCCAAGGCGTAATCCGCGGCAGCCAGCCCGGTACGTTGCGGCGGTAGGCCTCGTATTCGGCGCCATAGCGGCCGGCGAGCGTCGGCTCCTCGTAGAGCTTGACGAAGGTGACCATGGCAGCCGCCGCGATTGCCGCGTAGGCAGCGATCGACCAGCTCGAGAACAGCAGCGCCTGGCCCAGAATGATCGACAGCACGGCGACATACATGGGATTGCGGACGTGGCGGTAGATGCCGCCGATCACCAGCCTTTCGGTCGGTGCGACGGGGGCGGGCGTGCCCAGCCCCTCCAGCGCGAAGCGGACGAAGGCATGCAGCAGCACCGCAGCCGCGGCAATGACGAGCATGCCGCCGGTGAGCGCAAACAAGGGCAGGGGCGACCATGGCAGGCCCCAGCGATCGCTAAGCAGCCAGGGAACCAGCCCGGCGACAACGCCGGGAGCCGCAATCAGGAAAATGCCGCTGCCGACGAGCGCCGAAAACCTGCGCAATGGTCGATCCTCGCTTGACTGCCTTGGAATTGAACCGCCGCTGCCTCATTCCACATCATCAGTGTTTTTTGACATTCGGGAGCAAAATCGGTCGGGATCGGCGTTTTCGAGACGGCAATGACCCGAAATCGCGCCTCATTTTCACGATTCTGCTGGTCCTATTGGCTTCTGGAATGGGTTGGACCACAGCCTGTGCCTTTTTGCATGTGTGTGTTGCAAAATAGATGCTTGTTTCTTGGGCATGAAGAGCACATATATAGATCATCTCCTGGACGCGTTCTCCTCCCATTAGCGTCCTCGAGTGTTCCCCTCTGGAGGTTAGCCTTAACAGGCACTTCCAATCAAACTCAGCCGGATCTTCGTTGATCCGGCTTTTTTGTTGCCTGCATGCCACTGGGATGGCTGAAAAATTCACCGGAATTGCCGCGTAACAGTGTCATGTAACCTCTGGTAACATGACAAGGACACCCTCCATCTGCTAAGTGGATGATAGGACGCGGTGTGGTTCGGACGGGAGATGGGGGCATCACTCGTACGGCCCGGGCTCAGGCGGCTACCGCGTCCGAACCTTTTGCGCCGAAGCGCGACGACCTCGACATGCGGCGGACCTGCCGTTTTTCCTCCCGAGAAAACGGTCCGCAAACAAAACGACGTCCGGCCCCCCGGGCGTCGTTTTTGGTTTTCGCCCCCTCGATCGTTCGAGGGGGGCTCCACATGATTCGAAATCGGGCACCAGGCGAAATCAGGCAGCCTTGCCGTTGGCGTTCATCGCTTCGTCGGCGAGACGACCAGTCAGCTCGGCCATGTGATCGAAAACGGCGCGGTAGCTGGCAACGCCTGAGGTGGCCGAGCGCAGCTCGATAATCAGATCGCCGATCTCGGCCTGCGGCATCGTCGCCTCGACGACGTCCCATCCCGGCCAGTCGGGCCGCGCGTCATAGCCGAGGATCTGGCCGCGCCGCTGCGGGATCAGCGCGATGATCTTCGATGTCGCGTCCGACGGCGTGACGATCTCTACCTTCATCACCGGTTCCAGAAGCACCGGCGAGCAGGCGGCCATGCCTTCCTTCATGGCGAGCTTGGCCGCCATCTGGAAGGCCATGTCGGAGGAATCGACCGCATGGTACGAGCCGTCCGACAGGTTGACCGCGACATCGACCACGGGGAAGCCGAGCGGGCCGGATTTCAGGTAGTCACGTATGCCTGTCTCGACCGACTGGATGTAGGTCTTGGGCACGACGCCGCCGGTGATGGTGTCGGTGAACTGGAAGCCGGAGCCGCGCGGCAGCGGCTTGATCTCGATGACGACATCGCCGAACTGGCCATGGCCGCCCGACTGTTTCTTGTGGCGGCCGCGCTGCTGCACCGGCTTTCGGATCGTCTCGCGATAGGGCACCGCCGGCGCATGGCCTTCCACCGGTATCTGGTTCTTGCCCTCCAACCGCTCGCGCACGACGCGCAGATGCATCTCGCCATGCCCTGACAGCACGGTCTCGGCCGAATCCTGGTTGTGGCGCAGGCTGAGCGAGGGATCCTCCTCTGCCAGGCGCTGGATGGCGGCCGACATCTTGACCTCGTCCTTGCGCTCCCTGGGGCGCAGCGCGAAGGCGAAGACCGGCTGCGGCGGCTCGACATCGAAGAGCTGTTTGGCACCGCCCTTGGCCGAGGTGAGCGTCTGGCCGGTCTTGACCGCGTCCAGTTTGCCGAGCGCCACGGTGTCGCCGGTCCTGGCGGCGGTCAGCTTGACCTGATCCTTGCCCAGCATCCGGTAGATTCCGGAAACCTTGGCGGTGTCGCCGCCGGGCAGCCACAGTTCCGAGCCGTCGGCGACCTGGCCGGACAGGATGCGAGACACCGACAGCTTGCCGCCATGCGGCGTGTGGATGGTCTTCATCACCTGGACCACCGTCGCATTGCCGTCCGGGGCGCCGAGCCGCTTGCGGGTCGCCTCGATGTCGGGCGCATCGTGGCGGATCGTCTTCAAGAGGCGCAGCACGCCATTGCCTTTCTCGGCGGTGCCGATCAGCACCGGCGTCACCGCGCCTTCGCGCAGATCGGCGGCGAGATCGTCGAAGATCGCGTCCTTCGGCGGCTCTATCTCTTCCAGCAGCTGCTCCATCAACTCATCGTCGTGATCGGCCAGCGTCTCCAGCATCGAGAAGCGCGCCTCCAGTTCGCGCGCCTTGTCGTCGCCCGGTATCTCGGCCACCTCGCTTTCGGCATATTCGCGGTAGATGTAGGCGCGCTCCAGCGCCAGATCGATCGAGCCGATCACGACGCCGTCCTTGCGCAGCGGGATCTGGCGCAGAAGCAGCGGCGCCGCGCTTGTCGGCTGCAGCATCTTCAGCGTATCGCGCACGCCCGCGATCGCCTTGTCGACCTTGTTGAGGAACAGGATGCGCGGCACGCCGAGATCGTCGAGCTTGCGCATGATGAGCTGCAAGGCGGGGATTTTCTTTTCGTCGGCCTCGGCCACGACCACCGCGACGTCGCAGGCGGCCAGCACCGGTTCGGCCTCGAAGGAGAACTCGATCGATCCGGGGCAGTCGATGAAGGTGAACTGCTCGCCCATGAACTCGGTGGTGGCGATCGACGCCTCGACGCTCATGGCGTGGGCGCGGGCCTCGGGCGAATGATCTGAAACGGTATTGCCCGAGGAAACCGGGTTCTGGCGGGGAATGGCGCCGGTACGGGCCAATATGGCTTCGAGAAGTGTCGTCTTACCGCTTGCGAAGGGACCGACTATGGCAATGCATTTCGGTCCCGTGCGTCGTCCTCCGGCGCGAGTACCCATGACTGACCTCCACTCAGGCGTTTCCTGGGGACCGACTGGCATTCATGGTTCAGGCCAGGGTCAATCGGTCCTGAGCGGCGGCCGGCCTGTTCGACCGTCGCGGGCGGTCTGTTTCGACCTGCCCGCGATTATCGTCCCACTTGTTTGCCGGCAGGGCAAGAAAAATAGGGAGCAGGCACGGCCGGTCGTCTCAGGCGCTGAGCGCGAGCGGTTCGGCCGAGCGCCCGTCAAGCAGCGCGAGCTTGCCGCGAGGCACCGGCCTGCCGAAGAAATAACCTTGGAAGCGATTGCACCCGGCCGCCTTGGCGAGAGCGAATTCTTCTGCCGTCTCCACGCCTTCCGCCACTATGGTGACCTCCTGGATGCGCGCGATCTGCGCCAGCGCCGAGACGAATATCTGTGCCACCTGATCGTGAGCGAGGGCGCGGATGTAGGAGCGATCGATCTTGATGATATCGACGGGCAAGGTCTTCAGATAGTTGAAGCCGCAATGGCCGGTGCCGAAATCGTCGAGGGCGATGTGAAAGCCGAGGCCACGCAATGCCTCGAGGCGCCGCAGGATCTCGGGCGTGGCGGCGGTCGCCACCGTCTCGGTGATCTCGATGATGAACTGTGATGCCGACCGGCCAGTGTCCTTCAGCACGCGGTCGCACATGGTCACGATCTCGTCACGCTTGAGCTGCTCGCCGGAGACGTTGATGGAAATGCGGCGGCCGGCGAACTGGCCGATGTCGGCACAAGCCCGCTTGAACACCCATTCGCCGAGCATGTCGATCAACGTCGATCGCTCGGCGATCGCAATGAACTCGGCCGGCGCGATCAGCCCGCGAACCGGGTGGCGCCAGCGGATCAGCCCCTCGAACGCCTCGGTGGAACCGTCCGGGCCGACGATCGGCTGATAATGCAGTTCGAGTTCGCCCAGATAGACCGCGGCGCGCAATTCCCGTTCGACCAGCCGCCGGTAGCGCTTGTCGGACAGCATCTCCTCGTCGAAGACGGTGACGCGGCCACGGCCCGCCGCCTTGCTTTCATAAAGCGCCAGATCGGCAACCAGCATCAATTCCGTCGTGTTCGAGGCATGGGCCGGCGCCAGGGCGACGCCGATCGAGATGGAGAGCGGAATGGTCTTGCCTTCATGCGATTTGCCGGCGCGCATGGCATCCAGCAATCGTCTGACATCCTTGTTGATGGCCGTCAGGTCGCCATGCGGAATGATGACACCGAATTCGTCGCCGCCGAGGCGCCCCACCATGGCGCCTGCAAAGATGCGCTCCGCGGTCTTGACCAGATGCGCCAAGGTGAGGTCGCCGAACTGGTGTCCGAACGTGTCGTTCAACTGCTTGAAATGGTCGAGGTCGATCAAGAGCAAGGCTGCCTCGCGCCTGTCGCGCCTGGTGCCCAGGCCTTCGCGCAGCGCTTCGAGGAAATAACGTCTCGTCATGGCGCCCGTCATCGCATCCCTGGTGAGGAAATGATGTTTCTCGGCCTCCGCTGCGGCGGCCGACTGGAGACGATGGACGACGCTGCTGCGCATGTACATCAATGCCAGCAAGGCCAGGCTCGTGGCCAGGATCGAGATGGCGAAGGCACCGCCGGCGGACAGGTCTTGCGAGACGTCGAAAGCGCCAAGCACCGCCGCGCCGGTGCTGATCACGAGCAGCGACTGGATACCGCGATAGATCCGGCCGCTATGGTCCTTGATCGTCGCCAGTATGCTCATCCGCCAGCCCCCGCAATGCAGGCCAACGGCTAGTGCGCAGCCGTTAAGAAGACATTGAATTCCCGGGCATTTCGCTTGGCGGTCCCGTGCCGGCAAGTGTCATGGTTAAGAAATCAGGCCTTCGTCCAAGCGAGGTGACAAGGGCGGTTGCATCAGAGCCGATCCAGACCGAGAATGCGGCTCACTTCGCGGGCCGGCATCTCACCGGCAACCACCAGTTCCAGGGAACAGACGATGAAGATCATTGCTTGCGGCAGCGTGCCGACCGTTATAGCGCCGGAAAAATATTTCACCGGCCGGGTTCTGCAGACGCCAATCATCGAGAAGGAGCCGCCAGCGCGGCTCAGGGCCACGCTGGTCAGTTTCGAGCCCGGCGCGCGCACCCACTGGCACACGCATCCGCTTGGCCAGACGCTTTATGTCACCGCAGGCGCCGGCCTGGTCCAGACATGGGACGGGCCGATCCAGGAAATCAGGGCCGGTGACGTCATCTCCTTCGCGCCTGGCGAGAAGCATTGGCATGGCGCGGCGCCGAAATCGGCAATGACGCACATCGCCATGCAGGAGGCGCTCGACGGCGTCCATGCCGACTGGCTGGAAGAGGTGACCGCGGCGCAATATGGCGGCTGATTGCTGTATCCACAAACCCGGCGGTAACGCCTGACAGCGGTGACGCCGGGTTTGTTTCGGATCGACCAGATCAGGTCAGCGATGCCGTGAAGCGCTGGATGCGCGTGCAGGCTTCCTCCAGCAGCGTCTCCGAGGTGGCGTAGGAGATGCGGAAGTTGGGGCCAAGGCCGAAGGCCGAGCCGAACACCACCGCGACGCCCTCGGCCTCGAGCAGTTCCGAGCAGAAGGCCTCGTCGCTGTCGATCATCTTGCCGGCCTTGGTCTTCTTCCCGATCAGCTGGGCGCAGGACGGATAGACATAGAAGGCGCCTTCCGGCGACGGGCAGGTGATGCCGCGCGCCTGGTTGAGCATCGAGACGACGAGGTCCCGCCTGCCTTGAAAGATCGCCTTGTTCTTGGCGATGAAATCCTGCGGGCCATTCAACGCCTCGACCGAAGCCCATTGCGCGATGGTGCAGGCGCCGGAGGTCTGCTGGCCCTGGATCATGTCCATCGCCTTGATCAACTGGACGGGACCGGCGGCGTAGCCGATGCGCCAGCCGGTCATGGCATAGGCTTTCGAGACGCCGTTCATGGTCAGCGTGCGCTCGTAAAGCTTGGGCTCGACCTCGGCGATGGTCTTGAAGACGAAGTCGCCATAGGTCAGGTGTTCGTACATGTCGTCGGTCAGCGTCCAGACCTGCGGGTGCTTCAGCAGCACGTCGGCGAGCGCCCGCAGTTCGGCCTCGCTATAGGCCGCGCCCGACGGGTTCGACGGCGAGTTCATCAGCAGCCATTTGGTCTTCGGCGTGATTGCCTTTTCCAGCACCGCCGGCGTCAGCTTGAAGCCATTGTCGATCGAGGTGTCGGCAAACACCGACGTGCCGCCGCAGATCGCCACCATTTCGGGATAGCTGACCCAGTAGGGGCGGGGGATGATGACCTCGTCGCCGGGGTTCAGCGTCGCCATGAAGGCGTTGAACAGGATCTGCTTGCCGCCGGTGCCGACGATGGTCTGCTCGGGCTTGTAGTCGAGATTGTTCTCGCGCTTGAATTTTTTCGCGATCGCCTCGCGCAGCGGCACGATGCCCGAAACCGGCGGGTATTTGGTCTCGCCACGGCGAATGGCCTCGATCGCCGCATTCTTGATGTTGTCGGGCGTGTCGAAATCGGGCTCGCCGGCGCCAAGGCCAATGATGTCCCGGCCGGCATTTTTCAGCTCGCGCGCTTTCTGCGTCACCGCGATGGTGGCGGAAGGCTTAACGCGGGAAAGGGTGTCGGCAAGAAAGGCCATGACCTTTTGTCTCTCCAAAGGATCGGCGCGGCCAGGAGCGGCCGCGGCGCTTCTCATGTCGCAACATTCCCGTCAGCGCAAGCCTTGTCGGCTGGGCCAGGTGGGGCAGCGCGGTCAATGAGGCGTGATCGGCAAAAGAAAGTTCATTAACGGGCGGTAGAGGCTTGCATGGCAGGATCGCGGTTCAATTCCGCCAGGTCGCGGAGCGAGGAACCTTTGTCGCGCAGCATCGGACTTGCCCATATCACCCGTCATGATGACGGCACCTCGAGTGGTGTCTGGGGCATTTATACGCTGCAAAGCGCTTTTCAGCCGATCTTTGCCTTCAACGAGGGCAAGCTTTCGGTTGCCGCCTTCGAAGGGCTGATCCGTCCGTTTCGCGACGGCGAGCCGCAATCGCCGATGAGCTTTTTTTCGACCTGTCCGGCGGCCGACCGTCTGCATGTCGAGGCGCTGACCAGGACGCTGCATCTGCTCAATGCCGGCGCCTGCCTGCCGCGAGAGGCGTCGATCTTCATCAATTTCGACCCGTCGGTGTTCACCGAGCGCGCTGTCGCCGACAGTGCCTTGCGTGACATGCGGCTGGTGCTGCACGAAGCCGGCATCGATCCGGGCCGCGTCGTTTGCGAGGTGACGGAGCAGAGATCGGCATCGCAGGAAACCCTGCACGGCTTCGTCGCCGCGCTCAGGGCCAACGGCTTCCGGATTGCCGTCGACGACTATGGCGCCGACGATTCCGACATCACCCGCGTCAAGGAATTGCGCCCCGACATCGTCAAGTTCGATGCGCACTGGATCACGCAACTGATGGAATCGGGCGCCGGTTTCGCGCTGCTGACATCCATGGTGAGGAGCTTCGAGGACCAGGGCATCCGCACCGTGTTCGAAGGTATCGAGGAAGGCTGGCAACTGGAGCTGGCGGAACGATCGGGCGCCTCGATGGTCCAGGGCTATGTGCTGGCCCGCCCAGAACTGGCGCCGACGAGTTTCCGCGCTTTCGGCCAGGGCAGTCCCGAGCCGGTTCCTCCCCTGAGCCATGCGTCCGCTCCCGCCACCGTCGCGCCGCGCGCCGGGAGGCCCGCAAAAGCTTTCGGGCGCAAGGTGGCGCCATGAGCGTCGAGCGGCGGCGCACCGTCGGCGATGCGATCTTCGTCGACGAGATCGGCATCGAATGTGGCATCCATGGCGACTTCCGCCTGCGCAGCGCCTACCAGCCGATCTACGCCCCGCGCGGCGGCAGCTTGCATCCCGTGGCCGTCGAGGGCCTGATCGAACCGCACCGCGCCGGCCGGCCGGTGTCGCCGCGGGTGTTCTTCGACAGCGTCGCGGCTCCGGAGCGGCTGTACGTCGAAACAATGTGCCGGGTGCTGCATCTGAGGAATTTCCACAATATCGGGGTCGACGGGCTCGACCTGTTCTTCAATTACAATCCCCTGGTCAACGACCATGCTGGACGGGCGCTGGCCGAGATCCGGCTGATGAGCCGGCACCTCGACGAACTTGGCCTGGCTCCGGCAATGCTCGTGTGTGAAATCACCGAGCAGGCGGCGGACTATGCGCTGCTGGCCAGACTGGTGCGTGAAATGCGGCGCGACGGCATCCGCATCGCCATTGACGATTTCGGCACCGGCCACTCGACCGTGGAGCGGGTGAGCCTGCTTCAGCCCGACATCGTCAAGATCGATGGCGGCTGGTTCGCGGAATTCTGCCGCCACGCCGCCGCGGAACGCTTCTTCCGCCCGCTGGTGTCCAGCCTCCACGATCGCGGTGCCAAGGTGCTGGTCGAGGGCATCGAGCAGCCCACCCATTTGCGTGTCGCGCTCGAAGGCGGGGTCGATTTGCTGCAGGGCTTTCTTCTCGGGCGTCCGGCGCTGGCCGGCACCATCTTCAACGAAGAGCCGCTTGCCGTCGATGCGCTGCTGGGCTTCGACAACAAGGTCGTGCCATTGCATAAGCGGCGCTGATGGTCGCGCCAAAACAAATCATTGGTTGAGGATGGCGCCGCTGCGATAATCCGCTCGCAGAAGCAGCGCTCCGGGGAACCATGATGATACTTTACAGCATGATCGATAGCGGCAATTGCTACAAGCCGCGTTTGCTGATGGCCAAGCTCGGCCTGGCCTTCACCACCGTCGAGGTGAGTTCGCATACCGGCGATACGCGCAAGGCCGATTTCGTCGCCAAGAACCCGAACGCCATGGTGCCACTGCTGGAACTGGACGACGGCCGGCGGCTGGCAGAATCCAACGCCATCCTGCTCTATCTCGCCGAAGGCACACGCTTGCTGCCCGCGGACAAATATGAGCGCGGGCTCGCTTATCAGTGGCTGTTCTTCGAACAATACAGCCACGAGCCCTATATCGCCGTGCGCAAGGCGCTGCTGACCTTTCCGGAACGCGCAGCGGATGCCACGCCGGAGCGGCTGGCGGCGACGCTGGAGCGCGGCAACAAGGCGCTCGGCGTCATGAACACATATCTCGAAAACAACGCCTTCTTCGCCGGCCGCACATTCAGCATCGCCGACATCGCGCTCTATGCCTATACCCACACGGCGGAGCAGGGCGGCTTCCAGCTCGACGCCTATCCGGCGGTGGTCGCCTGGCTCGGCCGCGTGGAGGCGGACCCGGGGCATGTGCCGATCGAGTGGGTGGGGTAGGCGACGCAGGTGATTGGCGAAAGCGGCAACACAGCGTGATCTCTGAACCCCAGACAAATAAAAAGGCGGGATAAATCCCGCCTTCCCATTTCGGTAGCCTGATTGGGAGCGTCCGGTCCGGGCTGGCAGCTATCTGCTGTTCCAGCTTGTCGGGTCTTTCCGCTCCGGCGCGCTTCTCGCGCGACCGTCAGTACATCCGTGACTTGCCGCGCGCCCCGAACTCTCGTCCGGCGCGCGCCATTTTCAAAATCAGGCTGCCTTGCTCAGAGAACCAGCGGACGACTTGCCGGTGCGGCGGTCCTGCTCGATCTCGAAGTTGATCTTCTGGCCTTCGACCAGGGTCGACAGTCCAGCGCGCTCGACAGCCGAGATGTGGACGAAAACGTCCGCGCCGCCGCTGTCAGGCTGGATGAAGCCGAAACCCTTGGTGGCGTTGAACCACTTGACCGTTCCAGTTGCCATAAAAATAGTCCTTCACATTTGCTTTGGTATGACCGGACCGAAGTCCAGCCGGTGTGCATCGAGATTTTGGAGATAGACGTCAGCAAACGCGAAGATCGCGAGGCCCGGATCGATCGGCCGAAATATCAATGGGGCTGATATAGGCTGCTTTCGCACAAAAAACAAGACTGCGTGAAAACGTCGTGATCCGGGGCCGCCCAACGACCGCCCCAATCTGGTGAAACCGTGGCGCAAGATCGTGCCGTCCCGGGCGGCGGATCGAGGGGAGAGCGACCATGAAAACCATCCTGCTTGCCGCCTGCCTCACGCTGCTGGCCGCCCAGGCGCAGGCCATCTCGCGCTACGACCCCACACGTCTGAGCTGCGGCAAGGTCCAGTCGACGATCGCGCGCCAAGGTGCGGTTATCCTTCGCTATCAGTCGAACCGGGTGCCGGGGCTGCCGCTCTATGACCGCTATGTGCAGAGCCAGCAGTTCTGCACCATGGGCGAGGTGCGGACACGCGCCTATGTGCCGAGCGCCGACACCAAGTCCTGCCCGGTGTACAACTGCAAGCGGCCGGACAATGAGCATTTCAGGCATCGATTCATCCGGCGCCATTAGCACCCGGGAGCGGCTTACTGCTCTCAAAAGCCGAAGGACACCTGCGCCGGCGGCGGCGGGCCGACATGCACGCCTTCCATGGCCAGCATCTTTTCCTTGGTGGTCGAGCCGCCGGGCGCCGAGAAGCCGCCGATCTTGCCGCCGGCGGCAAGGATGCGGTGGCACGGGATGACCAGCGGCACCGGATTGGCACCCAAGGCGGCCCCGGTTTCACGCGGCAGGCCGGCATGGCCGGCGCGCTTGGCGAGTTCGCCATAGGTAGTGGTTTCGCCGTAGCCGAGTTTTCGTGCCGCGTCGTAGATGGCGAGGCGGAAATCGTCGATGCCGTCGAGGTCGACGGGAAAGCCGGTGAAATCGACGTCCTCGCCCGCGGCGTAAGCCTTGATCGAGGCGATCAGTTCGACCACCCATGACGGCCGGGCCGTGGAGGCGGAAATACCGGCATGGCGCATCAGCCGCCGCTCCACCGCTTCGCGGCTGCGTTCGGGCAGGCAAAGCCGGATCAGGCCCTTTTCGCTCCAGGCGATGCCCATGAAACCGATCACTGTTTCTAACACTGCGTGGCCGGCCGTGATCGAAGATGTCGTTTCCATGCTGCGCTCCTTTCCGCAAAGCGGCGAAATCCGGGATTCCTGCCGGTACATATCAGGAACAATATGGCATCGCTGCCTGCATCCCGCCACCCGAAAACCACCAGATGGCCCCGATTGCTACCCAGGAATCGCTGGTGTAAGGAAAATCTTAACACCCGACAAACCGGACACCGAACGCGGCTTGCCAGCAAAACAAACCCTTATCGCCATCGGCGTGATCGTGGCGGCTGCCGGCATCAGCGGCTGCACCTCGACCTCGCAGATGAAGGCCGCGCCGTCGCTGACCGAAACCGCGACCGTTGCCGGCAGCGATGCCGGCTTCACCATCCCCTTGCCGGAAACGGTTTCGGTGCTGCCGCAATCCTCCGGAATCAGCCCCGTCCAGACCGCCGAGTCGACTCCAAGCGCGGGTACACCGGCCCTCGATGCCGTCGCCCAGCCGGCCGCGGCGACCGCGGCCTTTGCCGGGGCGACCCCAACCGCGCCTGCCGTGCCCGCCGTGATGGCCGCCAATGCCTGGCAGGCGCCGGCCCCGGCGAAAGCCGGCCGACCGATCCAGTCGGCGGAGACCTATACGACCGCCGGGCTCATCGTGCCGGCGGTTGCCAAGGGCGGCCAGAAACTGCCTGGCGTGCAGCAGGTGGCCTATGTCGTGCCGCAGAACCCTGCCGCCCTGGTGCAGTTCCCTTCGGAGCCGGTCGAGCCGGAGCAGCATGCGACCGGCATGCGCGGCGACGTCGACCGGCTGATCGTCAAATACGCCGCCTTCTACCAGGTGCCGGTGGATCTGGTGCGCCATGTCGTCAACCGCGAAAGCACCTACAATCCCAAGGCCTACAACAATGGCCATTGGGGGCTGATGCAGATCAAGCACGCGACGGCGCGCGGCATGGGCTATGATGGGCCGGCCAAGGGCCTGTTCGACGCCGAGACCAACCTCAAATACGCGGTCAAATATCTGCGCGGCGCCTGGCTGGTGTCCAACGGCAACGCCAAGAAGGCCGACTGGCTCTACCAGACCGGCTATTATTTCGACGCCAAGCGCAAGGGCCTGCTCGAGGCGACCGGCCTCGGCGTCGACCGCAAGCGCGGGCGCCTTCAGCCCGACGCCTGAGCGCGATGCCCGAACCGCGCCCGCCGGCTCCGAACGACATCCGGCTGCGCAAGATCCTCGACGAGACACTCGTTCCACCGCATTGGCCGGACGGCTTCGTCATGCGCTCGTTCGAGCGCGGCGACGCGCTGCCCCTGCATGCGTTGCTGGGCGAAGTGTTCGACGACGGCACGGACGGCCCCTTCGACGAATGGTGGCCGCGCATATCCGAAGATCCCCAATTCGACCCGGCGCTGTGTTTCCTCGTCATCGACGCCAAGGGCAGGCTGGCGGCGGCTGCACTGTGCTGGAGCTCGGCGTTCGTCAAGGATCTGGCCGTTCATCCAGAAGCGCGCGGCAAGGGTGTCGGCGAAGCGCTGATGTGGCACGCCTTCGCTATTTTTCGCGACCGGGGCGCCGCCCATGTCGACCTCAAGACCAATACGCTCGAGAACCCCGCCGCCGTGCGGCTCTACGAGCGGCTGGGCATGAGGCCCGTCGCCTGGGAAGGCTGACTGGCGGCGATGGCTGTTCGGGAACCCAAGGCGCTGCTCCGCATTCAATGAACGGTGGGGTCTGACCGGCTGCCGGTGCCGTGCGCCGCCGGCTGCCAAGGGAGATCCGCCGCGATGAAGCTTTTCCACGCATGGCTGGCGTTGAGCGTCGTTGTCGTGCTCGCGGCGGGTCCGGCGCGCGCGGTCGAGCTGTCGATCGTGTCGGGCGACACCGGCAACGGCCTCAAGGTGCTGCGCGAGATCCTCGACCGCTATGAGAAGGAGAGCGGCGACACGGTCACCATCGTCGCCATGCCGTCGTCGGGGACCGACCAGTTCGGCCAGTACAGGCTGTGGCTCGCCGCCGGCAACAGCGACGTCGACGTCTACCAGACCGATGTCATCTGGGCGCCGCAGCTCGCCAGCCAGTTCGTCGACCTGACCCAAGCGACCAGGGATGTCGTGGCCAGGCATTTTCCGTCGATCATCCAGTCGCAGACCGTCGACGGCAGGCTGGTGGCGCTGCCGATCTTCACCGATGCGCCGGCGCTCTATTACCGCAAGGACCTGCTCGACAAATACGGCGCCAAGGTGCCGGCCACCTGGAAGGAGCTGGGTGACACCGCCAGGCTGGTGATGGACAAGGAGCGGGCGTCGGGCAACAGGGATATCTGGGGTTTCGTCTTCCAGGGCAACGCCTATGAGGGGCTGACCTGCGACGCGTTCGAATGGGTGGTGTCGAATGGCGGCGGCCATATCGTCGAGCCGGATGGCGCGATTTCAATCAACAACCCCCAGGCGGCGGCCGCGCTCGACATGGCCAAGGCCTGGATCGGCACCATCGCCCCGCCCGGCGTGCTCGCCTACCAGGAAGAGGAGGCGCGCGGCGTGTGGCAGACCGGCAATGCGGTCTTCATGCGCAACTGGCCCTATGCCTATGCGCTGGGCAACAGCCAGGGGTCGCCGATCAAGGGCAAGTTCGATGTCGCACCGCTGCCGGCGGGCACGGGCGAGGGCGCCCGGCCGGCCGCGACGCTCGGCGGCTGGAACCTCGCGGTCTCGAAATATTCCAAGCACCCGGATGCCGCGATCGAGCTGGTCAAGTTCATCGCCTCGCCGGCAATGCAGAAATACCGCACGCTCAAGACCGCCAACCTGCCGACCATCCAGGCGCTCTATGATGATGCCGACATCGCCCGGCAACAGCCCATCATTCCACACTGGAAAGAGGTCTTCCTCAATGCCGGGCCTCGGCCCTCGGCGGTGACCAGGAACAAGTACAACGAGGCGTCGAGCCAGTTCTGGAACGCCGTCCACAAGACCTTGTCCGGCGAGGGCAGTGCCGCCGACAATCTGGCCGACCTCGAAGCGACGCTGACCCGGCTGAAAGGCAAGGGCTGGTGAGCGCGCACCCGGCCGATGCGCGCTCTGGTTCGAGCCTGACGCGCCAGCGTGTGCGCTCGGCATGGCTGTTTCTGGCGCCGATGCTTGTGGTGCTCGCCGCCGCTGCCGGCTGGCCGCTGGCGCGCACGGTCTATTTCAGCTTCACCGACGCCTCGCTGTCAGACCTCGACGCCCGGCAATGGGTCGGCTTGGCCAATTACGTCTCGGTGCTGCGCATGCCGAGCGGGCGCGTCATCTACGACGGGCTGCTTCTCGACCCGGTCTGGTGGGGCGCCGTGTGGAACACCGTGCGGTTCGCGGCGGTTTCGGTGACCTGCGAGACGATCCTCGGCATGGTCGTCGCCCTGGTGCTCAACGCCGAATTCCCCGGCCGCGGCATCGTCAGGGCGGCGATCCTCATCCCCTGGGCGATCCCGACCATCGTCTCGGCGAAGATGTGGCAGTGGATGCTGAACGACCAGTTCGGCATCATCAATGTCGTGCTCGTCAACCTCGGGCTGATCGACCACAAGATCGCCTGGACCGCCAGCGCGGATACGGCGATGGCGGCGGTGCTGATCGTCGACATCTGGAAGACGACGCCCTTCATGGCGCTGCTGATCCTGGCCGCGCTGCAGATGCTGCCGCGCGAGATCATCGAGGTCGCCAGGCTGGACGGCGCCAATCCCTGGCAGATCTTCTGGCGGGTGACCTTGCCGCTGATCCGCCCGGCGGTGATGGTGGCGGTGATCTTCCGCGCGCTCGATGCGCTACGGATCTTCGACCTGATCTACGTGCTGACGCCCAACAATGCGCACACCAAGTCGATGTCGGTGTTCGCCCGCGAGAACCTGTTCGAGTTCGACAAGTTCGCCTATGGCTCGGCCGCCTCGACCCTGCTCTTCCTCATCCTCGCTCTGCTCACCATGCTCACCATCCGCATCGGCCGGCTAAGCCTGGACGGAGGCCGCTGAGATGTGGCTGCTGAAGCGCATAGGTTTTTATCTGCTGGTCGGAGCAATCGTGCTGATCGCGGTGTTCCCGTTCTATTACGCCATCGTCACCAGCCTCAAATCGGGGACCGAGCTGTTCCAGGCCGACCTGTGGCCGAAGGCGCCCAGCCTCGGCAATTACCGCAACGTGCTGGCCGAAGGCGCCTTCCTGCGCAACCTGCTGAACTCGCTCGTGGTTTCGGGTGCGGTGGTGGCGCTGTCGCTGTTCCTCGGCGTCACCGCGGCCTACGCGCTGGCGCGTATCCGTTTTCGCGGCCGCTCGGCATTGCTGTTCGCCATCCTGTCGGTCTCGATGTTCCCGCAGGTGGCGGTGCTGGCCGGGCTGTTCGAGCTGGTGCGGCTGTTCGGCCTCTACAATTCCCTCCTCGCGCTGATCTTCTCCTACATGATCTTCACGCTGCCGTTCACCGTCTGGGTGCTCACCGCTTTCGTGCGCGACCTGCCGGTGGAGGTCGAGGAGGCGGCGATCCTCGATGGCGCGACGCCGTGGATCATCATCACGCGCATCTTCCTGCCGCTGATGTGGCCGGCGCTGGCGACCACCGGGCTGCTGGCCTTCATCGGCGCCTGGAACGAGTTCCTGTTTGCGCTGACCTTCACCTCCAACGACGCGCGGCGGACCGTGCCGGTGGCGATCGCGCTGCTTTCGGGCAATTCGCAGTTCGAAATCCCGTGGGGCAACATCATGGCCGCCTCGGTGATCGTCACGGTGCCGCTGGTGATGCTGGTGCTGGTCTTCCAGCGCAAGATCGTCTCCGGCCTCACCGCCGGTGGGGTCAAGGGGTGAGGGGCGGTCGGCGTTCAGATATCGGGCGCGCTGCCGATCTTCTGCTTGATCTCCAGCGCCCAGGCGCGGCCCTCGTCGCCGCCCCATAAGAGCCAGGCGATGGTGCCGGCCGAAGGGTTTTCCTCATTGCCGTAATTCTTGCCGCGCTTGTCGACCTCGTGGCGGGCAAAGTAGCTGACCATGCGGCGGATGGTGGAAGGCGCCAGCTTCTCACGGTTCTTCAGCTCCGTCGCCCGCGCCACGCCGATCTCGGTGCCGCCACGGCCGAACTGCTTGCGCAGCCGCAGGCCCTTGGCGGCATTGTCGGCCACCACTTGCGGGCAGCGCAGGTCGATCTCGTCGGCTTCGTGCATTCTTCTCTCCACTCGCAGCTGTAGCCGATAACGGGGATGTGGCAAGGCCGGGCCTGTCCCGATGCGAAATGTCGGGACCGGTTCCGGCCAAACGTCCTTGGGTCGCAGAGCAACCGCGCCGGGACGCCGGCGCGCGGAACCAAGGAGCCGATCATGATCACCTTTCCCAACGAATCCGCCAGATACCGCACCGCGCGCGAAAAGCTGCTGAACAAGGAAATCGAGCTGCGCCGGGCCATGGAAGCCGTGGCCGAGGCACGTCGCGCGCTGCCGCCGGGCGGGCTGGTGCCGCAGGATTATGTATTCGACGGGCTCGATGAAGCCGGCAAGCCCGCCAGGATAAAACTGTCGGAGCTGTTCGCGGCCGGCAAGAACACGCTGATCCTCTACAACATGATGTTCCCGCGCCATCCGCGGGAGACGCGCGACGTCGCGACCAGCGGCGGCACGGCAAAGCTCGCCCGGCCCGACCAGCCATGCCCGTCCTGCACCGCCCTGCTCGACCAGTTCGACGGCGCGGTCGGCCATCTCGAAGCGGCCGGCTTCAACTTCGCCGTGGTGGCCAAGACGGCGCTGGAAAACCTCGTCACGCTCGGCCGCGATCGCGGCTGGCGCAACATGCGGCTGGTGTCGTCGGCCAACAACAGCTTCAAGCGCGACTACAATGCCGAGGATGCCGACGGCGCGCAGATTCCGCTGCTGTCGGTGTTCCACCGCGACGCTGACGGCATCAGGCATTTCTGGTCGTCGGAACTCGGCTTCGCGCCGACCGAGCCCGGCCAGGACCCGCGCGCCATCGGCACCTGTGAGATCCTGTGGAACCTGATGGATTTCACGCCGGAGGGCCGGCCGAATTTCGGCGAGCAGCTGCAATATGGCGAGGCGTGCTGCCACTGAAGCCGCTCGGTCCGCACGCTTCAGTTCCGAGTGGCACTTCAGCACATGGTCGCCGTCGGTCTGTTCGATGAGGTAGGCGGGCTCGTCGGGCGAATGCCTTGCGTTTGATCCGTGTCCTTGATCCGCGCATCACGTGGCTGCTGGAACTCTCACTCAAGTCGGCCGGAACATCGGAAGATCCGCTGCATTGATAGGAGACGGTTTGCGACCCGCTTCACGGATTAGACGTGCGCCCTGCAGTTAAAGACGTATGGGACTTGGTGCGAGAAAGCGTGGTTGGCTTTGTCAACGACAATGCCCTTAGCCATGGCGCGGCGATGGCGTTTTATGCCGCCACGTCGCTGGCCCCGGTTCTGATAATCGTCGTCGCGATAGCTGGCATCGCTTTTGGTCATGACGCGGCACAGTTGGCCTTGTCTGCTCAGATATCGGGGCTGATGGGCCGCGAAAGCGCGGCGCTGCTTCAGACGGCGCTCGAAGGGGCATCCAGCAAATCATCGGGGACCCTGGCGGCCCTCATCGGCGTGGCCACTCTGCTCGTCACCGCCTCCGCGGTGTTCGGCGAGATGCAGCAGGCCCTGAATGCAATATGGAAAGTTGAAGCGAAAGGGGATTCGCTGTCGCGTCTCTTGCGCGCGCGTGCGGCAAGTCTCGGTCTGGTCGCCGCCCTCGGCTTCATGTTGCTGGTGTCCCTGGCGGCGAGCGCGGCGGTCTCGGCTCTGGGCAGCGTGATCAGCGCTTATCTGCCGTTCGGCGAATTTGTTCTGAGCGCCATCAACACCCTGATTTCCTTTTCCCTGATCTCCGTGATGTTTGCCGCGATCTACAAAGTGCTGCCGGACCGTGCCTTGCAATGGCGGGATGTCGGGATCGGTGCCGTGGTGACCGCCGCTCTGTTCACGTTGGGAAAGTCGCTTATCGGCTGGTATATCGGCACGAGTGCGATCGCGTCGTCCTATGGTGCGGCCGGAGGGCTGCTCGTCATACTGCTCTGGGTCTATTATTCATCGGAAATCTTTCTGCTCGGTGCGGAGTTGACGCGCGCCTATTCCGTTCGCCGGGGGAGCAGGTCCGACCTGGACGGGTTGGTTCAAAATGCTCCGGCTCCGGAAAGCCTTGTTCCAATGCACCGAAGCCCCGGCTCTTCGGGCTTCGTCCCCTTGTTGGCGGTGGCGTGCGTGAGCGCGACGATGACAGCCTTTCTGCTGGGGCCTCGTCGTCCGTAGATCCTGCCGCGGTCGCAAGGCTGCTTTCCCTTCTACGGCGCGACGAGAAGGGACACGGCTGGCAACCTCGCCGCATCTGCGGCGTTGGACTCCTCGAGGGAACCATTCCGATCGGAGACGCCAGATGAAAATGCTCCTGACCATGGCCGCCGTCGCGCTGACCGCCGTCGCGCCCGCCGCCCTTGCCCAGACGAACGGCACCAATTCGAACGCGGTCGCGCCCATGTTGCCCGACAGCAAGGTCGACACCCCGACCTTTGTCGCCACCGTGCCCAGTGCCAATGAATTCGAGATCCAGTCGAGCAAGCTGGCCGAACAGAAATCCGCCTCGGCGGACGTCAAGGCCTTCGCCGGCCAGATGATCAAGGACCACACCAAGGCCGGCGAGGACTTCAAGCAGGCGCTGAGCAAGGGGCAGACCACCGCCTCGATCAAGCCCGCCGGACCCGCGCTGCAGCCCAAGGACCAGCAGATGCTGGACCAGCTGAAAGCCGCCAGCGGCAAGGCGTTCGATGAGAAATACGTCATGATGCAGACTGAGGCCCACAAGCAGGCGGTCGCCCTGTTCAGCACCTATGCGAAATCGGGCGACGGCCCCGCGCTGAAGGAATTCGCCAAGAAGACGCTGCCGACGCTGAAGATGCACGAGAAGCACGTGAAGGAGCTCGGCGCGGTGCATTAGGGGCTGGGCGAGTTGTTCGGTCAAGGACAGGCCATCCTTCTGGTTGGTGGAGACCTCCTTCATTTCGTCATCCACGGGCGGAGCAAGGAGCGCAGCGACGCGGCGCAGACCCCTGGAGCTGCTCCGCAGCCCAAGGGATCCATGCCGGACTTCAAAGCGTCGCTACAGTTCGTAATTCTGTTCCGCTGCGTCCCCGATTAATGTCGCGGCATGGATCCTGGGGTCTCCGCGACGCCGCTCCGCGGCTGCTTCGCCCTAGGATGACGAAGTTGGGGTGTCAGGCGCTCTACCTCTGGCAAACCAGCAGCCGCAAGAAGGCCCTGTGCCTCCACCGGCCATGCGCTAGACTGCCGCCTCACCTCGGGAGCATCCCATGCCCAAGATCGACCTCGCATCCGTGCCAGTGCGCAAGGGCTCGGGCTACCCCGCACCCTTCGACGCCCCGTGTGCCGACCGTACGCGCCGGCGCCTCGGCGATGCCGGCGGGCTTACCGATTTCGGCGTCAACCTGGTGACATTGCCACCCGGCGGCTGGTCGAGCCAGCGTCACTGGCACAGCCACGAGGACGAGCTCGTCTATGTCTTGGAAGGCGAACTGGTGCTGGTCGAGGATGGTGGCGAGACGCTGCTCAAGGCCGGCGATAGTGCTGCCTTCGCCAAGAACAGCGGCAATGGCCATCACATGATCAACCGCTCGCCGGTCACGGCGCGCTACCTGGAAGTCGGCTCGCGCTCTCAGGACGATGTCATCACCTGCTCGGACATCGACATGATGAGCCCGAGTTCGGACGGGCGCTTCCTGCACAAGGACGGCACGCCTTATCCGGGGCAGGGATGAGGGCAATCTTGGGCAGGAGTGACGCCTGGACCATATCCCGCCGCTGGCGTTCGCCCGGCAGCCCGCTAAGCTCCCTGCCAACCCAGGGAGGACACCCATGAAGAAAGAAGTCATCGAAGTGCCCGTCATGTCGGACAAGGTGCGGGCGCTGGGCCTGCCCTGTTCGACGGCGGTGCGGGCCAACGGTTTCGTGTTCATCTCGGCGACGCCGCCGGTGGACATGGTGACCGGCGAGATGGTGCGCGGCGACATCGAGGTCCAGACCGAGGCGTCGCTGAAGGCGCTGAAACACTGCCTGGAAGCGGCCGGAACCTCGCTGGAAAACGTCGTGATGGTGCGCATCTACGCCGTCAATTCCGGCTTCTACAACGCGATAAACAGGGTGTATGCCCGGTATTTCAGCGTGAACCCGCCGGCGCGGAGTTTCGTGCCGGTGGCGTCATGGCCGATGGAGTTCGATATCGAGATTGAGTGCGTGGCGGTGGGGTGAGGGCAGGCCGCATAGCGGACGAAAAAGCCAATTGCTTGGCCTTTCGCGCCTCGGATGCCCTGAACCTGAGCACATAGCGTAATTTTTCACTTGTCTTTCAAGTAAACTCGTCCTCAATTCCCGTCGGGGATAGGGAGGGTGAGTCATTGAATATATTACCAAAGAAATTTGTCGAACGCGTTGCGTCTAATCTGAAGAAGTACCAGCGGATTGCGTTGGCTCAGCAAAAATCCGATGTCGCAGAGGCTGATACGGTTACCTTGGTCAAGGACATTCTCGCTGATGTTTTTGGCTATGACAAATATGACGAACTGACGTCGGAACACCAGATCAAGGCGACATACTGCGATCTTGCCATCAAGATCGCAGGAAAATTGCGATTGCTTGTCGAAGTGAAATCAGCAGGCAGCAGCTTGGCCGATAACCACCTGAGGCAGGTTATTGACTACGGGGCTCACCAAGGCATTCACTGGGTAATCCTGACCAACGCGGTCGAATGGCGGCTGGTCCGTATCTATGTGGCAAACCAGATCAGCCATGAAGAAGTTTGCCGTATAGTACTGGCGGATGTAAGTCCGAAGAACGAGGATCATTTGCAGTGCCTTTTCCTATACGCCAAGGAAGGGCTGACGACCGACGCGATGGACGCATTTCACCAGCAGGCCCAGTTGTTCAATAAGTTTACTGTATCTGCGATCATACGGTCGGATGCGGTCATCTCAGTGGTGCGTCGGGAAATCCGGAGACTGTTTCCTGACATCAAAGTCGGCAACGAGAACCTCTCGCTGATGGTTGAAAATGAAGTGATCAAGCGGGACACGATCGAAGGAGACAAAGCCAAGGAAGCGGTCGCCAGAATGCGAAAGGCGCTGAACAAACTGGAACGAGCTAAGAACAAGGCTACGAAAGTTGTTGTCGCCGATGTCGCGAGCTAGGCTCCAAAAAGCACCTGAGACCTCTGTGGGTTGCCCGCATGGGTGGAGTGGCGATGTTCGCCGTCTTTGCCGCGTTGCCCCGACTGGCAGCCGCCGAATGCCCGGATATTCCCATGGCTGTGGCCGGTCCTATGACCGGGGATTGGGCACTCATGGGCGACGAAATGCGGCGGGGTACTTCGCGAAAGGCGATCGGCGCGAGCCTGACGTCGCGATGTACGTCTGGACGAAACAGGCGAACGGTGGCCTGTCGCTGGAGTCGATAAAATAGGGCCGCTTGGCAGTCTAATTTGAGATGTAAGCGCTGCCCCTCATCCGCCTGCCGGCACCTTCTCCCCGTTGAACGGGGAGAAGAGAGCCAATCACCTCAGGCAAAATACTCCTGCAGCGGCCTGACCTCCAAACTCCCCGCCTTCAGCGCGGCGATCGCCTCGGCCACGGCCGCAGCCCCCGACAGCGTCGTGTAATACGGCACCTTCTGCATCAGCGTTGCCCTGCGCAGTGACTTCGAGTCCGACACCGCCTTCTGGCCGTCGGTCGTGTTGAAGACGATCTGGACCTGGCGGTTGCGGATGGCGTCTTCGATGTGGGGGCGGCCTTCCAGGACCTTGTTGATCTTCTCGGCGACAACGCCGTTTTCGGCGAGGAAGCGCTGCGTGCCTGAGGTCGCCAGCACCTTGAAGCCGAGGCCGGCGAGGCGCTTGACCGCCGGCAGGATGCCTTTCTTGTCCTCGTCGCGGACCGAGACGAACAGTGTGCCGGAGCGGGGCAGGTCGACGCCGGCGCCGAGCTGGCTCTTGGCGAAGGCCAGCGCGAAATCGCGGTCGAGGCCCATGACCTCGCCCGTGGAGCGCATTTCCGGGCCGAGCAATATGTCGACGCCGGGGAAGCGGGCGAAGGGGAAGACGGCTTCCTTGACCGCGATGTGGCCGGGGTTCCTGGGGTCGGGCATGGCGCCGTAATGGGCGAAGGCGTCTTCCAGCGTCTCGCCGGCCATGATGCGGGCGGCGATTTTGGCGATCGGACGGCCGATGGTCTTGGCGACGAAAGGCACGGTGCGCGACGCGCGCGGGTTGACCTCCAGCACATAGACCGTGCCGTCCTTGATCGCGTATTGCACGTTCATCAGCCCGCCGACATTGAGCGCGCGGGCAAGGGCCGCCGTCTGGCGTTCCAGCTCGTCGACGAGGTCCGAGGGCAGCGAGTGAACCGGCAGCGAGCAGGCACTGTCGCCCGAATGGATGCCGGCTTCCTCGATGTGTTCGAGAATGCCTGACACGAAGGTCGCCTTGCCGTCGCAGAGGCAGTCGACATCGACCTCAATGGCGCCGGAGAGGTAGGTGTCGAACAGCAGCGGGTTCTTGCCCAGCAGCGTGTTGATCTGGCCGGTCTTGTCGTTGGGGTATTTCTGCTTGATGTCCTCCGGCACCAGGCCGGGCACGGTGTCGAGCAAATAGGACTGCAGCATGCCCTCGTCATGGATGATCTGCATGGCGCGGCCGCCGAGCACATAGGAGGGGCGTACCACCAGCGGAAAGCCGAGCTCGCCGGCGACGAGGCGGGCCTGCTCGACCGAATAGGCGATGCCGTTCTTCGGCTGGCTGAGGTTCAGCTTGTGCAGGAGTTTCTGGAAGCGATCGCGGTCTTCGGCCAGATCGATCATGTCGGGCGAGGTGCCGAGGATCGGAATGCCTGCCTTCTCCAGCGCGTCGGCCAGCTTCAGCGGCGTCTGGCCGCCGAACTGGACAATGACGCCGACCAGTTCACCCGAGGCCTGCTCGGCGCGCAGGATCTCCAGCACGTCCTCCGCCGTCAGCGGCTCGAAATAGAGCCGGTCCGAGGTGTCGTAGTCGGTCGACACGGTCTCGGGGTTGCAGTTGATCATGATCGCTTCATAGCCGGCGTCGCGCAGCGCGAACGCGGCATGGCAGCAGCAATAGTCGAACTCGATGCCCTGGCCGATGCGGTTCGGGCCGCCGCCGAGGATGACGACCTTCTTGCGTGCCGAGACCTGCGCCTCGTTGGCGAGCGCGCCGGCGAAGGGCACTTCATAGGTCGAGTACATGTAGGCGGTGGGCGAGGCGAATTCGGCGGCGCAGGTGTCGATGCGCTTGTAAACCGGATGAACGTCGAGCTTTTCGCGAGTCTTCTGAACGACTTCGGCGTCGGTCTTCGTCAGCGAGGCGAGGCGCGCGTCGGAGAAGCCCATCGCCTTCAGCATGCGCAGATTGACGGCGTCGCCTGGAATGCCGTGCTCGCGGATGCGGGCTTCCATGGCGACGATACCGGCGATCTGTTCGAGAAACCACGGGTCGATCTTGCACATGGCGTGCACGTCTTCCAGCGAGGTGCCCATGCGGATCGCCTGCGCCACCATGCGCAGCCGGTCGGGCGTAGGCGTGCCCAAGGCGGCGCGGATGGCGTTGCGGTCATCGGCGCTGTTGGTCGCGCCGAGGCCGGGGATCTCGATCTCGTCCAGGCCGGTGAGGCCGGTCTCGAGACCGCGCAGCGCCTTCTGCAAAGACTCCTGGAAGGTGCGGCCGATGGCCATGACTTCGCCGACCGATTTCATGGCGGTGGTCAGCACCGGCTCGGCGCCGGGGAACTTTTCAAACGCAAAGCGCGGGATCTTGGTCACGACATAGTCGATGCTCGGCTCGAACGAGGCGGGCGTGGCGCCGCCGGTGATGTCGTTCTCCAGCTCGTCCAGCGTGTAGCCGACGGCAAGCTTGGCGGCGATCTTGGCGATCGGGAAGCCGGTCGCCTTGGAGGCGAGCGCGGACGAGCGCGAGACGCGCGGGTTCATCTCGATGACGACGAGACGGCCATCGGCCGGGTTGACGGCGAACTGCACGTTGGAGCCGCCGGTCTCGACGCCGATCTCGCGCAGCACCGCGATCGAGGCGTTGCGCATCATCTGGTATTCCTTGTCGGTCAAGGTCAGCGCCGGGGCGACGGTGATCGAGTCGCCCGTGTGCACGCCCATCGGGTCGATGTTCTCGATCGAGCAGACGATGATGCAATTGTCCGCTCTGTCGCGGACGACCTCCATCTCATACTCCTTCCAGCCGAGCACGCTCTCCTCGATCAGCACTTCGGTGGTCGGCGAGGCGTCGAGGCCGGACTGGACGATGTCGTAGAATTCGGCCCTGTTGTAGGCGATGCCACCGCCGGTGCCGCCCATGGTGAAGGACGGGCGGATGATGGCCGGCAGGCCGACATGGTCGAGCGCCTGGGCCGCGATCGCCATGCCGTGGCTGATATAGCGCTGCTTGCGGTCGCCTTCGCCGAGGTTCCAGCGGGTTTCCAGCGCGTCGAGTTCGGCGTCGAGATTGTCCGGCTTCTCGGCCTTCAGCGCGGCGCGCTCGGCCTCATGCGTCTTGCGGTCGGCGTTCTTGACGTCGGTGGCGTTGGCCAGCATCGACTTCGGTGTTTCCAATCCGATCGTCTTCATCGCCTCGCGAAACAGCGCGCGGTCCTCGGCCTTGTCGATGGCATGCGCGTCGGCGCCGATCATCTCTACTTGATAGCGCTCCAGCACGCCCATGCGGCGCAGCGACAAAGCGGTGTTGAGCGCGGTCTGGCCGCCCATGGTCGGCAGCAGCGCGTCGGGCCGCTCCTTGGCGATGATCTTGGCGACCACTTCTGGGGTGATCGGCTCGATATAGGTGGCGTCGGCCAGTTCCGGGTCGGTCATGATGGTGGCCGGGTTGGAATTGACCAGGATGACGCGAAATCCCTCTTCCTTCAGCGCCTTGCAGGCCTGGGTGCCGGAATAGTCGAATTCGCAGGCCTGGCCGATGACTATGGGGCCGGCCCCGATGATCAGGATCGACTTGATGTCGGTGCGTCTGGGCATGTCTATGAATTCCGTTCGGCAGCGGGCTTGCACAAAAAACCGGGACGGGAAGACCCGGCCGGTTGTGCTCGCGATTCTGGTATCAGGCTAGGAGGGCCTTATAGGGAAGAGTTTTGCCCGATGTAACCCCGAAAATGCGGGTACGCGTGCTAAGCAAACAAGCGCCTCATTCCCTCGCGCCGGCCCCTTGAGCGTGCCTAATCCCCCAGCACCACCGTGTCCGTGATCTCGAACCGCTCCGACACGCCGATGCGGATCATGTTGAGTTTGCCTTCCCGGGTGAAGCGGAACTCGCTGCCGGCGTCCGAGCTTGCCGGCAGGCCGGCAGTGAAGGAGATGACGCGGCTGCCGCCATCGGGCCAGGTCACGGTGACGTCGGCCTTGTCCGTGCCCTTGTGCGTCACGCTCGCCGCGCAAGGCGCCATGGGCTGTCCAACGTAGCGGGCGCAGGGAATTTGCAGGCCGGCATCGCCGGCCGTGGCCCCGGTTGGCTCTTCGGCCGCGGGTCCGTTTTCAGCCGCAGCCAGCGCCAGGCCATAGGCATCCTGCATGGCGATCTCCGCCGCGGATTTCGGCGTGGCTTCGGGGCTGGCCGGTTGGTTCGCGTCACCCAGCCGAGCGGTCAGGTCGGGTGCATCGGGCGTCGCGGCGGCTTCGGTGGCCATGGCGGGCGCATCCGCGGCCTCGTCGGGCACGGTCGCCGGATTGAGGGGAACGAGGTAGCGCGCGGGAGCCCAGCCGGTGGCTTTGGGATTGTCAGACTCGACCTTGCACCAGGGATGGCCGTCAATGTCGTTGCAGCCGAGGTTCCGTACGCTCGCACCGGCCGCCAAGCGGGCCTCGGTCTTGCCGATCGCCGACGGCTTGGCGCGCACATTGAGCAGGTCGTCGGGGGCGAGCCCGGTGACAACGGAGATAAAGGGACCTTCTTCCGCATGGGCCGGGACAACAGCCGGCCACGCCGCCATCAGCAGCGGAACCGCAACCAGCGCATGCAAACCTGTTCGGAGCGTAACTGTGCGCCTCATCATCTGGCCGTGCGCCGATACTCGAAATTCCATGCCGCGGCCATCTTGCCACACGTTAGGCCGATTCTATAAGGGACGACGCGCCGCCATGTAAGCCGGAAATTGAGGCTAATCATGACGGCGGACCGGCCCGCCGCCTCGTGGTGTACTCGACGGCGATCGTCTCGAAGCGATCCGGCTGGCCGGCGCCGCCCAATGTAACGATGTCGTAGCGGGCTAACGCATTTTCGAGGGGGCTCCACAGGCTGGCGAAGGACTGGTCGAAAGGGCGACCCTGACAGGGACATGAGTTCCTCCCGCTTCGCGAGGGAAAGGAAATGCGTCAGGCCGACACTTCGATGTCGTGGCCGCCGACGGCCGGCAGGGCGGCGTCGTCCGCGGCAGCCGCGATGACGCTGTCGAGCAGGCCGGGGAAGCGGGCGTCGAGATCGGCGCGGCGCAGCGTGATCATGCGGTTGGTGCCGACCACTTCGGCGCGGGTGACACCGGCCTCACGCAGTTTGGCGAGGTGGTAGCTCAGATTGGTCTTGGAGCCGAGATCGAGGAAGCGGCTGCAGTTCAGCGGCACGCCTTCCTTGCTGGCGAGATAGCGCACGATCGCAAGCCGCGTCGGGTCGCCGAGCACGCCGAGCACAATGGGCAGGCTGATCTGGTCCGTATTGGGGTGTGGCAAGGTCATGGCTGGAACCTAAGCACAGTTCGGGCCGATTTCAACGCGTCGATCCTGCCCGGTCCATACACACTGTTTCTCCAGTTCATGGCCGTCCTGACACAGGGCTGTCAGCATGGTTATGCTATTTTTGCCTGGCTTCATTGACATGATGCCCCTTTATGTCCAATTGTTCAATAACTTTTGAACTAAGGACGCTTTCCCATGGACAAGAGAATTTTCTGGCTTGCGCTCGGATCGTTTGCGATCTCGACCGAAGGCTTCGTCATCTCCAGCCTCCTGCCCGATATCGCCAGGGATGCCGGCATCTCCGTGCCGCTCGCCGGCTCGCTGATCACCGCTTTCGCGCTCGCCTATGCCGTGGGCACGCCGATCCTGGCGACGCTGACCGGCGAATGGGACCGGCGCCGCGTGATCCTGTGGACGCTGGTGTTCTTCGTCGTCGGCAATGTCGTCGCCGCCTTGAGCTCATCCTTCGAAGTGCTGCTCGTCGCACGCATCATCATGGCGCTGTCGTCGGGCCTGTTCGCGGCGACCGCGCAAGGCACGGCGGTGGCGCTGGTGGATGACCATCACCGCGCCCGCGCCATCGCCGTCGTCGTCGGCGGCACCACGGTGGCCGTCGCTGTCGGGGCGCCGCTTGGCGCGCTTGTCGCGGCCATCGCCGGCTGGCGCGGCACCTTCTATGCCATTGCCGGCCTTGGCGCGCTGTCCGGCGCCATCCTGTGGTACCGCCTGCCGCGCGGCATCATCGGCACCAGGCTGCCGCTGAAGCGCCGGCTGGCGGCCGCCATGCGTCCCGGCGTGATGCCGATCCTGGTGACGACATTGCTGGCGCTGGTCGGTGCCTTCACCGTCTTTGCCTATGTCGCGCCGCTTGCCATCGAGGGCGGCGGGCTGAGCGAGATCGCGCTGCCCGGCATGCTGCTCGCCTTCGGCGTCGGCGCGGTCATCGGCAACATTGCCGGCGGCCAGGCGGCCGACCGTTTCGGCGCCACGCGCACCGTCGGCTGGTCGCTGGCGTTGAGTGCCGCCATGCTGATCATGCTGTCGGTCATCCCGACCTTCCTGCCGCAGCACATTGCCGGACCGGCGCTGATGGCGATGATGGTGCCGTGGGGCATCGTCGGCTGGGCGTTCCCGCCGGCGCAGGCCAGCCGCATCATCAAGTTGGCGCCGGACGCCGCCCCGATCGTGCTGTCGCTCAATGGTTCGGCGCTCTATCTCGGCGTGGCGGTGGGCGCGGTGGTCGGTGGTGGCGTGCTGCGCTACGGCGCGCCCGCCGATCTCGGCCTGGTCGCGGCGGTGTTTCCGATCGTCGGGCTCGGCATCGTGCTGGCGGGGCGGGTGTTTGCCCGGGCCGTCACCATGCCGGCGGAATAAGGCCGGCTCCGAGGCTTGCATCCTTGTTTTTCGCGGCCGCTTCTTCAGCTGGAAGGAGTGGCCGCGGGCAATTCCAGCTTCAACGCAGCCACTTCATCGAGTGTGGCCCGCAGTTTCGCGGCCTGCTCCGCGCCGATCATGGCCTCGAATTGCCGCTGGGCGACGCTCCATAGCTTGATCGCCTCGTCGAGCTTGGCCTGTCCTGATTGCGTCAGCCGTACGCGCTTGACGCGGCGATCGTCCTTGTCGGGGAAGGTTTCGACATAGCCGTCGCGGACCAGGGGCTTCAGCGTGTGGCCGAGCGCCGACAGATCCATGATCAGCGCCTCGGCAATGGCTCCCATCGCCGGCTCGCTGCCGACACTGATCTGGAACAGCAGGCCGAACTGCGTGCCCTTCAGGCCGGAAGGCGCCAGCGCGTCGTCGTAGAACCGGCCGAGCCTGCGTGCGGTGCGCCGCAAGGTGGCATTGTTGCAACGGCTAAATCCGTCAGCTTCACTCATGGTCGCTCCTTGTGGAGCATCTCCGGCGAAACGCATCGCCTCCAATGCTCTCTCTTGTCACGCAATTCCGGACGCAAAACCGCTGGGCACTTGCTGGAATTGTCTGGCAGGTGCGCCAGCCTGCCGCAGAAATAGTTTTCGCCGCCGCCGTTGACAAGATGGTGGCATATACCTATTTCGCGGAAAGTGGCATATACCACTAATTCGAATAGCAGCCTTGCCGGCCGATATTTATCCACCGGGGCCGAGCCAGCGAACACAAGGAACGTGACAATGAGCAAGAATGACAACAAGGGCACGGCGGTCGTCACCGGCGCTTCATCGGGGATCGGCGCCGTCTATGCGGATCGACTGGCGGGGCAGGGCTACGACCTGGTGCTGGTGGCGCGCCGTGCCGACCGGCTGCAGGCGCTGGCCGGGAAGTTGCGCCATGACCACGGCCGCAACGTGAGCGTGATCAGCGCCGATCTGTCCGACGACGGCGATGTGCGCCGTGTCGAGCAGTCGATATCAGCCGACGAAACCGTGACGCTGCTGGTCAACAATGCCGGCCTTGGCGGTCAGGCAGTGGTGGCAACCGCCGATGCCGACGCGGCCGAGCGCATGATCAAGGTCAATGTCGTGGCTCTGACCCGGCTGACGCGTGCCGTGCTGCCTGGGCTCCTGGCGCGCAACCGGGGCGGGATCGTCAACATCGCCTCGGTCCTGGCCTTCGACACCTCGTTCGGCGGCATCTACAGCGGCACCAAGGCCTATGTCGTCAACTTCACCGAAGCCCTGCATCGCGAGGTCGCGGGCACCGGAGTGACGGTGCAGGTGGTGCTGCCGGGCGCGACCCGGACCGATTTCTGGGAGCTTTCCGGCGGTGATATCGACCAGCTGCCGAAGGAGATCGTCATGACCGCCGACGATATGGTCGACGCTGCCCTTGTCGGCCTGGCCAGGGGCGAGGCCGTCACCGTGCCGGCGCTTGCCGACACGGGAAAGCTGGACACATTCCTAGGCGCCCGCCAGGCCTTCTATGGCAGCCTGCACGCCGACAAGCCGGCCCCGCGCTACGCGGCTTAGGCTGACGTGGCGGCCGGCCGTCAGGCTGTCCGCCACATCGGGATGATCGAGGCGGCGAGCACCAGCGCCAGCACGATGTTGAGCGCGCGCCATTGCCACTCGGTTTTGAGCAGCCTGGCCAGCACCATGCCGGCGATGCACCAGACGGACAGCGAGATGGCAGCGGTGAGGCCAAAGGTCGAGCCGAGCAGCAGTGCGAGTTGTCCGGGTCCGTCGGCGAGGGCGGCGAACGAAGCCGCCGCGCCCAGGCCCATCGCCCAGCCCTTGGGATTCATCCACTGGATGCCGGCGCCGCCCAGGAAGCTGTTCGGTTTGGCCATGGTGACGTCAAGGTTGGGTGGCCCTGCGCGACCGATCTTGATCGCCAGCCACAGAAGATAAAGCGAGCCGATCACCTTCATCGCCAGTTGCAGCGAAGGCACCGCAAGCAGCAGGCTGGCGAGGCCGGCGGCGGCCGCCCCCGTCACGGTAGCGAGGCCGGCGGCGCTGCCGATCATCAGCGGTACCGAACGGCGAAAACCGAACTGCGCTCCGGAAGCGGTCGACAAGGTCGTGGCGATGCCGGGCGTGGCGGTAGCCACGAAGGCAAACAGGATGAGCGGCAGGATCGGCTGGAGCATGGAGCATCCTTTGTCAAAGGCTTCATGGTAGACTGAGCGTGACATCAGTAAATGCAATGTTTGCGATGATGATCATTAGCATTTATAATGCCGATGATGATCCGCAATCTCGATACCAGTCTCATGCGCACCTTCGTCACCGTCGCCGACAAGGCCAGCATGACGGCGGCGGCCAACGCGCTGCACCTGACTCAGGGCGCGGTCAGCCAGCAGGTCAAGCGGCTGGAAGACACGCTCGGCTGCGGGCTGTTCGAGCGCGACCGGCGCGGTCTGCGGCTGACCCATTCCGGCGAGCGGCTGTTCGACAAGGCAAGGCGCCTGCTCAGCCTCAATGACGAGATCTGGACCGAGATGGTGGGGAGCGCTGTCGCCGGACAGGTGCGGCTCGGCGTTCCCTACGACCTTGTCGGCACCTTGCTGGCTCCCGTCCTGAAGGCCTATGCCGAGGCCTATCCGCAGGTCGAGATATCGCTGGTCTGCGCCTCCTCGCCGGAACTGGCGGCGGCACTGGCGGCCGGAACCATCGACCTCGCGGTAATCGAGGAGCGGGTCGGCCCGACCTCGGGCGAATGCCTGGCCATCGACCGGCTGGTCTGGGTCGGCGCAAGGGGTGGGGTGGCTCGCGCCAAGCGGCCATTGCCCGTCTCGATCGTTGCCGACACCTGCGCCTTCCGGCCGGTGGTGCTGGCGGCACTCAACGAGCATGGGCTGGAATGGCGCAGCGTGTTCGAGAACGGCAACATCGACGCGACGACGGCGACGGTGCGTTCCGACCTCGCCGTCACCACATGGCTCGCTTCCACCGTGCCAGCCGATCTCGACATATTGCCGTTCGACAGCGGCCTGCCGCCGCTGCCGAATTTTGCCATCAACCTGCACCTGCCGAGGCATGGCGTCAGCACGGCGGCGCAGGAATTCGCACGCCATATACGCGATGGGCTGGCGCGGCGATCGCAGGCTGCCTGATGCCCGAATTTACTTCCAGTTCTTGCGCCGCTCGAGTTCGGCCGGGGATGGCTCGCCCGTGACAAAGGAGCCGACCTTGATTTCGCCCGCGCGCTCATAGGTCGCGATGATGACGCCGGTGGTCGAAGTCTGCGATTTGACAAGCTTGAAAGCGGCCGGCATCGCGGCCTCGCCGAACAGCCGCTTGCCCTTGCCCAGCAACAGCGGGAAGATCATCAGCCGGATCTCGTCGATCAGCCCGTTGGCGAGCAGGGTCTGAATGAGATCGCCAGATCCCTGGATGAGCAGGTCAGGTCCATCTTCCTGCTTGAGGCGACGCAAAGCCGTGATGATATCGGGCCCAAGCGCGTGCGTGTTCTGCCAGGTCAAAGTATCCGGCCGATGGGTCGCCACATACTTGGTCGCGGGGTTGAACGCATCCGCGATCGGATCTTTCTGGTAGGGCCAGTACGCGGCGAAGATGTCGTAGGTTCTGCGGCCGAGCAGCAGGGCGAAGGGTTTGGAGAACAATTCCTCCATTGCCGCGCCTCCCACCTCGTCAAAATAGTGGAACGTCCAGCCGCCGAATTCGAAGCCACCGACCGGATCCTCTTCCGGCCCTCCCGGCGCCTGCATGACGCCATCGAGGCTGACGAAGGTCGCGGCGATGATCTTTCTCATTGTGCTCTCCCTTGCTTGCGGCCACGCCATCGCGGCCGGACTTCAACCCAAGGACGGAGCAACCGCGCCCGTCCCGACAAAGGCCGCGAGATTTGGTCCGCCCTCGATAGGTCAGCCGCGGACGCTCACGGCTTTCGACGAGAACCAGACATGCTCGAAGATCGCCGTGGCGGTGCGGTCCGGCTGCCTGTCCTCGACCAGCCAGATCGAGCGGCTGCGCGTGGCCTGCTCGCGTGTCGGGATCTTCGCCGCAAGATCCGCGAGCGAGGCGCCGAAGCATGGGATGAACCAGGCACGCATGAACGGATCGCAGGCAAAGCCCTTTTCGGTGCGGGTCACCAGCATCGCCAGCGGGACGCGCTCGGCGGGACGCCAGGGGAAGATCATGCGGCCGCCGGGGCGCAACGCTTTCAGCCATCCGGCGGGAGGGGCGACGACACCGGCATTGACATAGATGATGTCGGACGGCGGCAGCGGCGACGTCACGGCATCGCCATGGACAATGGTCGCATTGCCGTAGGTTTCGAGATTCTTGCGCGCCAACCCGGCCAGGTTTTCGTCGATCTCGAAGGCGGTGACGGTGCCGCATGGCGAAACCAGTTTGGCCAGCAAAGCTGTGTAGTAACCGCTGCCGGCGCCGATATGCGTGATGGCCTCACCAGGCTTTGGCGCGAGTTTTCCGATCCACATGGCGTGCAGGAAGGGCTCGCCATTGTTGATGCCCTTGTCGGTATCGAGCGCCACCAGAACGTTCTGGCAGATGTGGGCCGGATCGGCGCTTGGCGTGGTGACCGTGCCGTTGCCGGTGATGACCGTCCATGGGCCGGGGCCGAGGAAGGCCTCGCGCGGTACGCTGGCGAACACCTCTTCCAGGCGCGGGTCCGATGAGGCGGCGTTGACCGCCATCAGCCGCGCGTAGAATGTCCTGATGTCTTCGAGGTCGCTCATGGCATCGGGAAGATAGCGCGATCCGGCGGTTTGTCCCGTGATTAAACGGAACTTCAGCCAACCCCGAACATGGTGTCGTAGAGCAGCTTGAAATTGAGCACCAGGATGATTGCCGCGACCACCCAGGCCAGTGCGGCGACGCCGCGCGGGATGGCGAGATTGCCCATCTTCTTCTTGTCGGACACGAACTGCACCAGCGGGACGACCGCGAAAGGCAGCTGCATGGACAACACCACCTGGCTGAAGACCAGCAACTGGCCAGTGCCCTTCTCGCCATAGAGCGCGGTGACGACCACCACCGGTATGATGGCGAGGCCGCGGGTCAGCAGGCGCCGCGCCCAGTTGGGGATGCGCAGGCGCAGAAAACCTTCCATGATGATCTGGCCGGCGAGCGTTGCCGTCACCGTCGAATTCAAGCCCGACGCCAGCAGTGCCACGGCAAACAGGATCGAGGCGATGCCGAGGCCAAGCAGCGGCGACAGCAGCTTGAAAGCCTGGTCGATCTCGGCGACATCCTGGTGGCCGGTTTCGTGGAAGGCGACGGCCGCGACGATCAGGATGGCGGCGTTGACGAACAGCGCCAGCATCAGGGCGATGGTGGAGTCCGTCGTCGCCCATTTGATGGCATCGCGTTTTCCGGCCTCCGTGCGCTCATAGGCGCGGGTCTGCACGATCGAGGAATGCAGGTAGAGATTGTGCGGCATGACCGTTGCGCCGATGATGCCGATGGCGATGTAGAGCATCGCCGGATTGGTGACGATTTCGGAGGACGGCACGAACATCGAATGCAGGATCGTGCCGGCCGGCGGAGCGGCAACGAAGATCTGGATGGCAAAGCAGCTGAAGATGATGATCAGCAGCGCGACGACGAAGGCTTCGAGATAGCGGAACCCCTTGTTCATCAGGAGCAGAACCAGGAAAGCGTCGAGCGCGGTGAGCATGGCGCCGCCGATCAGCGGGATGCCGAACAAAAGCTGCAGCGCGATCGCGGTGCCGATCACCTCGGCGAGGTCGCAGGCGATGATGGCGAGTTCGCAGGCGATCCACAGCACGAGATTGACGGGGCGCGGATAGTAGGCGCGGCAGGCCTGGGCGAGGTCGCGGCCGGTGGCGATGCCAAGGCGCGCGGCCAGCGCCTGCAGCAGGATCGCCATCAGGTTGGACAGCATGATGATGAACAAAAGCGTGTAGCCGAACTGGGCGCCGCCGGCGAGGTCGGTCGCCCAGTTGCCCGGGTCCATGTAGCCGACCGAGACCATGTAGCCGGGACCCATGAAGGCGAACAAGCGGCGGAACCAGACGCCTGATGTCGGCACCGCGATGGAGGAGTTGACCTCGCGCAGGCTGGGCTGATCGTCTTCATCCCGTCTGGCGAACCGCCATGCGGACCGGGAGGTTGTGACGTCTGCTTCTGACATGAAAAGGCTTTCCGCGACTTCCGGAGGATGCCCTCAAGGTATGCCATGGCTCAACATTATGCAATAAGCTATATTTCATTGTCGGTGCTTTTTAGCGTGTCGCGCGATACGTGCGAGGGCGGCACCTCGGAGACGCCGGTTGCGCCTCTCTTGGAATGCAAATAAACGGCCTGAAGAATCAGAGCCCGTGCTATAAAGCAGGGACGGCAAACTCCCGAGGAGGAGCGCGCATTGGCGCTGAAGAACAGACCGGTCCCGCGTGAGCCGTTGCTCGATGCCGATGTCCATTCGGAAGGGTTCCGGCAGACGCGCGAAGCGCGCCGCAGCGCGCTTGTCGAGGATTATGTCGAGCTGATCGCCGACCTGATCGAGGACGGCAACGAGGCGCGCCAGGTCGACATCGCCGCGCGCCTCGGCGTCGCCCAACCGACGGTGGCCAAGATGCTGACGCGGCTATGCGCCGACGGCCTGGTGTCGCGAAAGCCCTATCGCGGCGTGTTCCTGACCGATGCCGGCCGCAAGGTCGCCGAGGAAAGCCGTATCCGCCACCAGACCGTCGAGGCCTTTCTGCGCTCGCTCGGCGTCAGCGCCGAGACGGCGCGCATCGATGCCGAGGGCATCGAACACCATGTCAGCGCCGAGACGCTGGAAGCGTTCCGCAAGGCGATGACGGCGCGCTGAAGCGCTTCATTGCCGCGTTTTCGACCATGTTAGCCGCTGGAACTGCCGGCGCTTATGCGCGTTCCCCTCTCATTGCGCGCCTATCGCGCGCCAGGGAGGAAGCAATGGGCATCGAGCAGGCACCGACCGCAAAAGGCAAGCAGGCAGCCACAGGATTGGAACAGGCGGCCGCCAGGGACGAGCGCAAGACCGAGGCCGAAACGGGACATCCGCTGAAGAAAGGCGCCGATCGTTTCGAGGAACGCTCGAAAAGCTCCGATGGCAAGAGCGCCGGTACCAAGCAGAAAGAGTAGGCGGCAGCAGCTCTGGACCGATGCGGATGACCATCGAGTGGCGCCCGCCTGAACGCTTTGTTTTTCAGGGACATTCGATCGCCTGGGGATGTATCCCGTTCGAGCATGTAATTTTTTTACGCCCTCTCCGATTCGGAGGGTGAGCCTAATGCGCTTGCTCGCGCTAGTGGGTAGCGGATTCGTCCTGTGTCGCTAAAGCACCAAGTCGTGCCTGCGCCTCATTTGATTTCCGGCCGATCTGCAAATTGGGCATGTCGCCGCCTTCGCCGGCCATCAGGAATTGCATCAGGGCGCTCACCAGAGCCTCGGCGGTGTCCTTGTCCAGCGTCAAGTCAATGTCGGAAGGGTCACCGTCTTCATCATATGCCATCAGCGTCAGCGTGCCCCGCAACGGGTTGCGCGAGATGACTGCTATGTCGTCGTCCTGATACTCGACTTCCATTTCGTCTTCCTTTCCTATCCGAAGGCGTCAAACCTCGCAAATTCCGACTGAAAGGAAAAGCTTGTGCTAGCTTGCGCCGCTATGCCTACGGGCTTGCTTTTCGGGATGTTCCTATGTGGCGTCATTCAGGACGTGAGATGCGCTCCAACCGGAGGCGACATGGAAGACGCCTATGATGCCCTTCACATCAACAGTTTCAGAGCGGTTTGCGAACAGGCAGAAATCTGTTTCGCGCGGCTGCCGGAACGTGTCCTCGTAGAAGATCGTTCCCATCAAATAGACCCTCTCGGCAGCGTCGTCCTCCAGCAACTTCCGAAAATCAACAATGTGCATTTTGAAGTCGCCAATGGCTTCCCCGCCGATTTTCTGGTTGGGCGGCACAGTTATGAGCGGGATTGTTTGCCCGCGATGCGGCACAACAAGCCGCCCAAAATCGTCCGGGAGTGGATGAGACAGCCTAACGACCGCCGCTATATAGCGAACCTTTCTGGCAGGGGACGCGCCCCGGTTAACAACATCAAACTTGACGACCGGGACCGTATCTTCATCGATCTTGATGGATTGATCCGGAACATCGATACTGAGATATGCACGGACCTGAGCGTGGCCCACCTCTCTGTCGATGCTGATCGCCTCGCGAGTTTGGCGCAACGAAACAACGAGGACCATGAGGCCAAGAATGCTGAGGACGGCAGTGCCCGCCGAAAGCCAGAATACGGCCCTAGCCCAATAGACCATGTCTACCTGAGCCTCGGCATCCTTGCCTGTGTCGGCATTCTTCAGATAGGCCTTCATCTCGTTCGTGAGGCATTCTCCGAGCGTATCCAACGGAGGCAAAATGACGTCGCATTTGCCTGCTATCTCGGAGGCGGCCTCGGCTTGGTCGCGCTCTGTCTGTTCATTCTGTTTGTGATAGGTGTCTCGATTTAGCTGAGCCTGCTGTTCTATGTAAAGCACGGTATTCACGGCAGTGCCGGCGATAACCAACAACATCATCGCAGACGCGGTGCGCCTCATCCAATCGCCGCTAAACATCGTAGAAAGCGCCGCCCCAATTTCCCCAAGCGGCAACTATCACGTACAATGAGCGTTACGGCAACAAGGAGCTGCAATACCTGACGAAACCAAAGACCGCTTCGACCGCCTGCTAAAGGCGATGGTCATCAAGCCAGCGCTTACGGTGCCGGGCCAGGCCTTGCGGCGCTCCCGGCCAGTGCGGTGGAGCGGCCATGCGGCGCTGCCTGGCCGCAAAAATGCTGTGACTTGGAGCAACCATTGCGATACTTGTTTGTTGGATTGAGCCGGCCCTGCCGGGGCAATGGGGAAGTTTGCAGCACGAGGAGTTGCCATGCTCTGGAGAGGCCGTCGTCAGAGTGACAATATCGAGGACGACCGCAGCGATGGCGGCGGCGGCGGGATCGGTGGTGGTGGCGGCCAGTTCCGCATTCCGATCGGTGGCCGCGCCGGTGGCGGCGGTAGCATATTCCTCGTCATCCTGGTGGTGCTGGCAGGATGGTATTTCGGCTTTGATCCCTCAACGATCCTGGGCGGTGGCGACGGCGGCCTGCTGCCGGGCGGCGGTGGCCAGATATCGGACAACAGCGGCGGCCAGGACAGCGCCGCAACGCCAGCCAATGACGAGATGAAGCAGTTCGTGGCGACCGTGCTCGCCGAGACGGAAGACACCTGGACCGGCATCTTCAAGTCGCAAGGCCTGACCTACGAGGACCCGAAGCTGGTGCTGTTTTCCGGCCAGGTCCGCTCCGCCTGCGGCTTTGCCTCGGCGGCGGCGGGACCGTTCTATTGTCCGGGCGACCACAAGGTCTATCTCGACATGACCTTCTTCCAGCAGCTCGACCAGCAGTTCGGCGCTTCCGGCGAGTTCGCCCGCGCCTATGTCATCGCGCATGAGGTCGGCCACCACGTGCAGAACCTCACCGGCATCATGGGGAAGTTCAACCAGATGCGGCAAGGCATGAGCGAAGCCGATGCCAACCAGCTGTCGGTGCGCATCGAGTTGCAGGCCGACTGCTTCGCCGGCGTGTGGGCGCATTACACCGGGCAGAAGGGCATATTGGAGCAGGGCGACTTCGAAAGCGCGCTGAACGCGGCCAAGCAGATTGGCGACGATACGCTGCAGAAGAAGATGCAGGGCTATGTCGTGCCGGAAAGCTTCAACCACGGCACCTCGCAGCAGCGGCAGACCTGGCTGACACGCGGATACAAGAGCGGCAAGCTTTCGGACTGCAACACGATGAGCGGCCCGCTCTAAGCAGCCGTTTTTCGGACATGGACCTGGCGGCCAACGCGCCGTCAGGGAGTGTCAGGATCAAAGCTTCCTGCCTGTTCCCGCACTGTTCCTTTCCGCGGGCTCGCCTATAAGGTGCGTCCGCCCGCGCCCCCAAGGCGGCCAGAGGAGCTCGACCCATCATGATCGATCCCAAAACCGCCAAGCGGGGCCTTGCGCTGGTTTTCACCACGCTGCTGCTCGATATCATCGGCTTCGGCATGATCATGCCGGTGCTGCCGGCCTTTCTCAGGGAATTGACCGGCGTCGGCATCAGCGAAGCGGCGATCGAGGGCGGCTGGCTGTTCTTCGTCTATGCGGCCATGCAGTTCTTCTTCGCGCCCATCATGGGCGGCCTGAGCGACCGGTTCGGGCGACGGCCGATCCTGCTCGCCTCGGTGCTGACCTTCTCCATCGACAATTTGATCTGCGCCATCGCCTGGTCCTATCCGATGCTGTTCATCGGCCGCGTCCTGGCCGGCATTTCGGGCGCCAGCTATTCGACGACGTCGGCCTTCATCGCCGATATTTCGAACGACGAGAACCGGGCGAAGAATTTCGGCCTGCTCGGCATCGCCTTCGGCGTCGGCTTCGTCATCGGGCCGGTGCTGGGCGGATTGCTCGGTACGTTCGGGCCGCGCGTGCCGTTCTTTTTCGCCGCCGGGCTCGCCTTCGTGAACTTCCTCATCGCAATGTTCTTCCTACCCGAAACGCTCGATGAAAAGCACCGCCGCCGCTTCGAGTGGAAACGCGCCAACCCGGTCGGCACGCTTCTGCAGATGCGCCAATATCAGGGCATCGGCTGGATTGGGCTGGTCTTTTTCCTGATGACGCTCGGTCACATGATGTATCCGGCGGTGTGGTCGTTCGTCTCCAACTACCGCTACGGCTGGAGCGAGCAGAAGATCGGCTTCTCGCTCGGCGCTTTCGGCCTGTGCGGCGCCATCATCATGGGCACGGTGCTGCCGCGCGTCATCCCCAGGCTCGGCGAGTGGAGGACGGCGGTCATCGGCCTGACGTTCACCGCGGCCAGCGCCTTCGGCTATGCCTTCGCCTCGCAAGGCTGGATGGTCTACGCGGTGATCGTCGTCGGCTGCCTGGAAGCGCTGGCCGATCCCCCGCTGAGAAGCCTCGCCGCAGCCAAGGTTCCCCCTTCGGCACAAGGCGAATTGCAAGGCGCGATGACCTCGATCTTCTCGATCACCTCGATCGTCACGCCGCTGCTCTATACCGCGATCTTTTCCTGGTTCACCGGCCCCAGCGCGCCCGTCACCTTCGGCGGCGCGCCCTATCTGGTCGGTGCATGCTTCCTGGTGCTGGCGGTCATCGTCTTCGTCACCAAGGTGACTAGGCCGGCGACGGTCATGACTGTCACGAACGATGTCGTGGAAGATGGAGCCCAGCTATGAGCGGGAGGCAAGTGAGGGGTGGCGCGACGCGTCTCAGGCCCTTTCCGCCAGCAATTCCTCGCCGCGCTTTTCGCGGATGAGGTTGACGAAGCGGCGGAACAGGTAGTGCGAGTCCTGCGGGCCGGGGGAGGCCTCGGGGTGGTGCTGGACCGAGAATACCGGGCGGCCGGTCAACGCGATGCCGCAATTCGAGCCGTCGAACAGCGAGACATGGGTTTCCTCGACACCCGCGGGCAGCGAGTCGGCATCGACGGCAAAGCCGTGGTTCATCGAAACGATTTCGACCTTGCCGGTGGTGTGATCCTTGACCGGATGGTTGGCGCCGTGATGGCCCTGGTGCATCTTGGCGGTCTTGCCGCCCAGCGCCAGCGCCAGCATCTGGTGGCCGAGGCAAATGCCGAACACCGGAATGTCGGTCTTGAGCAGGTCCTGGATGACCGGCACGGCATAGTCGCCGGTGGCTTCCGGGTCGCCGGGGCCGTTGGAGAGGAAAATGCCGTCGGGCCGCATGGCGAGGATTTCTTCCGAACCGGTGCTGGCCGGAACCACCGTCACCTTGGCGCCCAGACCGGCGAGCAGCCGCAATATGTTGCGCTTGACGCCGTAGTCGATGGCGACGACGTGCAGCGAAGGCTCGGCCTGTTCGCCAAAGCCTTCGTTCCACACCCAAGGCGTCTCGCGCCAGACAGAAGACTGGCCCGACGTGACCTCCTTGGCGAGATCGAGCCCGATCAGGCCCGACCATGCGGCGGCGCGCCGCTTCAGGTCGTCGAGGTCGAAGACGCCGTCGGGCGCGTGCGCGATGACGGCATTGGGCATGCCCTTTTCGCGGATCCGCGCGGTGAGCGCGCGGGTATCGATGCCCGAGAGCGCGACGATGCCCCGCTTCTTCAGCCACTGGTCGAGATGGCCGGCGGCGCGGTAATTGGACGGGTTGGTGACGTCGGCCTTGAACACGGCACCGACGGCGCCGGCACGAGCGGCCGGATTGAGGTCTTCGATGTCCTCGCCATTGGTGCCGATATTGCCGATATGCGGGAAGGTGAAGGTGACGATCTGGCCGGCATAGGACGGGTCGGTGAGGATTTCCTGGTAGCCGGTAAGTGCCGTGTTGAAGCAGACCTCGGCGACCGCCGAGCCGGTGGCGCCGAGGCCGCGACCCTCGATGACGGTGCCGTCGGCCAGCACCAGAAGGGCGGTCGGCTTTTCAGTGGCCCAGGCGGGCGTCATCTCGGCCATGGCGGCACTCCTATCAAGCCGCGCGCTTCCATACCCCGGCGGGCGTTGGCGCGGCAAACGGCGCGAAGCGGCGAATCGCGGCCTCCACGCACTCAAGCTTCAGTTCATGCAAGGCCCAGTACATAGGGGAAGGGGACAGGGCGGTCAATGATCATGCGAAAGGCGCCCGCGATTTATTTCATTGAGGAATATCATAGGCTTGCCCTGGCATATCAGGGTTTGCGTTGGCCTGTCCCCGGCGCTATTGTCCGCGCCGACCGAAGGAGAGAGAGCAATGCGCGCGAAAATCGCCGAATCCCTGAAGACCGCGATGAAGGCGCAGGACAAGCACCGGCTGCCGACATTGCGGCTGATCCAGGCCGCCATCCACGACCGCGACATCGCCAATCGCGGTGCCGGCAAGGAACCCGCCAGCGATGAGGAGATCCTGCAGATCCTGGCCAAGATGGTGAAGCAGCGCGAGGAATCGGCCAAGGCATTCGAGGACGGCAAGCGCCCGGAACTGGCCGCGCAGGAACGCGGCGAGATGGAGATCATCCGCGGCTTCCTGCCGACGCAGCTCGACGAGGCGGCGGTTACGGCGGCGGCGCGCGAGGCGATCGCGGCGACCGGTGCGGCCAGCCAGAAGGACATGGGCAAGGTGATCGCGGCGCTGAAGCAGAAATATGCCGGCCAGATGGATTTCGGCAAGGCCAGCGGCATCGTCAAGGGGTTGTTGCAGTAGGGTTTTTTACCCTCGCATCGTCGTCTTCCAACACGGCCACTCGACGCCAAGCCGCGGCTTGCTGTTAGACCCGAGGCTCCAACGCGCGGCGCAATGCGGGTGCTTCCCGCTGGATATGGACCCACAAGCGATTGGCGATCGGGCCGTGCGGCCGGTCGCGGCGGCGCGCCACCACCAATTCGTCGGTGCGGCCCGGCAGATGACTGCCGGCTATGGACAACAGCTGGCCGTCGCGCAGCTCTTCCGCGATCAGGAAGTGAGGCAGGTGGCCCCAGCCGAGCCCTTGCAGGATGAGTTCCTTCTTCATGGCCTGATCGGGGACCAGGCATTGCGGCGCCCCCTCGGCTACGAAGTAATCCTGTCGTGGCGAATGCAGGGCGGTGTCGCGCATCACGCACTGGGTGAATGCCTGCATCTTCTCCAGTGTGACCGGTTGTTCGACGCGCTCCGGCAGAAAGCCCGGCGCCACGACGGGAATGAACGACACCTTGCTGATATCGATCCATTCCACCCGTACGTCGCCCTTGTCGATCCAGTGCAGGATGAGATCGGCTTTGTCGTCAAAAAGGCGTTCCCACGGGCCGCCGACGGCTTCGAAATGGAGATGCAGCCGCGTGCCGGGGCACTGGGCGAAGAACCGTCCGAGCATGCCCAGTACGTGCGGGCGCGGGCAGAGGTCGCCGATCACGACGTGGATATCGCTTTCCTCACCCATCGACAGCTGGGCGGCGTGGATGCTCAGGCCTTCCAGTTCGCGCAGCAGCGATTGCGCCCGTCGATGGAACGACAGCCCCGCTTCCGTCGCCCGTACGCGATAGCCGCCGCGATCCAGGAGGACGAGATCAAGCTGTCGTTCGAGCCTGGCGACAGCGGCGAACACCGCCGGATGCGAGCGATGGAGCAGGGCCGCGGCCGGCTGAAAGCCGCCGCTGCGGATCACCGCGTCGAAGCACTGGAGGTCGTGCAAGGTGAATTCGGCCATGTCAGCTTTGATTACAGAGATTGTCCTATCTTTGTAATATCACCAAATCCCAGCCACAGCTACGCTTTGCCTCATTCAACGTTCCAAAAGGATCCTGATCATGAGTGAGCTGAATTTCGTGACTGTCGGCGACGGCACGCGCATCGCCTACCGGCTCGACGGTGACGCTGGGCAACCGGTGCTGGTGCTGTCCAACTCTATCGCCACGACGCTGCACATGTGGGATGGCCAGATCGGCGAACTGTCCAGGCATTTCCGCGTTCTGCGCTACGATTTTCGCGGCCATGGCGGATCGAGCGTGCCGATCGGCGCCTATTCGCTCGACCGGCTTGGCCGCGACGTGATCGAACTCATCGATGCGCTCGGCCTTGGCCGGGTGCATTTCCTCGGCCTGTCGCTGGGCGGTTTCGTTGGGCAGTGGCTCGGCATCCACGCGCCCGAGCGGATCGACCGGCTGATCCTGAGCAACACTTCATCTCACCTCTCGCCGGCAAGTTATTTCGACGAGCGGATCGCCGTCGTGCGACAGGCGCCGGACATGTCGGAAACCGCCGAAGTGTTCCTCAACAACTGGTTCCCGGCCGGCATGGTGGCGGCCAACGAGCCCGTCATCGAGAAATTCCGCGCCATGTTGCTTGAGATCGACCGTCTGGGCCTGGCGGGTCTGTTCGCCGCGGTTCGCGACGCCGACCTTCGCCGCACGGTGGCCCTGATCGACCGGCCGACATTGGTAATCGCCGGCCAGCACGACACGGTGACGGCGGCCAGCCACAGCGAACTGATCGCGGCAGCCGTGCCCGGGGCGAAGCTTGTCGTGCTGCCCGCGGTTCACCTGTCGAACGTGGAATACCCCACCGAGTTCATGCAGGCCGTGCTCGATTTCCTGCACTGAGCCGGAGCAGGGTGCCGTGGGTCCATCTCACGGCTCCTTGCACATCGGCAGTGGCTGCGGCGGCGCCGCCGGATGGTCCTTCTTGTACTGGGCAATGACCGGCTCGAGGGTTTTTCGCGGCCAGAATTTCGGCGTACCGATCTCTTTCAGGCAGGATGCGTTCCAGTAGGTGCCGGAAGCGGAATGGCCGTTTGCCACGGCGGCGATGTCGCGTGATTCCGGATAGATATAGAGCGTGGTCGGGTTATCCTTCACCATCGAGATGAGCTGCCTGGCATCGGCCGGCGACCAGCTGGTGCAGCCATTGCTGCGGCCGCCGGCATAGTCCACCAGCTTGCCGAACGGCACGAAGCCGTCATGGTCGGCATAGGAACTGTTCGGGCTCTTGCGCAGGCACATGCCGCGCAGCACCTGCGCCGCGTGGCCGCCGATCACGCGCTGCCTTGCGTTGGCGGCTTCGCCTTCGCCGTCGAACTGGATGAAGGTGCGCTGGAAAGCCACGTCCTGTTTGGCGCCGATGCGATAATAGCCCTTGAACGAGGTTTTCGCCTCGCGGGTCATGTAGGGACCGCCGGCGGTCAGTTCCGAATCCATGGCATTGCCGAAATTCCTGGCGCAGCGCCTGCCATTGGAGAAGTCCACAGTGCCTTTCAGGTTGCGGCCGCCGCCGTGGCCAGACGAAATCGCGCGAAACGACTGGCTGGCTTCGCATACGACATAGTAGCGGCGCCCGAGCACGCCATTGCCCAAATCGCCGGGACGGGTGGCGTCCATGGCGAAGTAGCAGGGGTTCCGGACGACGCCCTGCGCGACCTTTTTCAGGTAAAGCGCGCGTGCCCGCTCCAGCACCACTTGTGAGATCTGACCATCGCCATCGCCGACATGGGCCTGCAGCCAGGCCGGAATGGCGGATGGCGCAGCAAAGGACCGGGCCGAAGCCATCAAGGCCATGACGACGACGAGGAAACCGAGGAACGTAACGACACCCAAAGGGACAGATCTCAACCGCACCGGATCCATTCTCCTGTCGAAGCCGTTTGTGATCCCCACGGAATCACCCGAGGGCGACCATAAAACGCGGCGCGCCATCAGGCGAAACACATCTTGTTTAGCACCGGAAAGTAGGCGCAAAAAGACCAGGCCGACGCGCAACCATCCATAAGCGGACATGCTGGGTCAAAGCTTGCGGCGGGAGCCTCCATATCTACGAACGCCCGATTTTCGAGCCGGCTCGGTTGGGCTATGATCTGATTCTGGCGCGGCCCACGCCTCCTCCCTCCGCCGGGAAAGCATCGTTCATGCGGGGCCATCCAATCGCCGACTGTTCGAGCACCAGGCATAAGGAGGGGTTGCAAAAACTGCTCGCACCAAGAGGTTTTGCGATGAGGCTGTTTTGGCCTGTCTATCATCTGAAGCGTCAAGCCAGGCTGTTGTCCCGCGAGGTGAAAATACCGCTCCACCAGGCGCTCGACCGTATTGCGGCACAAGAAGGTTTTGCGAGCTGGAGCCTGCTTGCGGCGAAGGCCGCGAAACCTGGGCCCGCAGGCAGATTGTTTGCACAACTGGCGCCCGGCGACCTCTTGCTGGTCGGCGCGCGGCCGGGCCACGGCAAGACGCTGATGAGCCTGGAACTGGCGGTCGAAGCCATGAGGCGCGGCCGGCGCAGCGTGTTCTTCACGCTGGAATATACGGAGCCGGACATTCTCGACCGCTTCCGCGCGATCGGGGTCGAGCCACGGCAATTCGAGGGTCGGTTCGAATTCGACAGTTCCGATGCCATCTCGGCCGACTACATGGTGGCGCGGCTGGCCTCGGCCGGGGCCGGCACGCTGGTGGTGATCGACTACCTGCAATTGCTCGACCAGAAGCGGGAAAATCCGGATCTGATGATCCAGATACGCAGGCTGCGATCATTCGCGCGCGACAAGGGGCTTATCCTGGTCTTCATCGCGCAGGTCGACCGTTCGTACGAATTGTCGAAAAAACCGGTCCCCGATATCGGCGATATCAGGCTGCCCAATCCGCTCGACCTGTCGCTGTTCAGCAAGACCTGCTTCCTGAACAAGGGGGAGATCCGCTTCCAGGCGGCTTGAGCCCCCTGCTGTCCAAGGCTATGCCTGCCGCGTTTTTCAGGAGGCATCGATCATGGTCGAGATCGTCAAACCAGCGCTTGAACATCTGCCGAGCTACAAGGCGGCGCTCGAACGCGGCTGGTCGCCGGACAATGTGCGGCTCCTGGACGCGACGCGCGAGCAGCTTGCGGCAATAGAGGAAGACCCGGTGGCGTTCCTGGCCAGCCTCGACGATCCCGAGGCAAAGGGGCCGCCCATCGCCTTGCCCGACGGGACACAGGTGCCACGCCTGCCGGGCTTCCGCCGCTGGATCTGGGACGGCGAGGCGGCGGGCTCGATCGGCTTTCGCTGGCAGAAGGGCACGCCGGAACTGCCTTCGCACGTGCTTGGTCATATCGGCTACGCCGTCGTGCCCTGGAAGCGGCAGCGCGGCTACGCCACCGAAGCGCTGCGGCTGATGCTGGACGAGGCGAGGGCGGTAGGCCTTCCCCATGTCGAGATCACCGCCAAGCCGGGCAATCCGGCCTCGCACAAGGTGATCCTGGCCAATGGCGGCAAACTCGTCGAGCGCTTCGTCGAAGACGCCGCCTATGGCGGGGTGGAGAGCCTGCGGTTCCGGATCGATTTGTAAGAGGCCGTTTGGAATTCCACGCCGGCGGCCATCTGATGGCGTTTTCTGCGCCTATCGCTTTTCGGACTGGTCGCGCAGCCAGTCGGCGAGCGATGCGCGGTGCGTGCCGGCCCTGCCGGTGAATGCCTCGGCGGACAGCATGGAGTTCAGCACCGCCTCCTGCGTCGCTTCCGCCGCCGCCCGGAACAGGATGTCGATGCGTGCTTCGTTGAGCGCGAGCAGCGGCACCAGATCGCGGTTTTCATCGTGGTCGACCGGGTTGCCGGTGCTGAAGGCAATGGCGATGTCGCCGCTGCCATTGCCCCAGAAGGAGCCGAGCCTGGCGATGCCGGCGCCCGCGCGGCGCGCCAGGCGTTCGAGCTGGCGGTGTTCGAGCGGCACATCGGTCGCCAGAACGACGATGATCGAGCCGCGTTCGGCCTCGGCCTGCCGCCTGGGGTCGGGCCGGCGCCCATCGGGCAGGACGAGGTCGCCGGCCCTGCCGAAATTCGACAGGACGAGAACGCCAAGATGATGTCCGCCGGCAAGCGCGATTTTCCTGGAGGCCGAGCCGACGCCGCCCTTGAAGCCGAAGCAGCTCATTCCTGCTCCGGCGCCGACATTGCCCTGTTCGAACGCGCCTTCTCGGGCATCCGCCAGCGCGGCAAGGGCATGCTGCTCTGATATCGCCATGGCCTGGATGTCGTTCAACGGACCGTCATTGCATTCACCGACCACCGGATTGACCGTTCCGGTGGTGCGGCCGATATCGGGGTTCTGGCGGATGGCGTCACGGATCAGCGCCGTGGCGCAGGTGCCGACCGAGAGCGTGTTGGTCAAGAGAATAGGCGTCTCGATGGTGCCGAGTTCCTTGACCTGCATCAGCCCGACGGTCTTGCCGAAGCCGTTGATGACATGGCTTGCCGCCGTCACCTTGCGGCGGAAGAGGTTTCCGCCATGCGGCAGGATCGCGGTCACGCCGGTGTTGATGTCGCCGTCGTGCAGCGTGCGGTGACCGACGCGCACGCCAGGCACATCGGTGATCGCGTTGTGCATGCCCGCCTGCAAGGTGCCGCAGGTCAGGCCGAAATCGGCGACAGTCCTTGCCATGTTATTCGGCCGCCGCCGGTACCGGCGGGCTGATGTCGCTGCGCCGTTCCCAGAGATGGGAGATGACAGCCACAATGACGGCGACCAGCATCGCAAAGGCGCCAACAAGCGACAGGCTGCGATAGCCGAAGCCGGCATTGAGCATGGCGGCGCCCAGCGATGCGGCCAGCGCGATGCCGATATTGAAGCCGGACGGGATGAGCGAGGCGGCGAGGTTGGAGGCGTCGGCCGTCCAGGCCAGGATGCGGGTCTGGATAGGCGTGCCGATGGCGAAGTTGAGGCCGCCCCAGACGATGATCGCGACGACCATCGGTACGGGATAGGGGCTGACGGCATAGATGATGGCCAGCGTCAGCGCCTGCAGGGCAAGCATGGTGATCAGCGACGGCATCAGTTTCCAGTCGGACAGTTTGCCGCCCAGGAAGACGCCAAGCGTGGCGCCGACGCCGTTGAGCAGCAGCACCCAGGGCACCAGGTTTTCATCGAGCCCGGTGACCTCCAGCAGCGTCGGGGTGATGTAGGTGAACAGGCAGAACTGGCCGAGCATCAGCATCAGCATCAGGATCAGCGAAGTCCAGACCTGCTGGCGCGCCAGGACGCGGACCTCGCTGGCAAGGCTCGCCGACCTGGCCTGATATCCGGTGGTACGCGGCAGCAAGGCGGCCATGGCGAGCGTTGCCGCCACGCCCAGCGCGCACATCACCCAGAAGGTCGCGCGCCATCCCCAGATGTTGCCGATGGCGGTGCCGGCCGGCACGCCGATGACGTTGGAGACGGTGAGACCCGACAGGATGACGGCGACCGCCATGCCGCGCTGATCCTCGCGCACAAGGCCGACGGCGACCACCATGGCGACGCCGAAATAGGCGCCATGCGCGACAGCCACGGCAATGCGCAGCAACAGCATCGAGGTGAAGTCGGGTGCCAGCGCGCAGGCCGCCTGACCGAGGGTGAAGACGACGGCGAGGCCAAGCAGCAAGGTCTTGCGCGATAGGCTCTTGGTGGCAAGCGCCAGCAGCGGCCCGCCGATGGCGATGCCGCAGGCATAGCCGGAGACGAGGTAGCCGGCGGAAGGAACCGAAACGCCTAGCCCCTGCGCCACCTGCGGCAGCACGCCGGCGATGACGAATTCGGTGGTGCCGAAAGCGAAGGCGGCGATGAACAGGGCGATGAGCGGCAGCGACATGAAAAGGAACCCCCGAATGCAGGGCTCAAACCATGGATGGCCGTAGCAGGCAATCCAGAAATTTTTGTCGCCGGTTTAGGTTTTCTTGACGGGACCCATCGATCGCAAGCCCATCAGGTGACGGACTTGCGTCCGTAAGGAATCTTCAGCCATGCCCGCTCATGAAAATAATAGAGCAGCGACTTGGTGAAGACCTCCGTCACCCCGATGGCGGCCGCAAGCTTGATGCTTCCGGTCACCACCAGCGAGATGATCATCGTATCGATGGTGCCGGTCACGCGCCAGGAAAGCGCCTTGGCGAAACTGCGCGAATGGGTATCCATCGATTTCCTCCCGGTGGAAACGGATGCTTAGCCGACGGATGGCTGGATAAGCAAAGGCTAAATTTGGCGCTCTTTCCCGAATGATGGAAGCGTGTTCCAAATCGGTGCGATTGCAGGAAGCTTCCGCCGGTCAGCTCGCCTTCAGCCGCGATCCCGTGAGCAGGCCGCGCTCTTCCAGAACCGGGTAGGCCATCGAGGCCAGCAGCGAGTTGATCTGCTTCAGGTCGCGGATGGTGTCGAGGTGGATCGAGCTGGTTTCGACGCTTTTGGCGGTGCCTTCGCGCAGGCGCATAAAATGGCTGGCGCTGGTTTCCTTCTCGCGGTCGCGCAGCCGGTCCTTTTCCAGCACGAGCTGGCGCGCGGTTTCGGGATCGCGCGAGACAAGGACGTTGAAGGCGAGCCGGGCATTGGCCAACACCGAGCCATGGAAGGCGCACAATTCGCTCCAGCCTTCGTCGGTGAATTCCAGCCCGCGGTCGAATTTCTTCTTCACATGCACCAGCATGTTGCGCACGATGATGTCGCCGACCTGCTCGAGCTTGACGCAGGCGCCGATCAGCTCCTGGCAGCGCAGCGCCTCGTCTTCGGTCATCGGATTCCTGGTGACCTTGGCGAGGTAGAGCTTTATGGCCGCGTGCCTGCGGTCGACACGGTCGTCGAGGGCCGCCAGCGCCTTGATCTTGTCCGAGTCTGCGTCCTCGTAGAGTTCGATGATGCGCTTGAGCATGATCTCGACCGTCTCGCAGACACGCACCACCTCGCGTGTGGCGTTGGCCAGGGCCTGGCTCGGCACATCGATCGCGCTTTCGTTGAGCGCCGACAGTTCGACGACGTCGAGCGCAGCGGCCGGCGCCGGTTTGGCGCCGAGCGCCACGATCCTTTCGGAGGCTCGGTAGACCAGACCGGCCAGCGGCAGGCCGGCGAGCAGGATGACCACGTTGAACAGGATATGGGCGTTGACGATCTGATCGGCCGCCGTCGGGCCGAGGAAGGCAACATGCGGCCGGAAGATCATGAACAGGATCAGCATGACCAGCGAACCCAGCCCGCGCATCAAGAGGTTGCCGACCGGCACGACACGCACTTCGGGACTGGCCGAGCGTGTCAGCATCGGCGCGATCAGCGACGAACCGAGATTGACGCCGAGGATGAGGACAAGGCCGAGTTCAGGGCTGATCAAGCCACGGCCGGCCAGCGTCGCCATCAACAGCACCGCCGCGATGCTCGACTGGAACAGCCAGGTGATCATTGCCGCCAGCAGGTACGCGGTGATGGAATCGGTGGAGAAGTAATTGAGGATGACCGGCAGCAGCTGGCTGTTGCGCAGCGGCTCGGACGCCTGGCCGATCATTTCGAGGGACAGGATCAGGAGACCGATGCCGACCAGGATGCGGCCGGTCTGGCGCCAGTCGCGCCGCTCCGTGGCCATGAACATCACCGTGCCGGCAATCAGGCAGAGCGGCACCAACAGCGTGAGGTCGAAGGTCAGAAGCTTGACCACCAGAGCCGAGCCGATCTCGGCGCCACGCACGGCCAACTGACCGGCGGCGCCCGAGACGATGCCTGCACCGGCGAAGGAGCCGACCAGCAAGGTGACGGCGGTGGAGCTTTGCAGCGCGATCGCAAGGCCGGTGCCGGCCAGCACCGCCATGATCGGATTGCGCATGGTGGCGCGCAGGCGATGACGCAGCACGTCGCCATAGGCCCGCTCGACGCCGGTCTTGACCATGCGGGTGGCAAACAGCATCAGCGCCACCGCACCGGCCAGATGCAGGAGGACGACCGAGCCGCTCATCGCGGCGCCTGCATGGCGGTATGGCGCGCGCGGCGGGCAGCATGGCGACCGGTGGTTAAAGCGAGGGTACGAATCATGGTCATGGCAGCCTTGGAATATAGTCGGAATATTTTAGCCGGATAATAAAAATTTGTCGATTTCAAGGGCTCGCCGCGAGGCGACGGCCGGTGTCGGAAAATGGACGGGTCCGCAAATGGTTGCACGGGCTTGAGCCGTGGGTCGGCCGGACCTGCGAGGGTGTTGGCGCCGCTGCTTGCGCTTATGTTCAAATATTCGGACTAAACAGCGAGATTCATTACACAATTGTAATGCTGGCGTTCAGTTTCGGTTCATCCCCTGGCCGCTATTCCTCTGGCATCGACAACCAAGGAGACTTCCCATGAAACGCATTGTTCTTTCCGCTCTGGCTTTCTCGATGCTGGCGGCCACCTCACTCACCGGCCAGGCAGCGCCGATGAATGCTCCGGTCGCGCCGCAGTCGAACTACACCAAGGTCGACTGGCAGAGGCCCGGCGACCACCGGGATATGAAAAAGCGTGTCTTCAAGAAGAAGGTCGTGGTGAAGCGGAACAACTGGCGCAATGGCCATAAATATTCCGGCTGGAGACAGCACCGGCCGATCCGCGACTATGGCCGCTATGGCCTGCACCGTCCCGGCCGCGGCCAGGAATGGATCCGCGTCGGCAACGACTATGTGCTAGTCGGCATCCTCTCCGGCGTCATCTTCGGCGCGCTTGCCGCGCAGTAAGTTCCGACTGGTGCCGGACTGAAAAAGAAGGCGGTCCGCAATGGCCGCCTTTCTATCTGGCCTGTGGAAACCGGGCATCGTCCGCATTAGGGGTCGTCTGAAATCGCGGGCATGATTATATGGTGGGGAAACGAGTTCCCTAATGCGCTTTCCACCCGCCTTTCTCGACGAGATCCGCGACCGCGTGCCGATTTCATCGGTTATCGGCCTGCGCGTCGCGTGGGATCGCAAGAAGACCAATGCCTCGCGTGGCGATTATTGGGCGTGCTGCCCGTTTCATGGCGAAAAGAGCCCGTCTTTCCACTGCGAGGACAGGAAGGGGCGCTACCACTGTTTCGGCTGCTCGGTCTCGGGCGACCATTTCAAGTTCCTCACCGAACTCGAGGGACTGAGCTTTCCCGAGGCGGTCGAGAAGATCGCCGACATGGCCGGCGTGCCGATGCCGGTTCGCGATGCGCAGGAAGAGCGGCGCGAGAAGGAACGCGCCAGCCTGACCGACGTCATGGAAATGGCGACCGTCTTCTTCCAGGAACGCCTGCAAGGGCCTGAAGGCGCCAAAGCCCGCGCCTATCTGCGCGACCGTGGGCTGACGCCGGCGACGCAGCAGTCGTTCCGGCTCGGCTTCGCGCCCGACAGCCGCAATGCGCTGAAGGAACATCTGGCGGCCAAGGGCGTGCCGAAGGCCGATATCGAGGCCTGCGGGCTGGTGCGCCATGGCGACGATATCCCGGTCTCCTATGACTGGTTCCGCGACCGCATCATGTTTCCGATCCCGGATTCGCGCGGCAAGATCATCGCCTTCGGTGGCCGCGCGCTGGCGCCCGATGCGCTCGCCAAATACATGAACTCGCCCGACACCGAGCTCTTCCACAAGGGCAATGTGCTCTACAATTTCGCCCGCGCCCGCAAGGCATTGGCGAAAGGCGGTACGGTCATCGCCGTCGAGGGCTACATGGACGTGATCGCGCTGGCGCAGGCCGGCTTCGAGAATGTCGTGGCGCCGCTCGGTACCGCGCTTACCGAAAACCAGCTCGAATTGTTGTGGCGCATGGCGCCGGAGCCGATGCTGTGCTTCGACGGCGACAAGGCCGGGCTGAAGGCGGCGTGGCGGGCCGCCGACATGGCGCTTCCGTCGGTACAGGCCGGACGCTCGGCGCGCTTCGCGCTGCTGCCGGAAGGCAAGGATCCCGACGACCTGGTCAAGGCCGAGGGGCCGGATGCCTTCCGCGCCGTGCTGGCCGATGCGCGGCCGCTGGTCGACCTCCTGTGGATGCGGGAGACTGCGGGCGGTGTCTTCGACACGCCGGAGCGGCGGGCGGAATTGGGACAGACGCTGCGGGAACTCAGCAGCCGCATCCGCGACGAAAGCACGCGCTACCACTACCAGCAGGAAATGCGCGAGCGGGTGCTGAGCTTCTTCGGCTCGCAGCGCAATGCGCGCCAAGGCCGCCAGGACTGGAAACCGGGGCAGGGCAAGGCAACCGCACCCGGTGGCCAATTCGCCAAGCCTGGTGGCGGCCGCATGGCGATCACCGAAAGCCTCGGCCAGTCGGCGCTGGTCAAGCGCGGCAGCGAAGGGATGTCGGTGCGCGAGGCGACGATCATCGTCGCCTTGATCAACCATCCGGCGCTGATCGACGAGAACTTCGCTCATGTCGAGTTCCTCGATCTCGCCAATTCCGATCTGACCCGGCTGCATGCCGCCATCCTCGATGCGATGGCGCATGACATGGCCAACGACCGCCACGCCGTGGTGGCGACGATCGAGCGGGCCGGCTGCGCCGAGATCTGGGAGCGCGCCGTCGGCCTGATCAAGCGGGCGCGGCAATGGCCGGCGCTGGAGACGGCGGCGCTCGAGGACGCCCGCGACGCCCTGAACCAGGCGTTGCACTTGCAGCGCAGCGCGCGCACCTTACATAAGGAACTGAAACAGGCGGAAGCGGCGCTCGAGGCGGATCCTTCGGACGAAAATTTCCGCCATCTGATCGAAATTCAGGCGCAGTTTCAGGATGTACAAGCGACGGAAGCGCTGATCGAAGGATTTGGCGTTTCGTCGGGCAGGGCTGGGCGAGCCTAAGTGCAGCTGAGTGCAGGAATGAAGGCGCGGCCGCGCTTCCCTTGGGGGCGCGGTGCGCTAAGTCGGGTAATTGATTCGCTTTTTTCATGCGAATCATGCCAGAGGCGCTTGACCTTCGGACAGAATGACGGAATCAGGACGATTCGAAACGTTAACCCGCACCCGCGTCGACGGGAAACAAGCAATGCAAGGTACTTGGTCACTGGACAGGCGGCCCGCCTGCCACAGATATCAGGGTTAATCTGGACTTAATGTATGCCGCCCAAGAGTGAAACCCGGTTTTGGGGCAACGGCATGCACCAAACAAAAGAGTGGATGCAGTTTGTGGGCCGGGTAAGGCGCGTTTAGAAAAACGGGCGTATCCGATTTGACTGGTCCGACAGCTTACGCGGCCCGATGGCCGGCCGCTAGGAGAAGATAAAGACTATGGCGACAAAGGAAAAGGAAGAGGTCGAGACCGAACGCGAAGGCGCCACCGATGGGCCTCTGCTCGACCTTTCCGATGATGCTGTCAAGAAGATGATCAAGGCCGCCAAGAAGCGCGGCTATGTCACCATGGACGAGCTGAATTCGGTGCTGCCTTCCGAGGAAGTGACCTCCGAGCAGATCGAGGACACGATGGCGATGCTGTCCGACATGGGCATCAACGTCGTCGAGGATGACGAACAGGGCGAAGAGGCCGAGGCCGGCGACACCGCCGCCGATGCCGAGGAAGACGCCAACGAGCTGGCCGAGCAGACCGGCACCGCGGTCGCCGCCACCACCACCAAGAAAGAGCCGACCGACCGCACCGACGATCCGGTGCGCATGTATTTGCGCGAGATGGGCTCGGTCGAGCTTCTGTCGCGCGAAGGCGAAATCGCCATCGCCAAGCGCATCGAGGCCGGGCGCGAGACGATGATCGCGGGCCTGTGCGAAAGCCCGCTGACCTTCCAGGCCATCATCATCTGGCGCGACGAGCTCAACGAATCCAAGATCCTGCTGCGCGAGATCATCGACCTCGAAGCCACCTATGCCGGCCCCGAAGCCAAGCAGGCGCCGGTGGTCGAACGCGTCGAGGAAGCACCCAAGGTCGAGGAAAAGTCGCGTCGCGGACGCGATGACGAAGACGACATCACCAATGTCGGCGCCGACACGCGCGGCATCGGCGATGATGACGAGGAAGACGAGGACGAGGCGAGCCTGTCGCTGGCGGCGATGGAAGCGGAACTCCGCCCTCAGGTGATGGAGACGCTCGACGTCATCGCCGACACTTACAAGAAGCTCAGGAAGCTGCAGGACCAGCAGGTCGAGAACCGTCTGGCCGCCGCCGGCACGCTGTCGCCCAGCCAGGACCGCCGGCTGAAGGAGCTGAAGGACCAGCTGATCAAGGCGGTGAAGTCGCTGTCGCTCAACACGGCGCGTATCGAGGCGCTGGTCGAGCAGCTCTACGACATCAACAAGCGGCTGGTGCAGAACGAGGGCAAGCTGTTGCGCCTGGCCGAAAGCTATGGCGTGCGCCGCGAGGAATTCCTGAAGGAATATCAGGGCTCGGAACTCGACCCCAACTGGACGCGCTCGATCGCCAACCTGACCTCGCGCGGCTGGAAGGAATTCACCAAGAACGAGAAGGACGCGATCAAGGATTTGCGCGCCGAGATCCAGAATCTGGCCACGGAAACGGCCATTTCGATCCTGGAATTCCGAAAGATCGTCAACCAGGTGCAGAAGGGCGAGCGCGAAGCCGCGATCGCCAAGAAGGAAATGGTCGAGGCCAATCTGCGCCTCGTCATCTCCATCGCCAAGAAATACACCAATCGTGGCCTGCAGTTCCTCGACCTGATCCAGGAAGGCAATATCGGCCTGATGAAGGCCGTCGACAAATTCGAGTACCGCCGCGGCTACAAGTTCTCGACCTACGCGACATGGTGGATCAGGCAGGCGATCACGCGTTCGATCGCCGACCAGGCGCGCACCATCCGCATTCCGGTGCACATGATCGAGACGATCAACAAGATCGTGCGCACCTCGCGCCAGATGTTGCACGAGATCGGCCGCGAGCCGACGCCGGAGGAACTGGCCGAGAAGCTCGCCATGCCGCTCGAAAAAGTGCGCAAGGTCTTGAAGATCGCCAAGGAGCCGATCTCGCTCGAAACGCCTGTGGGCGACGAGGAGGATTCGCATCTGGGCGATTTCATCGAGGACAAGATGGCGATCCTGCCGATCGACGCGGCGATCCAGGCCAATCTGCGCGAGACCACCACGCGCGTTCTGGCTTCGCTCACCCCGCGCGAGGAGCGCGTGTTGCGCATGCGCTTCGGCATCGGCATGAACACCGACCACACGCTGGAAGAGGTCGGCCAGCAGTTCTCGGTCACCCGCGAGCGTATCCGCCAGATCGAAGCCAAGGCGCTGCGCAAGCTCAAGCACCCGAGCCGCTCGCGCAAGCTGCGCAGCTTCCTCGATAGCTGAGTTCATTTTTGTCGCGAACAGTTAAGGGCGCCGATCGGCGCCCTTTTTCGTTTCGGGCGTCAAAGCAACGGCACGTTCAGCCGCGCGCCCTTGACGGTGATGCCGCCCCGGTTGCCGATCTCTATCGAGCCATAGCGCTGCCGGAAGCAGTCCGGCAGCGGACGGTCGCCGGGGACCGACAGCCACAGGCGCAGCATATGGCGCCGCTTGTCGGGATCCGGCCAATCGCGAAAGCCCATGCGGTCGTGAAGCAGCGAATGATTGTAGACGAACTGCATGTCGCCAGGCCGGAGCCGCATCGACAGGTTCAGCCTGACATCATTGGCAAGGCTGTCGAAAAGATCCAGCGCCTCGACATGGGCTGGAGTGAGGCGCATGGCATCGGGGAAGCGCTGCGCGCTGTCGATGTATTGACGCTGATAGATGCCGGTCAGCAGTCCGGCATGCCAGTTGAGCACCGGGATTTCGAAGTAGGGCTTTTCGCCTTCCGGGATCTCGCCGCGCCGGTCGGTGGCAATCGGATCGAACAGCAGGCGGACCAGATCGGGCCGTCTCTTGCGCATAGATCGTCACCGTGCTCACCAGCAGGGACTCGCCGCCCTGCATGGCATCGCGCAGGCAGAGCAGGCCGACGACATCGGCGGAATCGGTGTGAAATGTCTGGCGTTCCGACGTCTGGTAGATGCGTGTCCTGGGGTCCCTGGCGTCGGCGCCGATGTCGCGGACATGGCCGAGTATATGGCCCTGGGCATTCTGGGACCGAGCGCTTCCCAGATGGGCGCCAACCCCGCGGAAGATCGTTGCCGCCATCTCGGTGGAATATCTCTCGACCGGGAGACCGCGCAGCACCTCGAAGCCAATTCCGGCAATCAGTTTTTCGCGAAGCGCGGCAAGGTGGCCGGCAAGCCGGGGCAAGGGGAAATCAGCCTTGGTCAGACTGCTGATATCGTGCGAGCCGGCGAGAAAGCCGGTGGCGGCAGCTTCCAACTCCGCGACGTCCTCTGGCTCCAGGTCGACCAGCCATTTTTCAGGATGCTTCGCCATGTCCTCGCCGATCCAGGCGGCGGGAATTTCGATCTGTTCCGGCGGCAGCTCTGATGTCTCGCGCATGAAGCTCTCCTGCGGCTGGGTTGGCCCGGATGGGGTATTGCCGGCCTGGGGGCCACGACGGAGATTGCCGCAATCCGGCGGGTTTTTAAACCGGCTTTACCTGAACGCCGCCGGCTGATTTGCGGTTGATGCCTGCCAGCGCCTTTGTTGTGTCGGCTGGCGGGAGGTCGCGCTCACTCGGCATTGGGTTCCCGCGCGGTAGCGCTTGCAGGATGTCGGCAGTGGGAGGATACTCCGGCGTCGGATGCATTTTCGGGCGACAACCCCGGAAGCCAGCCCCGGCCGAGGCCGTGTCGACAAGCCCATGGCCTGAGTGCCGTGCTCCGTGGCCCCGGAGAGAGGCCTACCATGACGACCTACATCATGCTGATGAACTGGACCGAGCACGGCGCTAAGAACGTGCGCGACTCGCCCAAGCGCCTCGACGCCGCCAGGAAGCAACTGGGCGAGATGGGAGGATCGTTCAAGTCGTTCTACCTGACCATGGGCGAATTCGACATGGTGGCGGTGGTCGAGGCGCCCGACGATGCGGTGCTGGCGCGTTTCGCGCTGATGCTGGCCGCGGGCGGCAATATCAGGTCGCAGACGATGAAGGCTTTCCCGGAGCTCGCTTACCGCGAGATCATCTCGTCGCTTGGATGACGGTATCCGCCTTGCGCAAACAGGTCGGCACGGTCAATCCCGCATCGGTCCATTGCGCGGCGATTGACGGACGCCTGACAATCAAGAAGGACAAGGCCGGCAACGGGTTTTGCCACCTGCCCAACGGGCGCCTCTGTGAAGAGTGGGCGCTGTTTCGCGACAACAGACGCGTCGGGCCGTCATGCATCGGAACTGAGGCGCGGACTTCCCTTGGGCGATCTCGCAAACCGTGCCTGGCGGTGTGGTCGATGACATGGCGCGCCACCATGATAGGGTGAGCCATGACCCATTCCCATTCGCATCTTTGGCCCGGCGTACCGCTTGCCCTCGGCTCTGCCGTCTTGTTCGGCGCGACGCCGCCCCTGTCCAAGCTGCTGCTCGACAGCGTCAATCCGTTCATGCTTGCGGGCCTGCTATATCTCGGCGCGGGCCTTGGCCTTGCCCTCTATCGCCTGTTGCGCGGCAGGCAAGCCAATGCCGGCGAGGCGCGACTGGCCGCCGGGGATATTCCATGGCTGGCACTGGCCATCGGCATGGGCGGCATTGTTGGACCGGTCCTGCTGATGTTCGGCCTCATCCTCAACACGGCATCCAGTTCTGCATTGCTGCTCAACCTCGAAGGGCTGGCAACGATGGCGATCGCCTGGCTCGTCTATCGCGAAAATGTCGACCGGCACCTGCTTTTCGGTGCCTTCGCCATTCTCACTGGCGCTGTTTTGCTTTCGTGGCAAGGTAATGGCGTCACTTTCAACCTTGGCGCGTTGCTGGTCGCGGGGGCGTGCCTGGCATGGGGACTCGACAACAATTTCACGCGCCGGATATCGGCCACAGACCCGGTGGTGATCGCCATGCTGAAGGGGCTCGTGGCCGGTACCGTCAATGTCGGCCTGGCATTGATCGGCGGCGCCTCGCTTCTCGCCGCGCCGATTGTCGCCTCGGCGGCGGCTGTCGGTTTCTTCGGCATCGGCGTCAGCCTGGTGATGTTCATCCTGGCGCTGCGCCATCTCGGAACGGCGCGCACCGGAGCCTATTATTCGCTGGCGCCGTTCATCGGTGCCTTGCTGGCCATCGTCATGCTCGGCGATGCCGTGACGCTGAAGCTGGCGATTGCAGGGTTGCTGATGGGCGTCGGGCTCTGGTTGCATCTGTCGGAACGCCACGATCACGAGCATGAGCACGAGGCGCTGGAGCATGAGCACAGCCATGTGCATGACGAGCACCACCAGCATCATCATGACGGGCCGGTGACGGAGCCGCATTCGCACTTGCACCGGCATGCGCCGCTGCGCCACAAGCATCCGCATTATCCCGATCTGCACCACCGGCACGATCACGGCTGACACATGTCCAGGCCCGTGCTGACCGTCTGGTACAACACGCGCTGTCCCGTCTGCGATACCGGCATCGGCCGGCAGAAGCGGCGGCTGGTCGAGGCGGTCAAGGCCGGTCGGATCGAATTCCGCGACATCAACCTGGAGCCGGATGCGCTGTCGTCGCATGGCGTCTCGCTGGAGGACATCCGCCGCCGGCTGCATGCGACCGACGCCCAGGGCAGGCTGCTGGTCGGTGCAGACGTGGCGATCGCGGTCTGGCTGACAACGCCTGGCGAGGGATGGCTGGCGCGCCTGTTCGGCTATCGGCTCATGCTGCCGCCGACCCGCATTGCCTACGATCGCTTCGCCGATCTGCTCTACGGCTGGAATCGGCGCAAGGGCCGCTGGTAGCCCACTCACACACCATCCATTCCTGCCGCTGACGCGTGGACGCCACCGTTGGCTAAGATACATCGTAAGATATATCTTGACTCATCGATAGGGTGTGCCTAATTAAGATATATCGTGAGATAGAACTCAAGGAGCAATCAATGCACAAGCACAATTTTGGGCACAATCATTCCGACCGTCATCATTTCGGCGAGCGCATGTTCATGCATATGGCCGGCAAATTCGGTGGCAGGGGGGG
>NZ_JAIUHE010000014.1:0-202014 GCF_020164995.1 Mesorhizobium sp. CO1-1-11
GCACCCGTGGCTCCGGTATCGCCGGTTGCACCCGTGGCTCCGGTATCGCCCGTTGCGCCAGTTGCTCCGTTGTCGCCGGTCGCGCCAGTCGCTCCAGTGTCGCCGGTCGCGCCAGTCGCTCCAGTGTCGCCGGTCGCGCCAGCCGCACCCGTTGAACCTGTGGCGCCGGTGTCCCCAGTCGCACCGGTGTCGCCCGTAGCGCCGGTGGCACCTGTTGAGCCAGGATCCCCGGTCGCACCCGTGGCTCCGGTATCGCCGGTTGCACCCGTGGCTCCGGTATCGCCCGTTGCGCCAGTTGCTCCGTTGTCGCCGGTCGCGCCAGTCCCACCGGTTGAACCGGTGTCGCCCGTTGCGCCAGTCGCTCCAGTGTCGCCGGTCGCGCCAGTCGCACCCGTTGAACCTGTGGCGCCGGTGTCCCCAGTCGCACCGGTGTCGCCCGTAGCGCCGGTGGCACCCGTAGCGCCGGTGGCACCCGTTGAGCCGGGATCCCCGGTCGCACCCGTGGCTCCGGTATCGCCGGTTGCACCCGAGGCTCCGGTATCACCCGTTGCACCCGTGGCTCCGGTTGCACCAGTATCACCGGTGACGCCAGCGGCGCCGGTCGCTCCAGTCGAACCCACCGGGCCGGTCGCACCAGTAGAACCCGTGGCTCCACTCGAACCTGTGGCGCCTGTGGCGCCAGTCGAACCTGTAGCGCCTGTCGAACCTGTAGCTCCAGTCGCACCGGTGGCGCCTGCGTTGCTGCTAGAAGAAACAGCTGTGAGCCTGAAGACACCATTTGAATTACTGGTGTCTGGGCTCGCAATCGTTCCCGCCCCTGAGGATGCAATTGTGAAGGTGCCCGCGGCTACAACGGTATAGCTCGAATTATTGTCATCGCTGTTGGTAGGAACCAGAGCTATAATATTATAATTTCCGCTTACCGGCACGTCTGCAATCATCTGAACAGAAGAAAAATTACTTGTTGATGTTCTAGAAGGTAACGTAAAACTGCCTACAATAACGTCAGATGAATTTGTTATATAATATTGCACAGGGAACACGCCTGACACCCCCATGGATGTGTCAAGCGAACCGGTAAGGGTGACCTCAAGACTTAGAATGGCGGCGAACCTTCTCACCCCCATTTCAGTTAAAGGCGGCATCACCCGTTCACCATCAGACACAAGGTCCCACGCTCCGTTCAGCGCCTCGGCGCCCACGAGCCCTGCCGCGGCCATGACCTCCGCGCCGGTCGCATCATGCAGCGCCTCGACAAACGTCTCGCCTGTCTGGCCCTTGCCCGTCTCGCAGCTCCACAGCCTGAAATCGCCGTCGATGCTCAGCGCCCTGCCGATCGCCGCGAAGTCATCCGCCGCATCCTCCAACATGTCGACTGACCAGTCGCCCGAGCTGAAATGCATTCGGCCTGGCGAGCCGTGGGCGACCACGTGCACGGCGACCAACCCGCTGCGCCCTTCCAGTGTCTCGGCAATCTGGCGCGCCACCTGTCGGTGGCCGTCCAGCATGATCGCTTCTACCTCCGGCCGCAGGTTGGTCAGGATTGTCCCCAGATCCGGCGCGGAGGGGTCGACAAAGAGAATTTCAGAAACGAGGGCCATGGCGAGGTCCTTTTGACTCGAAGTCAGCTCACGAGAACGACAAAGGCCGGCAGTGCCGGCACTGCGAAATGGGAGGTCTGGAGGATCAGCGATCATCTGCTAGACGGCCCAAGCGCTCCGGTTGGCTCCGCGGAGGCGCTCACGCTCAGGATGCTGGAACGCTGGAAGTCGCCGGCGGCGTCGAATGTGCCGATGGCTAGCGAGGCTGTTGCGTTCGGCACCTTGACCGCCATGGACACGGGCATTGCCTTCGGCATCGCACTGGGCAACATGACCTGACCGACGATGGCCTTCTGGTTCATGTCGACGATGTAGTAGGTGACCGACCCGGCCATATTGCCGACCGGCAAGGTACCGGTAACCATCACCTCGGCGATCAGAATTCCCGCATAGATTCCCATGCCCACCTCCGTTAGCGGCGGCTGCGCCTCGGCGCCCTCCGTCCGCACGTTCAGTTCCCAGAATCCGCCGAGCACATGCGCACCGACGTTGTGCGACGCTGCCGCGACCGGCCTGCCGGCCGCCCGAGACAGCGAAACGATGAAATCAGATCCCTCAGCGCCGGCGCCCGCCTGGCAGCTCCACAGCCCGAGAGCGCCGCCTTCGTCGAGCGAGCCGCCGATCGTGGCGAGGTCGCCCGCCTCATCTACCGGCGTCTGGGACGACCAGTCGCCAGCAGCAAAGGCGACCCGGCCAGGCGCGCCGTGCGCGATGATGTGGATCGCGCGCAGTTCCGAACGGTCTACCAGCGCCGCCGCCATCTGACGCGCCGCTGGCCTCCAGGCGTCGAGAACGATCGCCCCGATCTCCGGCCTCAGATGCCAGATGATTGCGCCGAGATCGGATACGTTGGGATCAACGAAGAGGATTTCGGAGACGCCGTGGAGGGCCACGCCGGGGTCTCGAACAGGAGGCGGTCCGGCCTTGATCGAGGCAGTGGCCTGTTGAGGCACCTGGCGCCCAAGCTCCAATGCAGTGGAAGAACTCTCTCCAGCGCCGGACCGCCGGTTGACCCGACGCTTGTCCGAGCCGCGGGTTTCATTGCCCTGACTCTCGTGAGATCCGATGCGATACAAAACGCCCCCCATCCCGGTGGCACTGCTTTGCCAGCGACAACTTGCGAGGGACCCGAACTACATGCGAGGAACATCAATTTCGGAAAGACGTCGCCCGGGTGAAGTCGGCACGACGCCATGGTGGCAAGCAAACACCCTGTGCCTCTGACGCACAAAGTGGCCTCCCTCCCGACATTCTCCTAGCTTTGCAGATCTCCACGACCCGGCCGCCCTTCGGCTAGTCAGTGGCCCACTCTCGTTACCTAAACGTCTAGTAAATTGGAAATAATCTGGTTGTAAATGGATCAATTTATAATGGTAACTGCGAGTGGTAGATTTAATTTGTTACGAAAGACAATTGGAATCCGTGACTTAGACACCTTACGTTGACACCACGGCAATCTCGTATACTCCAAAAGTTTGATGCCGACGATGGCTGGTATGAGCAAGCTCCTCCAAAAAGAGTATCCCTCTACGCCGGCGCAAACATTGGCTAACACGGCACGCGCCGGCATTTTCCAACGAGTCGATTGCGACCGAAGTAGAAGAGCAGGCGATGAAATGAGTGATCATGCAAGAAGTTGAGACACCCAAAGCTTGGCGGGGCATAGTCCGCATCCGATTGCGCCTGCGGCTAGCTAGATTCAACAGCTGCTAGTCCATGGCCAGCCGGGACAATCGAGGGTCCCTTATACAGCCGCAATGCAAATATGGCGGCCTCTGTGCGCAATTATCCAAGGAGCGGGCAGTCGGAAAATGACAAACGGCGGGCGAATTTGTCTGAACATGATCGTCAAGAATGAGATGGCTAATCTCGAGCGCTGTCTTGGCGCGGTTGCGGAGCACATCAATTGCTGGGTCATTGGCGATACCGGCTCGACCGATGGAACCCAGGATTTCATCCGCAACTTCTTCGCCGCACGCAATCTGCCGGGCGAACTGCATGAGTTTCCTTTCTACAATTTCGGGCAAGCGCGCAATGCAGCACTCGACCACGCCTATGCCTCGCCACTTGCGTACGACTATCTCCTGTTCGACGATGCGGACATGCAGCTTGTTGTTGAAAACAAGGCATTTCGCGAGCGGCTCGATGCACCGGGCTATCGGTTCCTGCAACGGGCAGATTCGGGCCTTACCTATTGGAACACGCGCTTGGTCAAGCGCGATGTCGGCGCGCGCTACCATGGCGTAACCCACGAATATATCGACATACCCGGTGGCGCGAAGGAGCTTCGGGGGGTTTGGTATAAAGATCACGCCACAGGCTCGAACCGGGTCGACAAGTTCGAGCGGGACATCAAACTCCTGCTGGGTGCCCTCGAAAAGGATCCAGAGAACCATCGCTCCTGGTTCTATTTGGCGCAATCCTACCGCGACGCCGGGCGTACAGCCGAGGCTGCGGTCGCCTATGCCAAGCGTGCCGCGATGGGTGGCTGGGATGAGGAGGCGTGGAACGCCAGGCTGCAGGAGGCTCGCTGCCTGAAGAAGATGGGCGACGATGCCGGCTTCGTCCGACAGGCACTCGCCGCGTTCAACCAGCGACCGCATCGCGCCGAGCCCCTTTACGACCTTGCCCGTTATTATCGCGAAAAGGGTATGAACGATGCCAGCGTGCTTTTCTGTGAGGCCGGGCTGGCAATCGCGCGGCCTGAACAGGATATCCTTTTCATAGAGGATTATGTCTATGCCACCGGCCTCCAGGAGGAATATTCGATCGTCGCGAATTACGCCCGCGATCCCGCTCGGAAGGATCGCGGCCGCGCGGCCTGCAACTGGCTTGCTCTGAACAGAGGGGCCGGCGACGGTCCCAGAGACCAGGCGTGGTCCAACACCTTCTTTTATGTGCAGCCCGCCCTGGCCCTGATGCCGTCCTTCAGTGCCCGTCCGCTGGGCTTCACGGCGCCGGACGGCTACCGGCCAACTAATCCGTCGGTGGCGAGAATAGGCAAGCAAATTGTGCTCGCCCAGCGGACCGTGAACTACACGATGACGGAAGATGAGCTGCAGTATGAAACAAACGGCGATGCAATCCGCACCCGGAATTTTCTGCTCCGATTGAGCGACGATTTGGACATTCAATCAGCAAGCGAGATTTTGCCGCCGGTCGACATGCCGGACCCTGTCTACAAAGGCGTACTTGGTTTCGAGGACCTGCGTCTGTTCGCGATAAATGGTGAACTCTGGGGCTCGGCGTGTGTGCGCGAGTTTTCGCAAGACGCGCTGTGCCAACAGGTTATAGCGCGGATCGAGGAAAGTGGTTCCTGCCACCTTACTGACTGGCGCATTCTACATCCGGCGGGGCAGCGGATTCATCAGAAAAACTGGATGCCGCAAGTGGTGGCCAATCCGTCGGATATAGGCGGAGACGAGCTTCGCTTTATGTACCTATGCGATCCAACCCGAACCATCGACGATCAGGCCCGCACTCTCAGCGAAACCTTGCCCCCGATTGCGGCGCAACGATTCAGAGGTGGCAGCCAGCTCATAGCGTTCGACGGAGGATGGCTGTGCCTGATCCACGAGGTGCAATGGAGGCAACCGGAAAATCGACGTTACTATCTTCACCGCTTCGTATGGTTCGACAAACAGAACTCTCTACAGAAAGTGACCCGCCCGTTTTTCTTCAACAAAAAGGGCATCGAATTCGCAGCCGGCCTGGCCTGGCATCCTGATGAAAGTCGTTTGTTGATTTCGTACGGCGTAACCGACAGAGAGGCCTGGCTGGCAACCGTCGATGAGGCGGAAGTACGATTTGTGCTGGAGGACGTAAATATGCTGCGGTCCGGCGTCACCGACTTGCCCCAGATCTGATCAAGTACCGCCAACGGTAGAAGCGACATGCCGGAAGGTGTCAAAGTGTCTCTGACGATCGGCGCCAAGGTTGGATGATGAACCCGGCAAAGGGCCAACTTTATTTACGCGGCGGCAATTGGTACTTGGCACCGTTGTGGCGGGATCAATCGCGGCGATGCCCAGGATCAACTCGGAGACCAGTCACGCCGCCATGCCGATAAACCCAAACGCCTCTTCTGCGACCCTTCTTAACGCTCCGATCGAGCTTGCCGGTGACTGGGGCCGCATGTTGGAGGGCGCGGCCACTCAGGTCATCAAACGTATGCGGCGCTCCTGCCTGACTGACGTCCGGCTTGTCTCCGATCGACAGCCAGCGCGCGTGCGCGTCGACTCGCATACCTCCGGCCAACCCGCGATCTGGCTGCACCCGGACGGAAGCAGCGTGGCATGGATCATCGTCGATATCGGCGAGCGAGACTGGTCGAAGCTCGCGTATCAGTTTGGCCATGAACTCGGCCATGTGTTTGCCAACAGTTGGCAAGCCGACGCCAAGCCCGCCGCACCCTGTCAATGGCTTGAGGAAGCCATGGTCGAAGCATTCTCATTGCGCGGCCTCGGACGTCTGGCGGAGGACTGGAGAAAACATCCCCCGTTCGTCGGCGATAACGCTTTCGGTGACGCCATCGCCCAATATTGCCAGAACATTGTTCGCGCCTACGCGACCCTTGCCGATGGTCAGGATCTCACCCGTGACGCCGCCGCTTGGTTCGCCGACAACCGGGGGGCGATCGAAATTCCCGGTCTTAATCCGTTCGCGCAGGCAATGAGCGTGACGATCCTCGCCGAATACGACCAGAACCCCGATTGCATAGAAGCGCTCGGCGCTCTCAACCGCTGGCGTGGCCGCAGCGGAATTCCCGTCGCTGAATATCTGCAGCGATGGAAAGAGAGCTGCGCGGAATTGCAAACCTCTCCGCATTTACCGCTCCGCTTAGGCGAGCTATTGGGGGTTGTTACGCCCTAGTAAATAGATGGAGCACAAACCGCCATCAGCCCGGTTGGCAATATGGCCTGCATGTCCGACCTTTCCTGTTTTTAATTCGGGTAGGCCAGGTGCCAATCACGCTTCGCCTTCTACTCCTTCGTTATTCGTTTGGATGAATTCTACTCATATAATCAATAGCATATATGTCGACGTCGCCGGCGCGCAAATTTGAGGATCCTGCCGGTCAAGGCCCGGCGCCATAACCCCCAACCCCGCAGGCGCCGGGCCGCGCGCACTCACATAAGGCAGTCTGCGCAAGCGGCCCGACAGCCTGTTGGGGTACAATTTGTCCGACCGTCGGGCCTGACCGGCTCCGTGGGTGGCGTTGCCGGCTGGACGCAACAATAATATTAGCATCTTCGAATTAATACCTCACAAAGCCGTTTTCCCCGGCTTTGTACCTCAGCGGCGAAGTGACTGCTCTCGCCCAGGCGATCACCGCGGTGGGTCGGCCGTCGTCCCCGGTCTTGCAGAGTTCGAGCCGGTTCGCTCGATTGGGTAAATGTCGCTGCGCTATCAAACAAAAAAGAATTCACCCAGCGAAGTCACAGGAGTCCGAGCCGATACAGCGCGCTAACCGCACGCGGGCGAAAGATGGCACCGTAACGACCGGCCACCGGCTCACCCCAACTCTGCTTGTAGTCTTGCCCGGAGCCGAGATCGAACTGGCGATGCCCAACGCGTGCGGCCCATTCGATCGAAGCCTCCATTATGCGGACACCGACCCAAAAGCGGTCGTATTCGGGATCGCGGACGATGCATTGGCCGAGCACGACGCCGTCCTGACACATCAGGACGACGCCGGCTGTGCGCCGATCACCATCGAGCAGGTGCAAGGTGTGGAACTGGATTGGGCTGCCGGCGGTCTGCCGCTTCATGAAGGCGCGCCAGAACCGCAGACGATCCTCGGCAGCGACCGTCTCCTCGGCATCGTTGCCTTCCCACATGCGGCCCCATTGAGCGCAGCACCATTCCAGGTCGGTCTCGTCGTCGATGCGAAGCCGCATGAATTCGTCGCAGCGCTGGCGGGCCCGGCGCACATTCTTGCGATGATTGCGGCTCCAGCGCGCCTCATAGTCGCCCCGCAGATTGACGCTGTAGTTGTCCGGGGACCAGTAGGATCGCGGATTTAGCTCCACGACGCTCTTGTCGAGCCCCGCCTCAACCCGCACCTCGACGCCCAAGGCGTGCAGCGCCCGAGCAAGGGCGGCGGGAGAGGACGCAGGCGCGATCACGCCGGAAAGCGATTGATAGGCGACGGGCTCCCAGTATCGGCGGCGGCGACGCAGGGAAATGAGCGCGGTCGGGTGGCCATTCTCCGTCGCCAGGGCGTGGCGCTTGCGGGCGCTCGTGGGTCGGGTGAGCTCGCGATAAAGGTCGCGGTCGCAGCCGGGAATGGCCGGCAAGAAGCCCAGGGCCTGGTCGAGGGTCGAGTTCCAGGCGTCGAACCAGGCGATATGAACGCCCCGCGTCGTGAAGCGGGTGACTATGCGGGCAGTGGCGATCACAGCGGGCGCGGCGACATGGGTCATCGCGCGCTTCAAGCCCGAGCCGGCGGGGTTCGCCCGGGCGGTATCTGTGGCGTCAGAGCGACTCATCCCCGATTTCCCTGTGCCGTCCTTGCTTGTCGGCCATCCAAGCAATTGTTGAAAGAGGGCGGCCCGTCCCCCGTTGGCGGCAGATTACACAGCTTGCACCCCGCCCGGACGGCCCGCAATATTGCGTCCTTATGTTTCAACCATTGCGCGCCAAAATGTAGCGGGCGCGACCTTGTTGACGTGGCCGGGCGGATCACGTTTCGCCGACCGCGGGGCCTGGCGCGGCCGCCCGTCCCTGTTCGGCTTCTTCGCCCAGGAAGCCCCGGATGAGGAGGAGGGGGACGTGTAGGTGCACAGGCACCAAGGCCTGGGTCTTATTCAGCAGGTAGGCCAGTTCGGCGGCGAAGGGATGACGGGTCAAACCCATCGCCAGGAACCAGAACATTGCGCCAAGCCCGCCGCCCAGAACCGCCTGCAAGACCGATATGTTCATGTCGAAGCCATTCAGCACGATGACGACGAGCGGGCCCAGCGCCGTGGCCAGTGTGGCGGTGGCGCTCGGCACCAGAGCCCACAGATATTCGCCAACGCTCAACTTCAGTCGCCGCATCAGGAACCAAAGGCCAGCGCCCACCTGGATCGGCGTGGTGGCGAAGATCGAGAGCGCCAGCGCGAAGGGGCCATGCTGGGCCGCCAGGATCATGATCAGGCTGGTCATCGGCAGGGAAATGATCCAGGCCTTGGCCGTGTCGCGGATCCCGCCGGCGGCGACCAAGGCCGGGAACATCAATGGGACGGGGAAGTAGAGCATCGTGGCCGCGGCCATCACCTGCACCAGCGGGATGGAGGTGTACCATTGCGGTCCCAGTATGGTGTGCACCAGGGGATGAGCGAAGAGGATGACCATCGCCAGGCCCGGCCAGTGGAACGCCGTCAGGCTGGCCGCGGCTCTGAGATAGGGCCCCTTGAGGGGATGACCCGTGCGCGCAAGGGCGGCGAACCCCGGCAGTGCCACCGCCGAGATCGCCGATATGACGAGACGGCTGGGCATTTCCGTGACCTGCTGGCCTCGGCTGTAGAGGCCGACATCCGTGGTGCCGCTGGCCCGACCCAGCATGAAGGTCGGAATGACCTCGCCGAGGCCGGTCAGGAGGCCGGTCGCGGTGTTGAATCCACCGAACGCCAGAATGTCGCGCCATTTGGTGAACTGGATGCGGAAGATGGACAGGTCCGGACGTATGAGAACGGCGAAGACGAAGGTGGAGAGCGGATAGCTCAGCGAGCCCCAGGCGAAGCTCATATAGCCGACACCCGTCATCACCAGAGCGGTGGTGGTGATGTTGCCGACCAGGGCCGAGCCGAGGTTTATGGCCGCGATACTCCAGAATTTCAGGTCGCGGCGAAGCAGAGCCACGATCGGCGAACCGATGCTGGAGAACAGATACCCAAAGGCCACGGTGCGGACAAAATTCTCCAGACGCGGTTCGTGCGCGAAGTCGGCGTAGAAGCCCGCCGTCACGACGAAGGCCGTTGTAAGGACGATGGCGACCACCAGCATCATGGTGAAGGAGGTGCGTATTTCCTCCTTGGAAAGCGTTTCGGCGTTGACGATGTAGTTGGTCACGCCGAAGTCACGAAGCCCCTCGGCGAGCGCGAGGATGCTGGCGCCAAGGAAGGCAGCGCCGATGTCGTTGGGGGTCAAAAGCCGCGACGAGACGTAGAGCGTCGCGAAATTGAGGATGAGGGTGGCGTACTTCTCGAAATAGACCGCGACCACCGCGCGCCGAACGTTTGCCATTTCTATCGCTCACCTTCGATGAGACTGGCCCGATGCAGGATCGCCACCATATCGCGCCCTTAAAACCGTGTGGCCTCGATCAGGGTCGAGGCGACCTTCTGTTGATCCTCGTCGGTCATCTGGGGGTAAAGCGGAAGGACGATGGCATGATCCTGGGCTGCCTCCGACTCCTGCAGAGACATGCGCAACGGTCGGGAGGCATAGACGTCCTCGCGGTGGGCACACATGATGCCGCGCCGTGTGGCGATACCGGCATCCAGCATAGCCTGCATGACGGTGTGCTGGTCGGCGGACTCCGGCAGACGGACGCAGAAGCTCTGCCAATTGGTTCGCACGTAGGAGGGTTCGCGCACCAGGCCCAGCCATTGCGCCTCGCCAAGCAATTCGGCGTAGCGAGCGGCCAGCGCGCGGCGGCGGACCACGATTCCGGGCAGGCGCTTAAGTTGCTCGCGGCCGACAGCGGCCTGGATGTCGGTCATGCGATAGTTGTAGCCGAGCACTGGGTGGCTCTCGAAGATCACCTGGGCCGAGCCGTGGCGGACTGTGTCGGGCACGCTCATTCCGTGCTGGCGCAACAGCTTGAATTTGGCGGCCCAGTCAGCGTGCTTCGTGGTCAACATACCGCCGTCGCCGGTGCTCATGATCTTGCGCGGGTGGAAGGAGAAGCACGCCACGTCGCCGTGCACTTTGCCGACCTTCTCCCACCGCCCGTTCCAGAAGATCTCGCTGCCGCTGGCGCAGGCCGCATCCTCGATCACGGGCAAGCCCTTGGACTTGGCGATATCGACGACCGCGGCCATGTCGCAGGGCAAGCCCATCTGGTGGACGATCAGAATCGCCCTAGTCTTGGCCGAAAGCGCTCGCTCGATCAGGGCCGGGTCGATGTTGTAAGTGGCCGGATCGATGTCGACGAAGACCGGGATCGCGCCGCAATAGGCAACGGAATTAGCCGTGGCGATGTAGGAGTGGCTAACCGTGACCACCTCATGGCCGGGCATCACCCCGGCGGCCAGCAGGGCCAGATGCAGCGCTGTGGTGCAGTTCGAGACGGCCGCGGCGTGCGGCGCGCCGGTGAAGGTGGCGAACTCCGTCTCGAAGGCCGCGACCTCCGGGCCCTGCGTGACCCAGCCGGACAGGATGACGCGGCGCGCCGCCTCGGCCTCGGCCCCATCCATCGTGGGCTTGATGATCGGAATCATGTGAGGACCTCAGCTGAAGGAAGTTGTATCTCGGCGTGAGAAGTTGCAGTCGTCGTATCACGATAAAGCCGGTCGCTCACCTTCTCCTATTGTGGGATACGGCAGGAACGGCCAACGAGCCGGGCGTAGTGGAATAAGTGACGTCGCCGTTCTAACTCGGCTGGCAGCTCCGCCTGAATCTGTCGTGCAGAGCGCAGGAACCGTAAGGAACGCGCCCTTCCTGACTACCAGGCCGAGCATGAGGACACTTAACTGCAGGGGGTCGACGGCACGACGCCCGCAGAGGGGTCTAAGCCGGGCCGATCACCTCAAGGCAGAGCTGTAGGAGACGAGGTCCCGGTGCCCTCTGGGAGTTTCGCAAAAACAAAGAGATAGAGCTTTTCGCCGTTGCGGTGAAACGCTCAACGCCCGCCGCCTCGCGCGACATTGGAGCTGGATCTGCGGAGTCCGGCACCATTGCGCTGGGGCAGGCAATATTGGACCCAACGCTTTGACGGGTGACCCCAAATGTGTAGGGCCTCCCGGTAGCTCAATGTATGGCCAGAGCACCGTCCCTTAGACGTATAGGTTAACGCTGACAGCGAGGGGTTCAGCAATATGACCTAGCCGTGAGTGGCTCCACAGGGATCTGGCATGAATACTGCTTGAACCAGCTTACTAGGCAATAATTGGGGATTTTCCAAATGCGGGTAAACACTCAGCCAAGCCGAAGAGCAGGCTTGTCAAAATGCATATTTTGCGAGCCAATCCATGTCAGGGATGTGCAGACCAACCAAAATGGAGACATTATAATCTCCATAACGGCCGATGATATTTACACGAAGAACTCAAAGCAGCGCTACGAGATAATATTGACCGACGAAGAAGTCGGCATTCTTAACGCTGCTACGCGGTGACTCGCCGTCTGCAGATAGGATCCACGGACGGGCCGACTGATACGCCGGAGCCGGCGGCGCTGCCAATGTGGCACAGGCCCCGCTGCTCCATTTTGGGACGGCGCGGCATCATCAATGAAGCCTAACTAGGCGCTGCCGCTATGACGTCAGCGGGCCTTCGTTGTGGCCTTGCCCCTTGCTGGGGCGCTAGTTCGGCAGACTCTAACGCGCGCTTTGGCCTCTGGACAACACGTGCCCGGCAGCGCCCGGCGCTAGAAGGGCTCGCCACGTCGGCCCGATCAGGGGCGGCCGCCTAAAGAAGATCATCAATCTAAAGTTGGCGCGATGGAGCCCTGGAAGGTAGCGCGTTCAAAGCCTACGCCTTCTAGTCGAATTGATGTGACGAACAGTTAGGCGTCTATAATCGCGAAAGTCCGACCGCCCCAGGCGTGGGCATGGCTGGGTTGCGGAGCATCGGCTCGAGTATTGATCTATGGCAACGATATATCAGGGTGCGATTTTCGCCGTTCAGCCGTCGCGGACCATGGTCCGGCCGGCGGAAGACCGTATCGCCGGCTTCGACGGCGTGCGCGCGATCGCGGTGCTGATGGTCTTCATCAGCCACAAGACGACGCTGCCCCATCACGATTCCTATGGCTCCGTCGGCGTCTGGCTCTTTCTTGTGCTCAGCGGCATGCTCATCTCCTCAATCCTGTCGGAGATGCGCGGAAAGGTCGAAGCCGGGACGCAGTCGAAATGGCGCTCGATGGGTGACTTCTATCTGCGCCGCAGCCTGCGCATTTTCCCGCTCTATTATGCCTGTCTGGGTGTTTTCGCGCTGGCTTCGCTGTTCACCTCATTCGTTGGATTCTCGCGCATGGAAGCGACGATCTACGCCCTCTACGGCACCAACATCTATATCGCGATGACGCCGACTGGGGACCACGGCCATTTCGGTCACCTCTGGTCGCTGTCGGCGGAAGAACAGTTCTATCTGCTCTTCGCGCCGATCCTGCTGTTCACCCCGCGCAAATACCTGCTTCGGATTTGCGTCGGATTCATGCTCGCCGGCGCGGCCATGCTGGCTTGGCTAGTGTCCGTGCGGACCCACCCGAACGCCATCCACGTCGATCCGCTGATCGCTTTCGGCATGCTCGGCGTCGGCGGCTTCGTCGCCTCCTTGAAAAACCTCAAGCCGCGCGCCTGGCTGGTGAGTGCGCAAGCCCAGGCGGCGGCTGGCCTGACCCTGATCGCGATCCCGCTGGTGTTCGGCTATTACCGAGACACATGGAACGTCTGGGGACCATTGACCTGCACGGTTGCCGGCCTGTTTCTGTTCCAGATCGCCCGCAACCAGCAGACTCCAGTCGTGGCTTTCCTCAACTTATGGCCTCTGCGCTCGCTCGGCCGGGTGAGCTATGCCTTCTACATCCTGCACCAGTTCGTCCATTTTTACGAAGTCCAAGCGGTGTTCCATAAGCTGCACATGAACATTGACGGGCCCCCTATCGTGCAACTGGCCGTGGAGCTGTTCATTACGGTCGCGCTGGCGACGCTCTCCTGGCATTTCTTCGAACGGCCGCTCCTACGGTTGGGGGCTAGATTGACCGCGCGGGAGGGCGCCGAGGCCAGCAGCGCAGCCGCCGCCTTGTCCCCGGGACGGCAAGCGGCCACGCGGTAGAGGCGGGCGGAGCTACGGCCAATGCGACTCGACAACGAACGCCGCATCAGGGGTTTCGATGGCCTGCGTGCGATCGCCTTCATCTTCGTGTTCATAAGTCACAAATTCCATCAAGGGACGTATGCATCCCTTGGCGGCGACGGGGTAATGCTCTTCTTCGCACTCAGCGGCCTCTTGATCACCCGTATCCTGGCTCGCACGCGGGTGGCGGTCGAGGCGGGCGAGACGACGAAGCTGGCAGGTCTTGGGCGCTTCTATCTTCGGCGTTCGGCCAGGATATTCCCCGTCTACTACGCGACGATCGGCTTCTTCCTGATCGCGTCGCTGTTCGTTCATTTCGACGGCTTCGAAGGCGGCGCGCGCCTGGCCATGCTGCTCTACGCCACAAACATCTATGTGTTGACGACCGGCCACTGGGTGGGCCACTTCAACCACTTCTGGACGCTGGCGATCGAAGAGCAATTTTATCTATTGTTTGCACCGTTGCTGCTGTTCACCCACAGCAAGGCCGCCGGACACATCTGCGTTGCATTCGTAGTTGTGGGTCTCTTCACTCAGGCGGGCCTCGAATGGGCCGGAGTGTCGGCGAAGGTCATCGGCCTGAATCCCATGACCGGCTTTGGTTATCTTGCTTCGGGCGGTCTGGCAGGACTGAACCTCGACCGGCGAGTGCCGGCATGGCTGGTTTCCACGCCGGCCCAGGCCATCGCCGCGCTCACCCTTCTCATCGTGCCCCTCACTATCCTTAAGGACGAGATCATCTGGCGCGTCTATGCGCCGGCAGTCGCAGCTACAGCCGCGCTTCTGGTCCTCCAGATAGCGGGGAACCAGGCCTCGCGTTTCGTCGCCCTTTTGGAGACCTGGCCCCTGCGCAACCTGGGACGCATCAGCTACGGTTGTTACGTTTTCCACGAGTTTATTCATTTCTACAACGTCGAGGCAGCGGCCCGGAAGTTCGGCGTCGTATTCCAAGCGCCGGATTGGATCTCGGCTCCCATCGAGCTTGTTTTGACCATAGGCCTGGCGACCTTTTCCTGGCAATTCTTTGAACGACCCATCATGGCCTGGGCCCATCGGCCGACGCAGAAAGCCGCGCCTGCCGCTGCCTGAGCCCCTCAGCTCGCCCAGCCGAGCACCCTTCGCAGCAGGCCAAGGTTGTGGTTCAGGCGAAGGTAATACTCGCGTTCCGGCCGGTCGCGGATCTGGAGCACGGCCAGTGGCGGGGTTGCGATCAGCATTTTGAGCGCGCGCGCGATTCTCTGGCTCCGCGTTTTCAAGCTCCTCAGTTCCACCTCGCCTTCCTTGCGGGCACGCTCGGTGAGCCATGCGCGCGTAAGACGGCCAGCATGGACCTTGTGGTCCACCACGAAGGCGTCCGAGTACCAGCAGCGATAGCCGGCCGCAATCAGGTCGGTCATCATCTGGGCCTCTTCCCCGCTGGCGAGGTTCGAGCCGACCCGACCCGTCGTGACGTCGAACCCGCCGAGCGCGTCCAGCGCGCTGCGGCGGAACAACATGTTGGCGCCGACGCCAATGGGATGATGGGTCGTGTCCACGAAGCCGTCCTCATCGACCACCGACAATAACAGGCGCGCCCGCGGCCCGAGGCTGCTCGGGGGCATTTCAAGGCTGCCGGCGTTGTCGGGCCAGTGTGGGATCACCCGCCCAGCCAGGATGGCGGTGTGGACGTCACAGCGGGCCGCGCAGGTGATCGCCGCCTCTACCCAGCCTGCGCGCGGCACAGCGTCGTCGTCCAGCAGCGCAATCCATTCGCCCCTACCGGCCTCGAAACCCGCGTTGCGGGCCAGGGCAACGCCGGGCTTGTCGAGCCGGATGAGGCTCAGTCCATCGCGTCCCCTCAGGTCCTCCAGCACCTCGGCATGCGCCGGCGCCGAGGCGCTGTCGATGACGATGACCTCCACCGGCTGGCCCACGCACTGCGGCAGCAGGGCATTGACGTTCTCCAGAACGTCGTGGCTGCGATTGTGCGTGGCGATGACGATGCTGATGACCGGGGCACCGGCGCTGATATTCGGCGCGTCGTTGGCGTCGCTAGTGCCAATTCGACGGTTAAATTCCATCCCCATTCAGTCCAACGCCGCGTCCTGGGCGGCCGGCGGGCGCGCACCCAGGCCGATCGACCAAAAGAATGCGGCGCGCAACGGCGTCGGCGTCACGAGCTGCCTTACCGCCCGGAACGGAAATACCAGCAGCGCATGACGCACCGCGAATCGCACGCCTTTGGCATCCCCCCTGGCCGCCCGCTCCACCGCTGCATCGGCGAAATAGGTGTAGAACCCCAAGAGCGTGGCGAAATAGGAATGCAGCCACTCTTTCGGCGAGCGCCACTTGCGCCACACCGGCATGGCATGCCGCATGAACACCTTGCGCGTATAGGGAATCCGGCTCAGGACCAAGGCATCATAAGATCCCGACGGACGCTGGCGGAACAAGACGCAAGGCACGGTCACATGCTCCATATGCCCTCCTCGGGCGAGGCGCAATTGCCAGTCCCAGTCCTGGTCGGCCAGCAGGGTCTCGTCAAAATAACCGTACAGGTCGCGTACCCCGACACGCGCCATCGTGGCGCCGATCTGCGGGAAATAGCCGTCGAGCATCATCTTCAGATGGTCGCCGTCGAGGCGGACGTCATAGGGAATTGGGGCGGCTATGGGCCGCAGATTAGGATCGGTCATCACGACCTGACCGAAGACCGCCTCGACTTCCGGCTGGCAGTCGAAGATTTGCAAGTGCGACCGTACATGTTGCTCGGTCCAGACGTCGTCATCGTCCAGAAAGGCTAGAAACTCGCCTGTGGCCGCCCGCATCGCCGCGTTACGCGCGGCCCCGGCGCCAGCAGTTGTCACGATGAGGTGCTGCGCGCCGTGGGCTTGCGTCACCTTGGCGGTGGCGTCGTGGTTGGAGCCGTTGTCGCCAACCAGAATCTCGAACGTCAGGTCGGGGCCTTCCAGCGCGCGGATGCTCGCCAGCGCCGGGTCCAGGAACTGCGGACGGTCGCGGGTCGGGACGACCACAGAAACGATGCGCACCTTATTCACCCCCACTCCTCCCACCGATCGAAGACGCCCGACAGGGCGGCCGAAAATACTCGGATGCTGTCGAAGCGCGTGATGAAGGTCCGCGCGATGGTGCCGGCCGAACGCGTCTCCTCGGCCTGCGCGTAGACCAGATCATAGCCAGCTGCCTTGGCCTCCCGCATAGCAACCGCCGTCCAGTTGGCCGACTGGCCAAGCGGGATTGCGAACGACGTCGTCGCAAAGCCGAGCCGAGCCTCAATCATAGCGCGCGAACGGTCCAATTCCTCGCGCGCGGCGGGGCCGTCCAGTTGCCCAAAATCGGGATGGGTCGCGGAGTGGCTGCCGATTTCGGCGCCGTCGGCGACGAGGCGCTCCAGATCGCGCCAGCCCAGAACCTCGTCGGTCGCCCAGGGCGAGCCACCTTCGCTCCAGTCGGTGACCACGAAAAGGCTCCATGGTACCGCGAAGTCTTTCAGGATCGGCGCAGCCACGGTCATCACGCTGCGGAGGCCGTCATCGAACGTGATGGCGAGGTCCATTGGGTCGCCCCCCGTCCGCGCGATCTCCGAGGCTGGCACGAACCGGTAGCCCCGCGCCGCAGCCCACTCCAACTGGCGACGGAACAGCTTCGGCGGCACATCGTTGTGGTCCATCAGCGGCTGGCCGACCGAGTGGTAGGCCAGGATCCGGCCTCCTGAACGGGGTACGCGTCGGCCTAGAATGGACAAACCTTGACGTTCGATGGCCATACGTGGCCCGACCACATGACGCCTTTCGACACCGAACGCGCGCACAGCGCGCTTCAGAACCTTCGGTGCTCGCCCAAGCATACCCACTTTCGCCCTCTTTCCTTTACCCGAGTCGAATAACAAGCCTGAGCCAGCTATGGCTTCTGACGAACCCGAGGCGCCTAAAGCCCCATCCCGTCGAACGGCACCCCTCTATCGGGAGAAAGAGCAAGGCTCTGACAGGCTGTCGAAACTGTTTTGGTCGAGGAGCGTATCAGATTCAAACCATGCACAGACCAGAGTCAAAAAGGGTATCTCCGCCACTTTTTGGGCAGCCTGCTAAATCAAAAGTGTAAATCACGATGGCTGCCGGAACTGGAAGCCCCCTTCGTGCGGGTCGCTCCTGAAGGCCGGTCAGTCTGCGTCCTGGCATCGCACACGCGGCCGCCGAAGTGCCGGCCGGCAAACTTTACAATTGAACCCAAAAATTAACTGCCGCTCCTTAGCCGGCCACCAACCGGGGCAGCCATTCAGGCAGCAGGTTTCGGATGGCGTCCCAGGGCCCGTCGAAGGTCCTGGTCCGCGCCAGGCGCCCCCATACCCGTAGCCGTTCGGGCAGCGACATCAGGCGCACAGAACGTTTCAGGATCGCCTCGACCGTGTCGAACTCGCCGAACACCCCATTGAGCAGGATGTCGGGATAACCGTCATAGAATTCCTCGTCCGCGGGCGCGCGCTGCCCACGAAGCGGCGTGACTGGCGGGATCGCCAGGGCCTTGGCGTAGAGCGCCTCCAGGCTTGCGAGCCAATTGGGCGCGGTGTGCAGCCGCTTGACGTTGGACGCCGTCTCATCGCCCCGCTGACGCAGGGCCTCTGGGGCAGCGAGCCAGTCCGCCAGGATGCGGTTGTAGTCCGCCATGGAGGTGGCAAAGCCAATGGTTGGCGCCAGCCCGGGCATATCGGTGCTCATGACGTTCGCATCCGACGGATAGGGAAACAGCGTCACGCAGGGCGCGCCCAGCCCGCCGGCTTCCAGCATCGAGGTAATCGAAACAAAGGGGTACGAGTCAAGGTAGATGTCCGCCGCCTCGAAGGCGAGCGACGGATCGGGCGTCTCCGGCCGTCCCATGATCCGCCCGCCAGTCGCCGCTATGGCCTGTTGCCAGTCGACCGGCTCCCCCGGCCCTACGACCAACAATCGCGCATCGGGACGAGCCAGGAGCGCCTCGACATGCATATCGGCGAACGAGACCCCGCCCATCGTGCGGTATTTCACGCCTCGCGCCACGGACACCAGGAGCGGTCCGCCGGCCGGAATGCCGAGCCTCTGCCGCGCCTCGGCCCGGCTGTACTTGCGTACCGGCAAATCGATCTGGATCGGCAGGATGGCGTGACGCTCCGCTGGGATCGCACGCCGTTCCACCACCAGCCGCTCGCCCGACACCCGCGAACTGGCGATCAGGTCGCACACCGATAGCCCGACCCAGAACGCGTGGTCGGCGTGGTTGATCAGGACCACGGGCGGTCGGTTGCGCTCGTCAGCAAAGGCTATGCCCGGCGTCGGGTCCTCGTTGCTGACGTGCAGGACGACGAGGTCGAAATCGAGCGACAACTTGCGGAGCGCACGGGCCCATTCCACCGGTCCGCCGCGCGTCGCGCCGATCATATGGATGTGTCCGCCACGAGCCTCCACGGCCTCGCGCACCGACGGCGGCGGCTCGCCGGGATGGCGCAACAGGGCCAACGAGTGATGACGTGCCTCATCGGCGGCGATCCAGCGGCGCATCATCCGCGTGAGGCCGCCGACCTCGTTCAGAGTGGTGGCCACATGCAGCACGCGGCCGATCTGCGTCCGCGCCGGTCGCGCAGCTTCGGCCTTTGCGGAGAGCGTCCGTCGCGCGATCTCGATCAGTATTTGCTCAAGCGGCTCTGACCGATAGAAGCCGCAGTGCCGCTTCCGTGCAAGCGTGACGGCCGCCTCTACATAGGCCGCCGCGGAGTTGAGGTCATCAGCCTCCAGGCAGCGCTCAGCCTCACTGCGAAGGCTTTGGAACTCTGCGTAGTTGTGACGCATACGCGCCACCTCTGGCTCGCAGGGCACGCTTTCAGATCGCATCGTTTCCGGCATCCTTCCCCCAAGGTCGCAGCCTGCCTTAAAACTTGTTATACCGAGTGGCCAAGGCTTGCCAAGCGACAAGGCAGGTTACATAGAAATGGTCACCGACGCTGCCGATCCGATCTTTGAGCGCGCGCCAAGGCTCGCATCCGATTTGCAGGAGATGGCGCGACAGACAGCTCCAGAGGGGAAGCGATGCCGATTTCCGACAGTGTGGTTCTGCGTGGCGAGGTCGTCGTCCATCACCCCAATCTGGTGAACCTCTACGGCTGCGAGGTCGGTAACGGCTCGCGCATCGGCGCCTTCGTCGAGATTCAGAAAAATTCCTGTATCGGCGAGCGCTGCAAGATCTCCTCGCACACATTCATCTGCGAGGGCGTGACCATCGAGGACGAGGTCTTCATCGGTCATGGGGTGATGTTCACCAACGATCGCCTTCCCCGAGCCACCAACCTGGACGGGAGCGCCCAGAGTGATGCCGACTGGAAGGTCGAGCCGACCCTGGTCAAGAAGGGCGCCTCCATCGGCTCCAACGCCACTATCACCCCGGGCGTGACCATCGGAGAGCGGGCACTGATCGGCGCCGGCGCCGTCGTCACCCGTGATATCCCCGCCTTCGCCATTGCCGCCGGCGTTCCAGCCCGCGTGGTCGGAGACGTAAGGACCGCAAAGCCTGGCTGACTCCCCTGCGGCAGGGTTTCTATACACCGAATTGCGATCTTTGGTGGATTTAGAGAGATCGTTTGAGGTACTTCCAGGGCCCGCCCTCGCCTGGCTGGATGATGCTGGTTAGGTCTTGATGACCCAACGGCCATAGTGACCGCACGGCTTTGCCGCTTCAAACTACGAGTTGAAGAGGTCGAGATGGCACGACATTGGACGATCAATTGGCGACTTCCTTTCTCAACCGACGACAGGCTTCAACGGGCCTCCAAGACTCCGGCGGGCCGGGGGTGGAGTGAAGGGTAGGTCAAAATGATCAATATCGGCATCATCGGTTACGGCTACTGGGGGCCGAACCTCCTGCGCAACTTCATGGAGTTTCCCGATGCCCGGGTCCGCATAGTCGCCGACCTGGATCCCAAGAAGCGCGAGTTGGTGGAGCGTCGCTATCCGGGTGTCCAGACCACCAGGGACGTCCAGGCGCTATTCCGCGATCCCGAGATCGACGCCATCGCCGTGGCGACGCCGGTCAATAGCCACTTCGAACTGGGCATGTCGGCGCTGAAGGCCGGCAAGCATCTCTGGCTCGAGAAGCCGATGACCGAAACCTCGCTACAGGCCAGGATGCTGGTCAATGAGGCCGACAAGCGCGGATTGACCCTGATCGTCGACCACACCTTCATTTATACCGGTGCAGTCCGGAAGATGCGCGAGATCGTCGCCGCCGGCGACCTCGGCCAGATTTATTATTACGACGCGACCCGGGTGAACCTGGGCCTCTTCCAGAAGGACGTGAACGTCATCTCCGACCTGGCGGTCCACGATTTCGCGATCATCGACCGTCTGTTCGAAGAGCATCCGACCGCGGTTTCGGCCAGCGGCATCAACCATTTCCCCGGCACGCCGGAAAATCTGGCCTATATCTCGCTGTTTTACGACTCCGGCATGATGGCGCACATTAATGTGAGTTGGCTGGCTCCGGTGAAGGTGCGCAACATCCTGGTGGGCGGCTCCAACAAGATGATCACCTATGACGATCTGGAGCCGTCCGAGAAGGTCAAGGTCTACGACAAGGGCGTGTCCTTCACCGACGACCCGGCCAAGATCCACGAGATGCGCGTGGGCTACCGGACGGGCGACATGTGGGCGCCCAAGCTCGACTCCACGGAGGCCCTGCGCATCGCTGGCCAGGAGTGGATCGACTGCATTATCGAAAAGAAGGTTCCGACCGCTGATGGCCGGCTTGGCCTGCGCGTGGTGGAAATCATCGAAGCCGCCACCAGTTCCATGCGCGGGCGTGGCGAAACCGTTCACCTGCGACGCAAAGACGCCGCCTGATATGATCCCGTTCGTCGATCTCACTACCCAGTATGTCTCGATCAAGTCCGAGGTAGATGCCGCCATTCAGCGCACCCTGGAGACCTCTCAGTTCATCCTGGGCGCCGATGTCGCTGAATTCGAAAAGGAATTCGCCGCCTATTCGCAAGCGGCCTTCGGCGCCGGCGTCAACACCGGCACCAGCGCCCTGCACCTGGGCCTGCTGGCCGCCGGGATTGGGCCCGGCGACGAGGTGATCACCTCCCCCTTCACCTTCGTGGCGACAGTGGCGGCCATTTACTACACAGGCGCGACCCCCGTGCTCGTCGATATCGATCCTGCAACCTACACCATCGACCCGGCTCAGATCGAGGCCGCGGTCACGCCGGCCACCAAGGCGATTATCCCGGTCCACCTCTACGGCCAGCCGGCCGACATGGACCCGATCATGGCCATCGCCCGGAAGCACGGCCTGATGGTGCTGGAAGACGCCTGCCAGGCTCACGGCGCGGAATACAAAGGCAAGCGCGTCGGCGCCATCGGCGACATGGCGGCTTTCAGCTTCTATCCCGGCAAGAACCTTGGCGCCTATGGCGAAGGCGGTATGCTGACGACCGACAACGCCGACCACAACCGCGCCGTACGCATGCTGCGCGACTGGGGCGCCGAGCGGAAGTACCACCACGAAGTCAAGGGCTACAACTACCGACTGGAAGGCCTTCAGGGCTCTATCCTGCGCGTGAAGCTCAAGTACCTGGACCGGTGGACCGAGCAGCGCCGCGCCACTGCCGCCCGCTATGACGCCATGTTCGCCGGCACCGGGCTGCCGACCCCCTTCGTGCGCGATGATGTGCGCCACGTCTACCACATCTACGCCATCCGCACGCCCGACCGCGCCGGCTGGCAGGAGGCGCTGAACGCCCAGGGGATCCAGTCAGGCATCCACTATCCCATTCCGGTGCACCTGCTGCCCGCCTACGCCGACCTCGGCTACAAGCAGAGCCAGTTCCCGCACTCCGAAAAGGCCGCCGCCGAGGTTCTGTCCCTACCGATGTTTCCGGAATTCACGGAGCAGCAGCAGGACGTGGTGGTGGCCGCGGTCAAGGAATTGCAAGCAAGCGTTTGACGAGCGGGTCCCCGCTCAGCCGGAAACAGGCCTACCAAGGCGCTTCCAAACCGATGACAGGGAAATACGATGAAACTTGAAGGCTCTCGCATCCTGGTGACCGGCGGCTGCGGTCTGATCGGCTCGACCACCATCGACCTGCTACTGAAGGAGCACGCGCCGGAAAAGATCGTGATCCTCGACAACCTGGTCCGTGGCAGCCTGCAAAACGTCCAGGACGCCCTGCAAGACCCGCGCGTCGAACTCGTCGAAGGTGACATTCGCGACGTGGCGGCTGTCCACAAGGCCACTGACGGGATGGACGCCGTCATCCACATGGCAACCTTGAGGGTCATCGCCTGCGCCGCCGAGCCTCGCGAAGCCCTCGGCGTCATGTGCGATGGCAGCTACAACGTCATTGAGGCCGCCCAGGCCAAAGGCGTGAAAAAGATCTGCGCGGCCTCCTCGGCCTCGGTCTACGGCCTGGCCGACCTCTTCCCGACCGATGAGAGCCACCATCCCTACAACAACCGCACCTGGTACGGCGCCAGCAAGATCATGCTGGAAGGCCTGTTGCGCTCGTTCAACGACATGTACGGCCTGCCCTACGTGGCCTTGCGCTATTTCAACGTGTACGGCCCGCGCATGGACCTGCACGGTAAGTATACCGAGGTTCTGATCCGCTGGATGGACCGCATCGACGCCGGCCAGCCGCCGCTGATCCTCGGCGACGGGTCCACCACCATGGACTTCGTCTATATCGAGGACATCGCCCGAGCCAACATCCTTTCCCTGCTGTCGGACGTGGAGGACGACGTGTTCAACATCGCCACCGGCGTGGAGACTAGCCTGAACGACCTGGCCGCCTCGCTCCTGCGCGTGATGGGCTCCAAACTCCAGCCGGAGTACGGGCCCGAGCGCAAGGTGAACCCCGTCTCGCGGCGCCTGGCCGACACGTCGAAGGCAGAGAAGATGCTGGGCTTCAAGGCGACCATTGACCTGGACCAGGGCCTCACCCGCCTGGTCGAATGGTGGCGCGCCAATCGCGAGCAGGTGACTGACGGCCCACTCGGGCGGCGAAGCTCTCCTGATAGGCTTCGCACGCCGCCTGCGCGCGACGCTGAGTTTTCCCTGATAGGGATTGCGCGGGCCAGATAGCGCCACAAGCTTGCCGCTGCGGCTAGCGCCATGCGCTTCACCTGGGTGCGATCGGACCAGCACACAATCTTGGCAAGCGGACCAGCGTCAAGGAAGTCACTGCAGAAGTGACGTGCCGCAGCTCGTGGTGTTGGGTCCCTCGGCGTAACTGGAATGGCGGCGGCTCTGCCTTCCTGATTACCGCCGACTGGCCCGACATCTGGCGCGTACTTCGGGGCGGCTGATCACGCGCCACATTAAGGATCAGCCGTTGCCTCCGACCGTGATGCCAATTGTTTTCACATTGCACGCGGCCACTGATAGCGACCATCGTCTGAAACAACGTGTCGAGTGCGTTCGTCCACTGGGCTCTGCTTTGCAGATTTGCAGCGCCTGCAAATCGGCTGGCGCTCCGAGAGCCAGGTACAAAATTTTGAAGCAATTCTGGATCGCAAACTCCCCGGGGGCACGGCGACCAGGGGGGCAGCTACCCGCCTCTCGTTCATGTGATCGGTGGGGAAGACGACACTGGTCGACAAGCCGACGTAGGCTGCCTGGAGCGTATCAGTTCAGCCAAGGACCATTCCAGCGAATACCACAGTGAGAAGCAGTGACACTGGCACGGCTAGAAGGCAGCACATCTCGATGGTTCTGGTATCTTGCTGCTTGTCCATCTTCGCCGTCTCGCATTGTTCGCTGTCATTTTGACGCTAGCGGGTCGCCGATGGAAGCCGGTCCGAGCGAGGCCGCTCGAGAAGCAGCCGGGGTGCTGTATATTAGCAACACCTTGGCCGATCCCAGGCAGCCGCCATCTCCGGCATTGCCTCCAACGATCACGGCACGGCCTCGAACAGCGCCGCCGAGAAAACAGGGTGCGAGCATTCAGAAAGGCAGGCCAACGCCAACACGATGTCGCATGAGGCAAGTTCCGGCATCACGCCCCCTTGGATCTGCGTCGGCCACGAGTATGCGATTGTTCAGGCCGGCCAGTCTGCGGCTTACCCGAGGCGCCAGGAAGACGACTTCTTTCCCGATCCTTTTCCCACCGGGAGTTTGTCATTGTCGGCGAGGTTGCTGAGGAAGCCGACGAGCATCTTCGCCTGCTCGGACGTGCAGCAATATAACCGCCGTTGGGCTTCGGTTCGCGATTTGACAATTCCGAGTTTGGCCATATCGATCAAATGCTGTGAAAGGGCGGACTGTGTCCCACCGACCAAAGAGACCAGCTCCGACACCGATCTCTCACCATCCATCAGATGAACAAGGATCAGCAACCGCTTGCTGAAACCCAGGACCGCGAGTAGCCGCGAGGCAGCGGAGAGCTGCCTTAGCGAAGGCCGGCCCTTAGCTCGCGGGCGCCTGCGAAGGTTGGAATCATCTTTGATTTCAGCCATACGCTGTCTCACGTAGGTACTCAAATCCACCTCGCCGCGGCTAAACACACTAAAGCCCGCCACTGAGGGAACGGTGGCGGGCCTTGTTTGAAAACTGTCCGAACAACTCTCGGGCGCCTCTGTCGGGGGCGTGGAGTAGTGAACTTGGGCCGACAGGATCGGTTCCCGGCCGGAAGCAAAAAATCCCGCCGGCGGAACCCAGCGGGCGGTGGTAACGGCAGATCTTTCGATTAGCCGGTCGGGCCTGTGACCGTGATCGACGAAGAAGTTCCGGCCCTAACAGCGGACAGTGAGATCGGCAAAAGAACTGAAAAAACCGGCCCGCGGGGAAGGAATACATAAACTTTGATGGGTCACATTAGAGCTTGGTTCGCCGGCTCGTGGTAATTGCACGCTCGCTAACGTCTGTCGGGGGTTTGGAATGTTCAGGATTTTGCGCGGCTTTGCCCGCTCCAGCAGCGGGTCGATGATGCCGCTCTTCCTGGTGAGCCTGATGCCCCTGATCGCCGTGATCGGCTTCTCGGTCGATTATACCGGCGCCGTCCAGACCAAATCCAACCAGCAGCAGGCGCTGGATGCCGCGATCCTGACGATCACCACCATGGACACCACGTCGACGCTGGCGCAGCGCCAGACGCTGCTCCAGGATTCCTTTACCGCCAATGGCGGGCAGGGCACCGCGACGCTGACCAACTTCGCGGCTGGCAACACCACCACCGCCACCACGGCGCAGGCCACGGCAAGTTTCGCCATGCCGACCGTTTTCATGTCGATTGCCAGGATCAACACCGTACCGATCGCCGTCGGCGCGGCGGTCAGCAAGCCGCCGGCGCTGGTTGCGGCTACCTTCAAGGTCTCCGGGGTTTCGGGTTACTGGAACAAGACAATGACGCTTTACGGCACGCAATTCGGCGCGACGGTGGCCAAGCCGCTGATGACGATCGATTATACCTATGGGAACACCAAGGATCCCAAGGGCTATGGCACGACCAATGTCAACGTCCTCACCACCGATTCAGCCGGCAAGACCGTCACCACGCTGGTCCAGAAGCAGGTCTGCACCGTAGGCAACAATCCGCCAAGCGGCGTGACCCTCAAGACCGATGCGAGCGGCACGAAATACTACTGCGTCGATACGATGTATCCGGCCAACAGCGCCGGCGCGGCGATCGACGTCAGCGCGATGGGCGGCCTCTATTTGCAGATGGACGTACCGTCGGGCAACCCGAAAAAGCTGATCTCAAACGATCCAACGACGTCCAACCGGCTCTATAGCGGTTTGAGCGCGACCACCCTGACCGAAACGGCCACCGGTCAGCCTGTCGATATCTTCAGCGTCGTGCCTTGTGGCGCGACAGCCTATCAGGCCTGGGAAGACGGCGGCAACTCGGTCCCGGCCCCAGTCAGCAATGCCGACTTCTTCTACAACGTGACCGGCAAATGCGACTTCAACAAGCGGCCCTCGCAGACGGCACTGACGCAGTGACGTGGACGATCCACCACAAGGGGGAGATTGGATGTGGTGCGGTGGCCTCAGTGTCTCGCCTGCGGCGGCTGCAACGTACCAAATGGGCGCCCGACAAGGCTACCGGAGCAAACCTTGAGTCTGTTGAATGTACGGTTAGGTTGGTCGGAAGAGGCGCGACAGCGTAGGGTATACTCCTACGTGGTCCTCGAACTCCCCTTCTCGGCGTAACTTTTGAGCCAAGGTCAGCCATTTTTTACAACGTCGTGCTGGGCTTAAAACCTGATGTGACGCGCCGATGATAGGTCACGCGCTTGGAAGGTCCCGATTGCCAGTAAGGCCGGGATTGAGGCCGCTGGCTGCCGGTCAGCTTCCAAGCTGATCTCCCGAGAAAGCGGTCATCCGTGGTCAGCGTCTGCCCTCCGCGCCCTTGTCTCCAGTATCTTGCGCGCGACGAGCGATGCGCCGTCGGCCAGGCCGAAGCGCACCGCTACGTGGACACCCGCTACCGTCTCCTCGCCGTGGTTGCTGGCGATCAGGTCAAGCGACAGCAACGATAGCCGCCGCGATTCGGCGTCAGCACCATACGCGCGAACCAGGGATCGACATTGACCCTGACCTTACCGCTGACGTTTGCGGCGGCGCCGGAAGATGACATTGCGGATTGGGGTCCTTCTTCACCGAACAATGACTCGGCGCCCCCGCTTCGGACAATCGCAGTTTGGCGGAGGAGCTTCATCAGACCGCTACATGGCGCGGCCGCCGGTGACGGCTATGACCGCGCCAGTGATGTAACTTGCATCTGCCGAGGCAAGCAGAACATAGGCCGCTGCCAACTCCGCCGGATGAGCGGGCCGGCCGATAGGCGTGTTTCGGCCAAACTCGGCAACTTTCTCCGGCGGCATGGTCGAAGGGATAAGCGGTGTCCAGACGGGTCCGGGAGCAACGGCGTTGACGCGGACGCCGCGCTTGGCGACCATCTTGGCTAGCCCTTTGGTGAGGTTCACGATGGCGCCCTTGGTGGCCGCGTAAGCCAGCAACTGTGGAGATGGGTCAGCTGCCTGGATGGATGCCGTGTTGATTATGCTGGCACCTTCCCCCATGTGTTGTAATGCGGCTTTCGACAAAAAGAACTGACTGTAGATGTTCGTCCGGAATGTCCGGTCCAGTTCTTCTGCTGTGAGATCGGCAATATCATCGACGGTGGTCTGGTGGGCAGCGTTGTTGACCAAAATGTCAACTCGCCCAAACTGGCGCATGGCCGTCTCGATTATCTCAATGTCGTGGCTTTCGTCCCCTACGTCGCCGGGAACGAGGATTGCACGTCGTCCCGCGCGCTCGACCCAACCAGCCGTCTCGCGCGCATCATCGTGTTCGTTCAAATACGCCAGGACAATATCGGCACCTTCTCTGGCAAAAGCGACCGCCACGGCGCGACCGATACCGGAGTCTCCACCAGTGATGATCGCCGTTCGCCCTTCGAGCTTGCCACTCCCCTTGTAACTATACTCTCCGTGATCGGGTCGCGGAGACATTTCGTTCGTTTCGCCCGGAATGTCCTGCTGCTGCTTCGGCAGTTTCTCTTCCAGGTCCCGGGTGTCCACGCCAGAGGTCATGTGCATTGTCTCCTTTGAAACCAGTCCCGAACGACGCTGACGTGAGGATGTTCCCCACACTTCATACACGTCGACTCGAGCCGGTTGGGCCGCTGACCCCTCGTTGAGCACCTCGCAATGATTGCCTTGGCGACTGGCAGGATCACCGCGAGTTGCCCGAAGCCCGGCACGAGGAGGAGGTGGCAATCTGGAGATGAAACTCCAACCCCAGGAAGAACATCAATAGGATCAACTCACAGCTGCCGCGACCGTAGTGAGCGCTGCTTTCGCCAGCGTGACTCATGACGGACGCGCCGGACTCGGGCTGAGAACAGCGAGATTCTTCCCGGTCATCCGGAACATCAGTCGGCGCTTGCAGTTCGACGGGCATCGGGCACGGTCGACCATCTGGGTGCCAGTGGCTCGCTTGCGAGAGGGGCGAGGCCCGCTCGCAGACCAGGTAGATAGCAATGTGCAAAGTCCTCTCCCGGTACCCGCACCAGGCAGCGGACTTCGGAATGAGCATTCCTGCCGATACGCAATCGGGTAGTTGGAGAGTCGGCAAACCGTCGGCAAATGGCTGTGCTGATTCACCACACCATGGCCTGGGGCTCTCAGTGTGGCGCACCGCCGGCCAGAAGATATCGGTAGCCGTTCGTCGTCATCCAGCGGGCGCGGGCCAGATGCGTCTCCCACGACCGGAAGGCCCGCTCCGGTTGCTGGTCAGGATCTATGTGGAGGACGATCCTGGCCACCTCGCGCCAATCCGCATCTTCAGCCGCCGCGTCGAGCAGGCGGATGTAGGTGAGCAGCCGCTCCTCATCATAGCCGGTCAGGACCGAGGCATTCGGCGCGACGTCGGCAACATCGGGATCGAGAAGCGGCTTAAGCATGTATCGAATCGCTAATGTTTGGCGGCGATCCCGAAGGAACTATTATTCAGGTCGAGTTATGATCATAACAAATAGAAACGATCATTCCTAGAACGATAGTTCCCTTTCTGGTCCCTAAGGATTGTAGCCCCACGAGCGATCCGGAATGCAGGCGCTCCTGACGTCTGTTGAACGACTACTGGTCGCCGCATCGGTCCTGCCCAGCATTCATTGTATTGGCGGTTTACCGAATGGCATCGGACTGCCTGTTGCGCGCAGGCGTGAATCGGTACGCCAATGCAGGCGCACGCAACGGTGAGAGTGAGATAACGCAACATCGATTTCTCTCCTCTGGATGTACAAAACAGCTCGGGCAGCGACCTTGCCCACGAGACCACCGCCCTTTCTCCCGCGAGATCGAGATGTCATGCAAGATCGCCAGCGCTGTATTGGCGGTAGCCCCCGGCCGCTACGGCCCCCGAGCGCCAGAAACTTCCTCCCCGCCCGATTTGCAGGCCGTAACCTCTATTGCCGCTTAATCCATCCAGCCCTTCCATCCCGGATCAACCTCAGACTTTCCAGAAGGCACGTGGATTTCATGGACTTTGTAGAAGTGCGGAGCCGTGAAGTGGTGCTCGCCAAGAGCGCGGCGCATCGAGCGATGTGAAATCCGCAGCCACCGACCGACAGCTTGCTGAGGGTGGAAAATTTCTGACGAGCGGCTGTTCGAGAGCGTCCCCTGTGAAAGAGAAACCGGAAGGCAGGAGCCTGCCTTCCGGATCACATTTCGATCAGCGGATCGGCGGCGCGTATTGCAGGCCGCCCTTGGTCCATAGCGCATTGATGCCACGGGCAATCTTGAGCGGGCTGCCGGAGCCGACATTGCGGTCGAACATTTCGCCGTAATTGCCGGTGGCTTTGACGATGTTGACGACCCAGTCGTTGGAGACGCCGAGGTCGGTGCCGATCTTGGTGTCTGCTTCCTGGCCGAGCACACGCTTGATCTCCGGGCTGGCGCAGTTTTTCATCTCGTCGACATTGGCCTTGGTGATGCCGAGCTCCTCGGCGTCGAGCAGAGCGAAATAGGTCCACTTGACGATGTGGTACCACTGGTCGTCGCCCTGGCGAACGGCAGGTCCGAGCGGCTCTTTCGAGATGATCTCGGGCAGCACGACGTGATCGGCCGGCGAGCCGAGCGTCAAGCGAATGCCGTAAAGGCCCGACTGGTCGGTTGTGTAGACGTCGCAACGGCCGGCATCATAAGCGGCATTGACCTCTTCGAGCTTCTCGAAGACGACCGGATTGTACTCCATCTTGTTCGCCTTGAAGTAGTCGGCGAGGTTGAGCTCGGTGGTCGTGCCGCTCTGCACGCAGACGGCGGCGCTGCTTGGTTTGAGGTAGTGCAAGACGAGCTCAATGAAATTCACAATGATCTTAGGCCAGAACGCAACAGAACGATCCATAGCTACTGGATACATTCGCCGATGAGGTGCTCAGCATCCAGCATACCGCAAAGGTGGTCAACGACCAGAGGGCCAGGCGCTTGAGATCGTCCACCCAAACCAATCGCCGTTTGCGAGATCACAGCACTCTCAATCCGCATTGCGAAATGTGCTGGTAAGATAAAGGACTTGCGACATCGCTACCACGGTCTGCCGCATTTCCCTAGCCGTCTCAGTGGACATTCTCCCAAGCGCACCCGCCTCCTTGGCTGCGAGACGGAACAGCCGCCGGGCCTCTTGCGGCGTCGCTTGATCGGCAAGACAGGCCATGCAGGCGCGGACTGCTTTCTCCCAGTGGGGCCGCGTTTGTTCCATTTCAGTGATTCGGCAGCGGCGCCCTCAACGTTGGAGCAGTGATACGTGGGGCCCATCTCACCCGTTGTCACAGGGACGGCAGGGCTAAACCAGCTGAGTGCCATCGGGGAGGTTCCTCGTAGAGGCTGGCTTCTTCTGCATGGTCCAGCCGTTCAAGGAGTTCTTTGACCCTATTCGGGAGGGTTTCGTCACCGCGGAAGATGGGCAAGGTCGCCGTGTAGTGCTTCAATGCCTTTGAGCCATCTGACGCATGACAGACGCAGCTAGAGTCGTCGGCCTGTTGGCATTCTCACGATAGTTGATGTCGGATTTGTCCCACAATATCCGCGGCCGGCCAATCGTTCCGAAATAATCAAAGTTGTGGCAAGGACCCTCACGCAACTGACCAGCGAAGAAGGCCGACTAGGCCAGGAGCCCAATCGACCTCCATCTTCGCGGGGGACTTGGAGGGGACCAGTCCACCCGGTTCGAACCTTCATTTAGCTCTATCTAAAATAGATTGGCAACATACACCTTTGGATGGCAGAGCTGTCATTCTTCTTGATCCATGTCCCTCACAGTCCGGTGTGCCGTTATTCAGGATCATTTGTTTCTCCGAAGCCGGACCAGCCGAGCGCTGCGGAGCCGTCCGATCGTTCATTGCCACTGCCAGCAGGTAAAGCCGGATCGAGCTGCGTCGCTTTGAAGTTAATCAAAGCTATAGCGAACGATTTGGCCGTTCAGGCCTAAGTGGCCGTAAGCCATCGACAGGAGCGCATCCTATCGGCCTCCCGGCTCAACACGCCCGCCGCTCGTCGGCCGTAGGAAAGCTCGGTCTAAACCTCTTCCTTCTTTGCTCTCGCAAAGCCGCGGTCGGTTGCGATGAACCGTTCAAGCATCGGCGCAACCAAGCGTGATGGATCGGCAGATGGCCGCCCGGTCTCGCGGCCAAGGATCTCTGCGTATTTCACCAAGTCGCGATGCAGAGGCGCCGGCAGTTCCACCGTAATCTTCACCGGCTTGTCGTCGGCGATCGTTGCAAGTTTCAACTTGGCCATGTCAACCTCCGTATGGTTCAAGGGCAAGGTCGCGGGTGACGAGGACGCGAACGGGAAACCCCGGCCGGATCGTGAGGGTCGGGGCGATAGCGAGTTGCCGCTGAACGACCTGTTGGCCTACCTGGCTGACGCTATCGGAAGCGCCGCTACGCAAAGCCCGCACGATATCGCTGTCTTGATCAGAAGAACCGGCCTGCGCGCCAACGCTCAGAACGGTCGACAACGCCGCGGCCTTGAACAACTCGCGCCAGTGATAATCGACCGCATCCTCTAGGCCGGCATAGCCCTGAGTGTCTGCACCAGGCTGCCGCTCCAGCACCATGGAGCGTCCGTCGGGAAAGATCAGCCTGTTCCAGACAAGCAGCACGCGGCGCTGCCCGGAACCAATTGCGCTATCGTACTGCCCAACAATTCGAGTGCCTTGCGGGATGAGCAGCGAGCGGCCGGTGGGGCTGTCATAAACATTTTCGGTCACCTGAGCGCTGATCTGCCCGGGAAGGTCCGACCGGATACCCGTAATGAGCGCGGCCGGGATCACGGCACCGGCTTGAAGCACATAGGGTGACGCGGGAGGGGTGATGTGATCCGAGGCCACGGTACGCCGGTCAGCGGCGGCGGACAGGAAGGAAAGCTGGCGATCCTGCCCATTTGGCTGAGCGTACTGACTGGCAAGATCGCTGACAGCAGGAGCGGACGCTTCGGCGGTCCTGGAATCTCCTTGCGCTGTCTGGAAGAACACGTGCGAGGTTCTGGCCGCTTCCTCTTCGGCTTGCCGTCGCTGCTCGCCTTCGTCGATCGCGGGACTTGCGATTGATGGGGGCACCACGGCTTGCCCTTTGTTCTGTGCATCGAGAATCGGCCTGCCGAGATCGCCAGGCAGCGGCGCCCCAAGGATCGGGCCGGTATAGTCGCGCGGCAGTCTTGCCAACCCGTCGGCGGGCGGCCGATTGGAGGTAGGGTAGAGCTCCTCGCCCTGCTTGAATGTGCTGGCGTCCTGCAGAGCGTAAACCAGCGCACCGCCGACACCGAGCGAGGCGACGAAGCCGATCGCTGCGAGCATCTTGCGCGACAGACGCGTCACACGCGGCGGGTCGGCGCGAAGCCGCATGGGTTCAGCCATATTCTTCCCGTTCATGGCTGCCGCGCTCCCCTGTGCATTGCGTTCGGCAGCTCCGACGCGGCGCTGTCGCTTGGGCCCCGCCCCAATCCACCGCTTCTTCTGTCGACGCGCACTATCCTGACCGTCTGCTGCCGCTTGCCTGCGCCAAGACGCAGTTCGGCCGCACCAAAAAGGCGGTCGATGATGAGCATGTTTTGATAGACGCGGCTGTTGGTGATTTCAGCCTCGCCGTCCGGACCGATGACGAAAATCGGCGGCATCTCGCCTTGCACGATGCCGCGCGGAAACTGGACCATGACGGCGCGATAGAACCAATCGGGCAGGATCATTTCGACGCCGAGCGGGCGACCGTTTCGACCGCAGCGCTCCTGCCATTCATTGATCCACGAGAAGCGATGTCGGCGGCCCTCGGCCGGCTGGCGAATGGAGGTGACGACGCTTGTCGACTGCAGGCGATCGAGCGCCGCCTTGAGGCGCTGGTAGTCTCGCTTCGAGACGCCGCGGCCGATGAAGGTAAGCATCTCATATGGCGTCGCGGCCATCAGGCGGGATGTGCGCAATCCGGCGTCCCGCGCGTTGACGATCTGGCTCGCGGCCCAGATCAGGATATCCGCATCCCAGATCGTCGCCATGCCGTGATCGGGCATCGCTTCGACGCGGATCGCCACATCGCCGGCGTGAAAGTCGATCGGAGCGAGGCGCCTGGATTTGGCGAGGGAGAAGAAGGGATAGGCCATGAGGTCCTGCGCATCGCGTGGCGCCACGACACCGGGCAGCGCCTGGAACAGGTCGAGCTGTTCGCGCTCCAATGGTGGGCGTGGTCGTGCCGACATGGGGGAGATCGGCGGGCTCAGCGCCTTTCGCGTCCGGCATAGGGGATCAGGCGGGCGGCCTGAGGCTTGGCGGGCAGCAGCGAGCCATACGGATCGGATGTCGATGTCATCGCGCCGCGCTGAACCCAGGCCTGGAGGTCGTCGACGGCGTAGACGACGCGGCCGCCGAGTTTGCGATAGGCGGGCCCTGTGCCGTAGGTGCGATGTTTCTCAAGTGTGCGCGCCGAGAGACTGAGGAAATGCGCGGCTTCCGAAGTGCGCAGGTAGCGCGGCGGCAATGGCGCGGCGTCGGTGTTCATGAGGTGTCTCCTTCCTGCCGTCGAGGTTGAACGGCGATCGATGGCCAGGATGGAGGAGCCAGGGCACCGTGATCAGGTGCGCAATTGAGGGGCGCTATTTCGCACCGCTAAGAGGCCATCGGGAGTGCCGCCGACACGTGCTGCAATATCGCCGCGCGCGACCATGTTCACGCAGGCGGCATCAGCAACGTATCTGATGACAGAAAGCCCGGTGGCAGCCCGCGGAAAGCTTTCGCCTCATCAGGAGACGCCCCGCCCGGTACCGGGGGGGGCGTCTGCCAATTCACTCGCCGTTGCGGCGGCTGGGGCGAGACCAGATGAGGCTGTAGCCCTCGCCTTCCTCGTCGGCGAAGAGGTTGGCGTAGATCGGAGCGGTGAAGCTCGGATCATCCAGCTTGAGGCCGAGATAATCGCGACCCTCGTTGGAGCGCTTGGACCAGGCGGCGCCGATCTCGGCCTTGCCGACCACGACGCGGTGGCTAGGTGCGTTCTCGCCGCTGGCCCGGGTGTCGGGGACGATGCGCACGCCTTTGGCCTGGACGCTGAGGGTGACGATCTCGCCGGCGAACTCGTTCGCACTGGTCTTCTTGAAGATGCCGATGGTAGCCATTTTCAGTCTCCGTTCTTCCTTTCCGAGCCCGCACCATGCGGCCTCGATGGCGATCGTGAGGCCGGAGGCGACCGCCGCCGCATCGCTTGCGACCGCAGCACAGCGCAGGATGGCGCAGGCGCGCGTTTCTTGGTTCCGCGAGGAATGGGCTTGCCCAGGGGAAGAAACTCGCGCTGCGCCATTGCGGCATAGGCGGTCGAGGCTTCAGCCGTCCTTCGGCCAGATCAGCCCGTTCGAGAGGTCGCTGGTGCGCTCCGCGAAACGGCCCACGGAGGCAATGGCGGCATGCGGGATCAACAAAGATTAAGCGGATTGTTTCGCCAGCGGATTTCCTGACACGGACTCGGCAAGTACTGTATCGAAGCCTCATTTCCTCCAGTGCCAATCGCACGCTACCTTCGAGCGGCTTACTGCTCGAATCGAGATGCGTTCGCCCGCGCGGCAGCGTCGACGGGTCGTGCTACGGGTGCAACGCCATTTGGATCGCGCTTCCCGCAGATCTATGATGACGTTTGCTGGACACTTTGGGAATCGGCGGCGAAAGACGTTTTGATGCTACCTTTTTTCGTCGCCCGGCATTGTCTGAATGTCTCATTAGGGGCCGGAAGCGGAATTGCGGCTCTTGTCGCCTGAAGAAAAGATAGCGGACGTTCAGCCCGGCCAGATCAAAGTCCGAAGCTGACCCGAAAGTCGGACTTTCGCTTGGACGACGAATGCGGAGTAGATATTTCGATGAATGAGCCTGTTCTCGGCATAGCCGTGGATCCTACGCCTCGCCCGTTTCCCAAGCGCGAGGTTCACCACGGAGTCTCGGTGTCTTTGGAGCCTCTTGCGGAAAATCATATCCACGAGCTCTGGGACGCTGCCAAAAACGCAGAACAATCCTGGACCTATCTGCGGTATGGACCGTTTTCCTCAGCCGACGCACTGGCCAGCCATGTCCGGAATTTGGCTGGACGGGCTGATCAGCCGTTCTGGGCTGTACGTCCTCGCTCCAACCGCAAGGTTGAGGGATGGTTGTCCTTCTGTGATATCTATCCGGCCGATGCGGCGATTGAAATTGGCAGTATCTGGTTTTCCCCGAGACTACAGCGAACACGCGCAGCAACGGAGGCGATTCTCCTCCTCATGCAGCATGCTTTTGACGAACTCGGTTACACGAGACTGGTATGGCGCTGCCAAGCTTTGAATACAGCTTCACGTCGCGCGGCGGGGCGCTACGGGTTCAAAGCTGAGGGTATATGGCGCGCGGCGGCCGTCGTCAAAGGTTGGCAGCGCGACGTTGCTTGGCACTCGATGCTCGCCGACGAGTGGCCATCGCATAAGGCCGCGCTTTTGGCATGGCTGGACGATAACAATTTCGATGCTACTGGCATTGCTCGCTCAACACTCGCCGAAATCCGAGAACGGGCGCAAGGATCAAAGTGAACTTGATTTTAGCCGGTGACGCATGCGCCAGTCGCGATTCATCTGGGTCGAGTACCTGCGCAAGCCACATATCCGTCGGGTCTGGCCGACACGGCGGTAGGCGAGGCGACCACGCCAAGGATGGGAAGCTCCCACGTTTGCTGTCCTCAATCGAAGCTCCTCTCTATCGGCGTGTATCTCTTAAACGCATATCGTCGGACGGCTTAACGCAAACTTCCCGGCAGTAGCCGAAATGCCGGCGCCTGCCGCGAAGTCTGCGGACATCCTGCTTCTGTTTTTCGCTGACCGTCGAAGGGCGACCGGGGACCTTTCCGAGTTGGCGCGCGTGAGCCGGATTGCGTCCGCGCGATCAGCAAGTCCCGCTCGAACTGCGCGACGGTATTGAACGCGTTCATCATCGTCGTGCAGGTCGAACTCGTGAGGTCAGCGCCCCCAAGGGCGAGGAAGCAGGCCCGGACCGCGATCTCGGCCAGCGTCTTGACCGTGATGCAGACTTGGATCGTGTCGCGGCTGAGCCTGTCGAGGTTGGTTACAATCAAAATGTCTCCAGCCTCGAGCTTGTCCATCAGCCTGGAAAGCCGCTGTGCAGCAGCACGCAAAAGGCCATCGCCACACCGTTGTGTTCGCGCCAATGGCGCCGCGCCGTTTCTCCACAATGCAGCCACCAGCGGATAATGCCGAATCTGCGACCGGCGACGTTATAGGTTTCACAGAATGATGTGGAAGCCGGTGCGCTACGCCGTGGTAGGCGGTCCGAACCAAATGGTTAGCGCTTCGGCTAGGCCCATCCCGGTCGAGTCTGCCACCCAAGCCACATAGCCGTCGGGTCTGATCAACACGGCGGTGGGCGCGGCGACCGCGCCAAGAGCCGGAAGCTCCCACACGCCATCGTATCTGGCATCGACCAGCTGGACCCGATCCGCCCACGGTGCGATGTCGTGGCCGCCGGACTTGCCGAGGTTCAGCAGCACCGGCCGGCCACCATGCAGCAGGGTGAAGACCCGCAGCGGGCCATTGGCGGCAAGCACGCCGAGATCGGGCACACGGCGTCCGAGCAGCGGATGTCCCTCGCCGAGGTCGTAGTGGATATCGAGACCTGACATCATTGCGGCGAAATGGTTGCGCGGCTCTGGCATGCCCAGGAGCTCGGCCACGGTGTCGCGCAGCGCCTTCGTGCGGTCGTCCTCGCGGCGAAGGGCGACCGAGGCCATCGTGTTGCGCAACACGCGCGCACCAACCGGGTGGCGCTCGGCGTGGTATGTATCCAACAGGCTTTCCGGCGACGTCCCCTTGACCACCTGGGCCAGCTTCCATCCCAGGTTCACCGCATCCTGCACACCAGTCTGGAGGCCCTGGCCACCATCGGGGGCATGCACATGCGCGGCGTCGCCGGCCAGCAGCACGCGCCCCTTGCGATATGACGCAGCCTGCCGGGCCGCGTCGGTGAACCGGGAGATCCAGGTGGGAGAATGAATGCCGTAGTCGGTCCCGTAGGCGGCGATGAGCGCATCGCTGAGATCGCGCAGGGTGGGTTCGGTCGTTCCTCCGACGCCCCGCTCAGTCACCAGGACGCGGACCGGCCCCGCGTCGGGATAGACGATCTCGCCATTGCGGATCTCATAATCAACCCTGCCGAGGGAGTGGATGCCGAGGGCGTCACGGCGGATCCCCCATTCTGGTGGCCTCTCGGCCAGCTCGGCCTCGGCAATAAGATTGCTGGTAGTAGGATCCGATCCCGGAAATGCGATGCCGGCTGCCTTGCGGATCAGGCTGCGTCCGCCGTCGCATCCGATGAGATATTGCGCCCGCAACGACTGACCATCGGATAATGCGACGTCGACGCGGGCATCGTCCTGAACGAAGCCCGTCACCTCAATTCCGCGATAGACTGGCACCGCCAATTCGGCGACCCAGCCGGCGAGTATGCGTTCGATGTGATTCTGCCATAGTCCGAGACTGTAAGGGTGCCGGGTGGGAAAGTCGCTAATGTCGAAAGAAACGCCGGCGAATCCGGCGACTTGGGCAACCTTTCCCTCCGAAAGGAACCGATCCGCGATGCCACGCTGATCGAAAACCTCGATGGTGCGTGAGTGCAGGCCGCCTGCGCGCGAGCCCTTCAGGATAGTGCTGGAGCGCCGCTCGACGATGGCAACGTCGACCCCTGCCAAAGCCAACTCGCCTGCCAACATCAGCCCCGTCGGACCTCCTCCCGCGATCACCACAGCATAGCCGGTCACCGCGGAGCCTTTGGCGCGCCTTTCACCAGCAGTATCTTCTGAGCTAGACCGCAAATCTAAGGTCCTCCTGCAGGTTCTGAACGATAAGCGCTTCATTGCTTTAAATCGGCGCAGACGTGCGGGGCCACCGTTGTCGACCAGGCAAAGCAACCCCAAATGCCGACCTCGAACCCCGCGCCGCAATATCCCGGGATTTTACAGTCTGCCAGTCTAGTGCAGATGCCTCAACTTTTCGGGATTCCGCACCACATAGATCGCCGCGATCTTCCCGTCCTCGACGTCGAGTGCGGTAGTCTGCAGTTCGCCATCGGCTTCCAGCGTAACGAACCCGGGCAATCCGTTGACGAAACCAATACGAACAAGTGTGGAGCCGTTCTTCTGGAGCCAGGCCGCTACACGCTCGTATTGCGCCATGACGGCATCGAAGCCCAGGATCACTTCCGTGGCTGCCGGACGCTTCCCGCCGCCATCGGCATGGGCGCTGACGTCGGCCGTCAACATTGCACCAAGCTCCTTCATGTTGCCGCTGCGCGAGGCGGCGAAGAAAGCCTCGGCGATTTCGAGGCCACGTTGCCTTTCCACCTTGAAACGCGGTCGCGCCTCGCGGACATGGCCGCGTGCTCGGGCGGCGAGCTGGCGACAGGCCGCCGGGTCGCGCTCGATGGCGGCCGCGACCTCGTCGAATCCAAGCCCGAACACATCGTGCAGCAGAAAGGCCGCGCGCTCGAGCGGCGACAGGCGTTCCAGCACCAGCATAAGCGGCAAGGTGACATCGTCCACCTCGTCCTCTTCGACGACGGGATCGGGAAGCCACGGGCCAACATAGATCTCGCGTTTGTGTCGCGCGGCTTTGAGCTGGTCGAGACAGAGCCGCGTTACCGTGCGGCGCAGGAATGCCTCGGGCTCGCGCACCGTGCCGCGGTCGGCCCTCATCCAGCGGATGAAGGCCTCCTGCACGACGTCCTCGGCATCGGCCACGGAGCCAAGCATGCGATAGGCGACCCGCATCAGCGTCGGGCGCAGCGGGTCGAACTCCGCTCCCGCATGCTCGGATCCCGCGTTCGTCATCAGGCAGCCGCCGCCTTGGCAGCAGACCGTATGGCCGCCGGATCGGCCCAGCCGCCGAACCCAACCGCAAGGCGGTTGTAGCCGTTGATGACATTGATCATCAGGGTGAGCTTGACCTGCTCCTCGGGCGTGAATTCGGCCTCCAGGGCGCCATAGGCAGTTTCGTGCGTGTGGCCTTCGCTAATCCGCGTCAGCGCCTCGGTCCAGCCGAGCGCGGCGCGTTCACGATCGGTGTAGCAAGGCGCCTCGCGCCAGGCCGACAGCAGATAGATGCGCTGCTCGGTTTCGCCGTCCTCGCGTGCAAACACAGTGTGCATGTTGAGGCAGTTGGCGCAGCCGTTGATCTGGGACGCACGGATCTTCACAAGCTCGGCCAGGCTGGGCTCGAGGCTGGAGGAAATGGCAATGGATGCGCGCTGCCATTCTTTCATCAGCGAAGGGGCGGCGGCGAAAAGGTCAAGTTTTGCAGTCATGATTGGCTTCCTTCTGTTGGCGTCGACATCATGACGAGTCAGGATCCGTCAATGTGACACACACACAAAGAATCTCTGGTCGGCGCTGCAGCGATCAGCCCTGCCCGAGGGTCAGGTGGCTATGCTTGAGCGTTGCAGATATCCTACCACGAGTTCGTCGGCCAGCATTGCAGAGCCGTATAGAAAGGCGTTGCGTGTCCACGCCCCGGCCTATCTGTATGAGGCTGAGGCGTGGACAGGACGGCGGGCCGCCGCGTGAACGCTCACTCCGCTCTATTGTTCTCATCGCGAGGATGGAATCGACCCTGAGCAGACGCTCGTCCCTCTCGCCGAATTCCCCCCGTGACCCGTTGCTGCCGTCCGGCCGCCGCGATACGCTCAAAAATAGATGAACCAGACATCTTCCACATCGTCTCCGTACCTGCTTCGCCGCCTCAGCGCTGCCGATGCCGATGCCTATCGCGACTTGCGCCTCGAAGGGCTTCAAAATCATCCTGAGGCCTTTGGCGGATCATGGGAGGAAGAAGCAATCATGCCATTGGATTGGTTCGCTGACCGGCTGGAGCGTAATATCGTGATAGCTGGTTTCGCTGACGACTTACCGCTCTTGGGCACCGCTGGCCTGGGTATCCAACAAGCCCCGAAGCAAAGCCATAAGGGCATGCTTTGGGGTATGTATGTCCGCCCAGAGGCGCGAGGGACTGGTTTGGCAGCAGCGTTGGTCCAGCGTATGATAGGCGAGGCTCAGGGCGTTGTTGAAGAAATCCAACTGCGGGTCGTTACATCCAATGAAGCCGCAGTTCGCATCTACTCCCGTTTTGGGTTCAAGGAATACGGACTTGAACGACGGGCATTGAAGATCGGCACTCGGTATTATGACGAGTTGTTGATGACCTTGGCCTGCCAGTAAGCGGTTCGTCGCAGGCGGAGAATTTGGGAACGGCTGTGCGACCACGAGGAGAAAGTCGCATCACCGTTCACGCCGGTCCTCAAGCAACTGCGCGCAGGATGATCGCCCGCGCCTCCCGGCCTTCTGGCGTCGGCATTCCCGCATAGTTGTGCGGCTGATCCTGTTCCAGGTGAAGCTCCACCGACACACCCGCGGCTCGCGCCTTTGCGGCAAGATCAATGCAGTCGGGATAGAAAAGATCGAGCGTGCCCGAGAACACGATCATCGGAGGCAGCCGACGGAAATCGCCATTCAGCGGACTGACATAGGGGTGGGTGACATCGAGGTCGCCGGCATAGAGGCGTCCCGCTTCGCGCGCGCCGGGAATATCGTTGATCGGATCGCGCTCGGCGATCGCCACCTGCTGCGGGCGGCCGATCGAAAAATCTCCGCCAGGTGAGATCAGCACGAGTCCGTGCGGTTGCCGATATCCGTGATCCCGCAGCCATTGGGTTGCCGCCAGCCCCAGTGCGGCGCCCGCCGAATTGCCGACCACCGTGATCTTCGCAGGCCCCGCATCTTCGACAAACCTGCGCAGCAATTCGCCCATGGCCGGCACGACATCCCTGGCGGTGGCATGGGGAGCCAGCGGATAGATGGGGACGACGCAGCGGACGCCAGCCTCGCGGGTCAGCATGCCGACGATGCGCCAGTGAGCGCGAACGATCTCGTTGATATAGCCGCCGCCATGCAGGAACACCACGATCTTGCTGACGTCGTGATGCGCTGACGGGGCCGTATGGTAGACGGGCCACCCAGCCACGTCTTTTCTCGTCACCTCCACGCCACGCCCTAGGCCCGTTGGTCCGTAGGACGCGGGCCATAATGCCAATCGGCGCACCTGCTCTTGCACGACGGCCGCGGATGCCATCCGCTTCTTGATCGGAAGCAGCCTCAGCAAACCAACGATGATTCGGCTTTGCAAGCTTGGCCCGTCGTTGTTCGACGCCAGTCGTCGCGACGTTCTTTTGCCGTCTCGAAACTGTTGTGTCATTTGGGCTCGCTTTCACATGCATTCCGTTTTCAGCGTCGGCGTCGTCCGGAGACCGCCAAAGTCCGAGATCACGCAAACGGGTTCAGTTCGGGCTTCGTGGTCATCAATGCGACAATGAGCGCAAACAGCGTGATCATGGCCATGCGTCCAGCCAGTGCGCGTTTGTCGCTAGCGATTGCCTTAACCTCGACGGCCGAGACGGCACCGCGAAGCGCCGCCTGGGCCTGCGTCGCCCATGGACGAACGAACTTGTGCTCGACCGCCATCAAGGCGGCGATAAGCGCAAACGACAGCACCAGCCAGGGTGTCAATAAGGACCAGCCGCCAATAAAGACAAGGACGATGCCGGCGAGCACACCGGCAGTTATCAGAAGCCCCGCAAAGCGACTGGCGAAAAAGGCCATTCTGGCCGGTCCCCGTTGCCCTCTTCGGGCAGGAATCAGCAGCAGTTCATTCACGGCGAACAGCAGCAAGGCGGCGCACAGGGTGCAGGTATGGATTCCCAAAACAATTCCATAAAGCATTTGTCATCGTCCACATCGATCGAAAGCATTGGTGGACATAATGCGAGCGATAGCTCACAATTGTCTACTCGCATTGGAAACGACAGGAACATGGCACCCAAGCTGCTCACGAATCCAAGGAAGGACGCGTCTCAGGAGAGATCACGCGCGACGGTTGACGCGCTTGTTGAAGCGACCGCTCGCATTTTGATCAGGGAAGGTTTCGACAAGGCAAGCACCAACCGGATCGCAGAAGAAGCAGGCGTGAGCGTCGGCTCGCTTTATCAATATTACCCCGGCAAGGAGGCGCTAGTCGCCGCCGTCATCGATCGTCACAACCGGGAGATCATGCAGGTCGTGCGTGGGGCGTTTGCCGAGGTCGCGTCGCTGCCGGTCGATCGAGCGGTGCGCAGGCTTGTCGCCGTGGCGATCGAGGCGCATCGCATCGACCCCAAGCTGCATCGTGTCCTTGCCGAGCAGATCCCGCGTACAGGGCGCCTTGAAAACGTCGAAGCCTTCAATCGCGAAGCCCATGCCCTATTCAAGACCTATCTAGAAGATCACAGCAACGAGCTGCGCGTGGCCGATCTAGGGCTTGCAGCCTTCGTGTGCGTGACTTCGATCGAGGCGCTGGCGCACACTGCGGTGTTGCACAGCTCCAAAAGGCTTTCGAATGAAGCGATCGGAACGCTCATCGACGAAACCACCCGCCTAGTGGTCGGATATCTGCAATAGTCGCGGCGCAACCTACCCCATTGGCCGCTGCACTGCCCGCCCCGACCGAAGTCGATTTTCGTGTCCTACCTTCAATGCGAAGGTCCCCAGCGCACATGTCGTCGTGCGCGCATCCGTACCATGATCGACCCCGTCAGGTTTCCGAGCTATGCCGCCGGGTAACAGATCAGCCTCAACCTGGGCAGTGCGGACAGTAAGGATTTGGAGCGTGGTATCAGGACAAATCGTACAGTTCGAGGACCGTAGGCGGAGTTGAACTTCTTCGAAGCGTCGCGACGAAGAAATGGGCGCTTTGCCCCATATCCTTTCGAGACGCGAAATTTCGACCCTGAGTTCGTTGAGAAGCTCTTGCGGAAGTGGACGCCACTGCGGTCTTTCCGCCGCCTCGGGATCGAAATTCGGCTCGAGCCACGCCTAAGCCTCACTCTCCACATTGCCTAGGGCTAGTCGTGATTTATGTCTGCTATTAGGGAGTATCGCTTGCGCCTGAAACGACCGCATGGAGGCGCAAAAACGCCGTTCACTTCAGGATCGTAGGCCCGGCTTGGAGACCACGCATCAAGTGAACCTGGCGGCGTCGAACCCCTTCAGGAAAGGCGCCGTCGCGCGCGAAGCAATTGACGGTAGCCGCGCTCGACCATCCTGAAACCGTCCCGCACTAAGCGATGCGTCTGATATCGAAAAGCCGAGTCGTGCCAGTCGACGGCACTGACCAGTCGCCGACCGAACAAGGCGGTAGCGACTTCAAAATGAGATGCCTGCTCTTCGCGGCCATCGAGGCATCGCAGCATTTGGCTTAGGCGCCGGCGCTGGGCTGCGGTCAATCGAGCGTCGGGAAGCTGCTGCCTTTGGATCGAGCGGATGAACCGCTCAATGGCTTGCAGCCGGTCGTACGCCATGTCGTCCAGCGGTATGATGGCGGCAAGCGGTTCGCCTGGCTTCGTGTCGCCAAGAAGCGCCAGTTGCATACCGCCAAGCGACGAACGCATGTGAAGGCCGACCTCATCATGCCGGCCCATGGCCAACGGTACGTCGAAGGCGCTGCCCTCCCGCGCTTGCAGATCCGGTGGAACCTCGACAAGGTTCACGACCCCAGGATCGATCTGAGGCGCCCAATAGACGGGCTGCTCGACCGCGGACTGGTCAGGCCGAGCGGCGAAACTGCAAACCCCAGCGCTTGCGTAATGCGCGCCTCGACTTAGCCGAGCGGGAGGTTGCGAAGTCCTGCTGATAGTGCGGGTTGCGTCGCAGGAACTCCCAGGCGATCTCGTCAGCGGCTGCGCCTTTGACGAATGCATATGCCTGTGGGTCACGCCACTGCGATGTGTCGGGCTTCATCCGCGTCCTTCCCTTCTCAAGGATTGATAGGGGTACGCGGCGTTGACCGAAATCCTTGGATTCCGTCATTGACGAAGGGACGAAGGCATATCTCGGCACCGAGCAGTTAGACCAAGACTTTGCGATGCCTATTGGCTTGCACCCTGCAGTATTTTGAATGTGCTCGTCCATGTGCGATAGCCTTCGTCATCACCCTGGCACCACGCGCTGAACGCGCGCCAAGCGGAGAAGGACGAGGCGGACTGCTCGAACAGCGAGCCGATCGACTGGTCGCCGGCGGGCCAGCCAGCTGGCTGATCGTTTATCGCGTGCTGCGTGAGACGCCGCAGATCGGCCAAGGCGGAGCGGATGTGCGGCAGCGGAAATTCGCACAGATCGGTGTTGTCAGTCGCCTCCCGAATGACAGCCGCAAGCTTCGCAACCACACCCACTAGACACTGGGCAGGCGTCGCCGCAATCTCCGCCAACAAGGCGTCCGCGCTTTCAGCGTTGTCCTGCTCTTCCTTGCACAAATCAAGATAAACTGGGTCGGCGTTAGCCCCCTCCCCGCGCCCGATGACTTCGCCAATAGACAACAGTGCGCCGTGCTCTAGGAGCCCGCACTCAGCCTCCTGCTGCCGGATACAAGAGGCCAGCTTCGCTACGTGCGCCCGGAGCCAGGCGAGGGACACGGCAAGCGCTGGATCAGCGGGTGGCTGATCTTCAGCTGCATGGTCGGCAGGAGGCTCAGGACGCTCTGCTGTCAACGGAGATTCGGGCTCCCGTCCCAGCGTGACGGAAGGCAAAGTCGTGGTATTGTCGGAATCAGCCATGATCCGAGCTCCACACAGCTTGGCTTTGGTCAGGTCGAAAAGGGTGTTCGCGCACCCTCTTCGACCGCAAGTTCGAGACAGGGGTAATATACAAATTGATTGACGTCAATCATAATATTGCAGACAAGGCGGCGAATTTCAGCGCTGAGCAGTGCCGCGGCGCACGTGCAATGTTGGGATGGAGCCAAGATGATTTGGCCCGCGCGGCCAGCGTCGCACGGCAGACAATCGCTGATTTCGAACGCGGTGCCCGGACTCCGATTGCCAACAATATATTAGCGATCGTGAATGCGCTTGAAAGAGCTGGCATTGAAGTACTTCCTAACAATGGGATTCTGTTACGAAAGAGCAGGTGATGGCGGTTTCACCGTCAAATGCCAGTCGACGGGCCCGCTTGACAGTTACTCGCCATTGCGGCGGTTGGGGCGGGACCCAGACGAGGCTGTGGCCCTCGCCTTGCTCGTCGGCGAAGAGGTTGGCGTAGATGAGCTCGGATCGTCGAGCTTGAGTCCGAGATAGTCGCGGCCCTCGTTGGAGCGCTCGGACCAGGTGCGCAATGGCGCCTCCGGACCTGATGCGCGCGAGCTGCCGCCCAAGGGGCTGTGCAGCTGCGACACCCACATACCCGACGCCACATCGACAACATCAAGGTGAAGACGCGGGATTTCAGGTGAAACGCCGAATTTCTGCCCGGCTCAGGATCGCAAATCGCACCAAAGCGTTACAGGTAGAACGTCTTGACGGCGCAGCTACGAAACAGGAAGACGATAATGGCAGACACAGTTGGGTCTGGTTTGAGCCAGGTCAAGTGAGCAAGTCAGCGTCGCGTCGCCCAATCATCAAAGGCGTTTCCACTCGCCCCACGAAGCCAGCCTCGCGCGGCTTGGCCATTCTGGCGCCACCTGCATTCCAGCCGGTCCAGCTTGCAAAACTGGTCGACACAGTCCCCGCCGGCGACCGCTGGATCCACGAAATGAAATACGATGGCTATCGTATTCTTGTCGCTGTGGGCGGCGGCGAGGCGCGCGCCTATACGCGCTCCGGTCTGGACTGGTCGGACCGCTTTCCCTCAATCCTGTCCGAGGCACGAAGGCTTAAGGTTCGCTCCGCCCTCATCGACGGTGAGGCCGTCGTCATCGACACCGAGGGACGATCCAGTTTCCAGGCGCTGCAGAACGCGTTGAAGGCTGCTCCCGCGAGCATCGATTTTTATGCCTTCGACCTGCTCCAACTCGACGGGGAAGACCTGACGAGGCTGGCGCTTCTGAAGCGCAAGGAGAAACTGGAGACAATCCTGCCGGCGAAGAGCCCCATCCTTCGCTACTCCGATCATATCCAGGGCCGGGGGGAAGAATTGCTGAACCGCTTCTGCGGCGCCGGCCTCGAGGGGGTTGTCTCGAAGCTGGCGGATTCGGATTATGTCGGAGCCCGCGATGGAAGCTGGCTGAAGATCAAGTGCATCAAACGTCAGGAATTCGTGCTCGTCGGCTGGACCCCGTCAGACAAGGATCGCGCCTTTCGATCGCTGATCCTTGGGGTCCATGACGGCGGAAAGCTGCGCTATGCCGGCAAAGTCGGGACCGGTTTCGATGCTGCCGAGATGGCCCGGCTGATGAAGACGATGGCCCCACTCGAGCAGAAGGACGCCACGGTCGAAGCGCCGCGCGCGGAGGTTCGCGGCGCGCACTGGCTGCGTCCCAGGCTTGTCGCCGAGATCGCCTTCACCGAGATGACCAATGAAGGAACACTGCGGCATCCAAGCTATCTCGGCCTGCGCGAGGACAAGAAACCGGAAGCGGTCGTGCTCGAGACGGAACACCGCACAGCGACACTGCCGTCGGCGACAACGACAACGATCGCGATTAGCAATCGCGGCCGCGTGATCTACCCTGAATCCAACATCACCAAGGGTCAGCTTGCCGATCATTACACCGACGTCGCCGCGATCATGCTTCCCTGGGCCGGCAGCAGGCCGATCAGTCTTGTCCGCTGCCCGCAGGGCCGAGCAAAGAAATGTTTTTTTCAAAAGCATGACGCGGGGAGCTTCGGCGACAAGGTCCATCACGTCGGGATCACCGAAAAGGATGGTCACGAGGAGCCCTACCTTTACGTCGACGACGCCGAGGGGCTTGTGACCTGTGTCCAGATGGGAACGATCGAGTTCCATGGATGGGGAGCGCGCATCGAAGACGTCGAGAAGGCCGACCGCCTTGTCTTTGACCTCGACCCCGACGAGGGACTGGATTTCGAGGCGGTTCGCGCTGCCGCATTCCAGTTCCGCGATATACTAAAGTCCCTTGGGTTGACCACCTTCCCGATGCTGACGGGGGGCAAGGGCGTGCATGTAATCGCGCCGCTCACGCCGCGAGCTGAATGGCCTGAGGTAAAGGCCTTCGCCTCAGGGCTTGCACAGGCGGTCGCGCAGAGCGACCCCGCCCACTTCACGGCCGTGTTGTCGAAGGCGAAACGGAAGGGACGGATCTTCGTCGACTATCTGCGCAACCAGCGCGGCGCAACGGCGATCATGCCTTATAGCGCCAGGTCGCGGCCAGGAGCCCCGGTCGCGGCACCGGTCACCTGGGCGGAGATGAAGACAATCGATGCGCCCTCCCATTTCCATGTCGGCGATGCGCCCGAGTTGAAGAAGCGCGCCGCATTGAAGGCCCTCGCGGGATGGGGCCGGGCCGATCAGTTCCTCCCGGATCTATAACGCCATGAAGATCGCGACGTACAACGTCAACGGCGTCAACGGCCGCCTGCCAGTGCTGCTGCGCTGGCTGGAAGAGGCAGCGCCGGACATTGCCTGTCTTCAGGAACTGAAGGCGACGCAGGAGAAGTTCCCCGAAGGGCCAATCCGCGACCTTGGCTATGACGTGATCTGGCATGGCCAGAAAAGCTGGAATGGCGTCGCGATCCTGAGCCGCGTCGGCAAGATTCACGAAACGCGGCGCGGCCTACCGGGCGACCCCGACGACAGCCATAGCCGCTACATCGAAGCAGCAGTCAATGGCATCATTATCGGGTGTCTCTATCTTCCGAATGGCAATCCGAAGCCTGGCCCGAAATTCGACTATAAGCTGCGTTGGTTCGAGCGATTGATTGACCACGCGGCAGAATTGCTCGGCTCCGATCAGCCGGTGGTGCTGGCAGGCGATTTCAACGTCATGCCGAGCGAACTCGATGTCTACAAGCCCGAGCGCTGGCTGGACGATGCCCTGTTTGCGCCCGAGGCGCGCGCCGGCTACGCGACGCTGCTCAAACAAGGCTGGACCGATGCGTTGCGCGCGCGTCATCCCGGTGAGAAGATCTACACCTTCTGGGATTATTTCCGCAATGCCTTCGGCCGCAACGCAGGCCTGCGCATCGACCACCTTCTGCTGAGCCCGTCACTGAAGAAGCGGCTGATCGACGCCCAGGTCGACGTCGAGGTGCGCGGCTGGGAAAGAAGCAGCGATCACGCGCCGGTCTGGATCGAGCTCTCGCAAAAGGCACCGCCTCGCGTCCGTTCGAAGGCCTGACGACGATTCAGCTCCGGTCTCGGCTGGGGCGTTGGTTGCTCGCCAATGATGAAACCTTCGCGCCATATAGCCGCGGGGCCCACAGGCTTGGTGCGCCTAGAATGCCTCCGCCCAAATCGCGGCAGCATTGAGCGGCGCCCGCCTCACATCACCCGACCTGCTCCACGACCAGCGTCCCCGCCTGAAGCGGCTTGATCAGGGATTTGGCGGACACGGAGGGATCAAGCCAGCTCGCCCAATCCTTGCGCTCCAGGATCACGATCTGCCGATCGTGATATGGCGCGATGTCCGGGCCAGGTTCCATCGTGAGCATGGTGAACGCCTCCCCGACATCACTGGTATCGCGCCAGATCCCGGCAATGCAGAAGACCGGCTCGTCGCGCTTGGTGAAGAGCCACTTGTCCTTGCGCTTCTTGCTCTTCTCTGCTGGTTCGGTGAATTCATAAAACCCATCGGCTGGTATTAGGCAGCGGTTTGACGCGAACTCGCGACCGTCCGAGCGGAAGTTGTAGACCGGCCTCTTGTTCGGTCCAGGCCAGCTCCACCGGCGCTGAACAAGGTCAGCCTCGCTGCCCGCGCCATCGACTGGGCGGATGATCGGCCCGATCTCCGTTATCTTGATGTCTTCGCGCGCCTGGATGTTCGGCGCTCCTTCACTGAAGCGTATTTTGATCTTGAGATCGGCGAAGTCCTCCACGATCGAGGCGACATCCACCATCAGCCGATAATCATTGCACATGTTTCACCTATGTCTGCGGCATTGCGCGGCGGCTTCGTTCCTGTTATGTTCTTTTGGCTATGAGCGCAACAGTTTTCGGTACCGACAGCCCGCTCGACGAGCCCCGCGTCATTATAAGACGCCACGGCGGCGATGTTGAGATGTTCAAGCTGCCGTGGGGGCTTCAACCAAAGGAACCAGGCGGGCGCCCTTTCACTGTGGTGCGTGCGGAGGATCGAACATTCCCAAGCCGTCGCTGCCTCGTGCCGGCGTCCGAATTCCGCCACCGCAGCCAGGGGAAGAACTACAGCTTTCGCCTCGCCAATGGTGACTGGTTCTATTTCGCCGGCATCTGGCGGCCGGCGACGCGCGATTGGCCGGAGGCCCACGTAATCCTCACGATCCAGGCCAATGACGACATCGCGCCCTACCATGATCGCCAGATGGCGGTGCTGCGCCGCGACCAGCGTTCGGCGTGGCTGGACATGACGCGTCCCGAGCACGAAGTGGTTGTTCCCCTTCCCAAGAACAGTTTTCGGATTTCCCGCCTCCACCAGGGGCGCGCGCAGGCTGAATTCGCGATCTGAGATCCGGCAGAACGAAGCACATATCCTGGCGAAATGGCCCCTGACCGACGCGCCGACCAGCGTAAGATCATTCATGTCGACATGGATGCGTTCTACGCGTCGGTCGAACAGCGCGACAATCCGGACCTGCGCGGCAGGCCGCTTGCCGTTGGCGGGGCCGCCGCGCGCGGCGTGGTGGCTGCCGCAAGCTACGAGGCTCGCGCCTTCGGCGTTCGCTCCGCGATGCCGTCCGTCACGGCAAAGCGCAAATGCCCCAAGCTGGTTTTCGTGCCGCCCCGCTTCGATGTCTACCGGTCGGTCTCGTCCCAGATCCGCGAGGTGTTCGCCGAACACACCGATCTCATCGAACCGCTCTCGCTCGACGAGGCCTATCTCGACGTGACGCAGAACAGGCTCAACATTTCGTCTGCCACGACGATCGCCGAGATGATCAGGGCGAAGATCCTTCTGGTGACCGGTCTCACCGCTTCCGCCGGCAGCTCATACAACAAGTTCCTCGCCAAGATGGCGTCCGACCAGAACAAGCCGAACGGCCAGTTCGTCATCACGCCCCGCCAGGGGCCGGCCTTCGTGGAGACGTTGCCGGTCAAGAAATTTCATGGTGTCGGTCCCGCGACCGCCGCCAAGATGGAGGCGCTGGGCATCAAGACCGGCGCCGATCTCAAAGACCGCCCGCTTGCCTTCCTGCAGCAGCATTTCGGCAAGTCAGGGCTTTGGTACTATCAGATCGCGCGCGCCATTGACGAACGCGCGGTCGAGCCGGATCGGCCGCGCAAATCGATCGGCGCCGAAGATACGTTCGCAGCCGACGTCTTGGAGCTCGCTGCAGCAATCGCCGAGCTCAAGCCGCTGACAGCCAAGGTGTGGGGGCACTGCGAAAGCAAGGGCATCCGCGGCCGGACGATCACGCTGAAGGTCAAATTTGCCGATTTCCAGCAGATCACGCGCAGTCGCACCGTGTCGGTGCCAATCGAGCTCTCTGAGCTCGAACGTATCGCAGCCGATCTCCTGAGGTCGGTGTTCCCGGTACAGAAGGGAATCCGGCTGTTGGGCGTAACACTTTCGTCCCTAGGCGATGTGTTGCCGCCGGAACAGCGGCAACTTCGGTTCGAACTTTAGGATGGCCTCGAAAAGGAAATCGGCCCTCCGGCTCTGCGATCAGCCCGCGTGTGGATCGATTTCGCGCTCATGTAGTAAGCGTCTCCGGCATGCTTCGGCGGCATGGGCCGAGCGAAACAGATGGGAAGGCACATGGCCTCCCCTTCCGAAGGCTAATGGGTGAAACATCAGGCGCCCTCGCGCTCTTCCGCGGCCTCCGGCTGAAGGCCATGCAGGAAAGCCACGGCACGCTGCGCATGGGCAGCAGCCGAGAAGATCGCGCGCTTGTCGTCGCCGAGGACTTTCAACCATGAGCCGAGGTAGCTCGCATGGTCCGGCCTGGGCTCGAGTTCGGGCGCGATACCAAGATCGGCGCAGAGGAAGCAGCTTCCGAGCTCGGCAATCAGTTCCTCGCGCGCTCGCTCGCTGCGATCTTTGGCGTAGCGGCTAAGGTCGCGGTTCACGCGATGCGGCGCCGACGTCCAATGGGTGACCTCGTGACTGATTGTGGCAACGTACGAAGCGGCGTCCCGGAACGTCTGGAACGGCGGCATCTGAATGTGATCCGTCACCGGGGCGAAGTAGGCGCGATCCCCGCCGTGCCGGATTGCCGCCCCAGTATTGGCAAAGAACTGGTCGGCATGCTCGATCCGGGCGATCGGATCGCGCACCGGCTCTGCCTGCCATAGACCCGGTCTCGCCCTTGCGAACCCCGCCGCCAAGTTCGAGCGCCTGCTTGAATGTCATCCACATCGGGCTGGAAAAGCCGCGTGCGACGGCTTCCGACCAAAGCAGCAGCACATTCATGCCGTTATAGGGCAGACCATTGTGCCTGAGTGGCCGGGTGACCGCATTGCTGGATTGCCACGGCTGCATCCAAGGACGGATACCCTTCTCCAGCTCGGCTACGATGCGGTCGGTGATGCGCGCATAAACGTCTGTTCCGCCGTGCGGCGTCCGATTGTTGCTATCTCCTCCACGCAGGCTTTAACGATGGCTACCTTTCCCGGCTCTAATCCAATACTGGCGTAGTCGAACGGTTCGGGACGCTTCTCCAACGACGAGTTGTTCTTTTTACCTCTTTGGCGGGTTTGGCACGACGATTATCAGCTGGCTGTACGATCGGCTTCGCGGCCTGGTGCTTCTGTTTGCCTTCCATTTTCATAGCTCCTTTTCTCTATATAGAAGGAGGAGAGCCCTAGTGAATTTCAGCAGCGGCGTCAAAAACCGAGAGTTGATCTAACTATTTGATAACCAAAGGATTCCTCAATCTTTTTTGGCTAAATTCCTTCAATATTTTCTGGCCTAAATTAAAGTGCTTGCAAATCAACGTTCCGACAGGATTCGTTCCGCCGCGCCGCAAGATTTCAGAAAATGCGATAGATGGTTTTTTGCTCAAGCTGACTGCGTCAGCATGACGCAATTTGGCGCCCTCTGAACGGTCATCCAATGGCGGCTGGAGCTTCAGCCGCTTCATTGCGCCGTTTGACGCGGTTTGATTAGCTGCATCATCCGCCTTGATCGGAGCAGCATCACGTGCCGATACAAGGATCATATCCGCGGGGCGCCGACCGACAGCAGGTCATGACGCTGGATTGGCGGGATCGATGAAGATCATCGTGCTGCCGATATCCTGTCCGGTTAACGCTACGCATGCGCAACGAAGCCCAGGAATGGGGGCACTCCAACCCAAGCATACGGCACCCTTGCGGCCGTAAGCGGACTAGCAGCTTCGGAATTGGAGCTTTAGAAAGCTGCCTTTCAGGCCGCTACGGGGTCGAGGTGTCATGCTAGCTACGTGCGGCTGATCGGTACCCTTATCGGATCTGGAATCCATGCGCCAATGGGTCGCGGTCGTCGACGAATATCGTGTTGTGACCGATGACCCGCGACCAGCAACGGACACTCGGCATTATGCCTTCGAATGGTCAGCCCCTCCAAGCCGCTATCATTGTAGCGCGTGAGGATCTTGTAGCCGGTCTTGCCCGAGAAATCGAACTCACGGCAAAGCACGGCCATCTTCTCGCCGTCCAGCAGCCGCGCGACGAACTTCAGCCGCTCGTCCATGACGTTACACTCCTTCCAAGGCACCTTGCTCTCCTTGCAAAGGGCCGAAAGTGTAACCCATCTATCCGGAATGAACTGTCACCCATCTCTCGGGAAGGGCACAGTCGCTTAGCGGGAAGAAGCCGCCTTTTCTACGAGGCTCCCACATAATTGTCCCACACTAAGGATGATCGCGCATCTAATTTGCAAGCAAGGCGAGCATCCAAGCGGCGACACCTGGCAGGCTTGCAAGACTGGCATCGAGCGCCTTTGTCGCCAAGGATCCGAGCGCGTCGCTAGGAAGCTCCCTCAGCTTTGACACGACCTTCTCCTTTACGGTTTCGTCCTCGCCGGATGACAGGACCCTGGAAACGAGAAGTTCTCGCAAGGCATCTCCATGCAGCCGGACGGTCACGACGCCCAGTATTGCTCCGAGACCGCCATCGTCAGTGATGAAATCAAGGCCTTTTGCGGTAATCGACGCTTGAACAGGCGTTCTACCCTGATTGCCATTATGCCACGTGATCGCGACCAGGCCGTGCTCCTCTAGATAGGCGAGGTTAACCTTTAAATCGTTGCCGGTCTCGGCAAAGGCTCGCGCGACTGCAGTGCGTTGGGGGTAGTCGCCGGCGAGCACTCCCAGAATGTTTCTCTGCAATCCTCGATCCAGCAACTCGCCCACGCCGCACCTCACTCCTCACACCTAGTTGCGCCTAGCAAAGCGTCTCGCACGCGAAGCCATCCCCGTCCCGATCCAGCTTCCGGCCCCACGAGCAGTTGTGAAGATACCATTGGGCTTCTTCACACGAGCCGATTTGCGTGCAGTACCGTCGCGGTTCACACGAAAGCCCGCTTTGAGCGACCAGCTTGCGGCTGATTATGCCGAGCGGCTGGCTCGACGGCGCGGCGCCGTCGGCATGCGCTGCGCGCCATTCCCATGGCGCCTGGAAGCTCCCGACCCACACGCCGACCTTTGCTGCTTCCGCTTTCGCCTGCTGCTGTGCGTACGCCCCGTGGCTGTAGCGGGGCCAATCTAGTGCCTGGCCGTGCTCGACCATCCAGGCGGCGGCGCTGACGCCGTCGGCGCGCCGGCAGTCGCCGACGAAGCGCTTATAGCGGTCCCAATTCACAAACGTGCATTGCACTGGCCTCGAGGCCGCCAGGAACGTGTCGAGCGCTTCGGCCGACCGCCGGCCGCACGGGTATTCGAAGCCCTTGGCGTCGTCGCAGTACTGCTTGCTCTCCGGCGCATCGATGCCGTTGAAGCGGATCCGCTGCCCGTGGATCTCGATTGTGTCGCCGTCAATCACGGAGGCGACGCCCGCGATCGGCGCCGGCTTCGGCCCGACCAAGTTCGACAGGTTCAGATCCGGCAGGCCATCGGTGCGTTGCATGACGAACTGCGCGACCAAGGCTGCAGCCGCGGCGATGGTCACGAAGACCAACCTCAGCGGGAGAGTGCGTTGGCGCCGTCTGTGCGGGCGCCCAGCACGAAAGGTCATTGCTGATCCCCTTCGTGTCCGGTTCGACCGCCAGGTTTCGCCTCAGCCGCTCTCCCGCCGCATGGCCGACCAAGACTGTCGAATTGGGTGCTCCGGTCGCACGGGTGATTGCCGGAGTCTCCCCCGTCCCCGCCCTCTTGGCGATTTGGCCGAGATGCCGGTGCTAGCGGAATGCCGCGATATTGCTGCACAACACCAGCGATACGCTGTCCGTCACTCTCAATGTGGGTGTTGTTACTGTTAGGATTGAACGGGTCGACCGTCTGCATAAGCTGGTTCTGCTGGTTGGCATCTCCAGCCGCCAGCGTCAGCGTATCGTAGTTGTTGAGATAGTCGGCGGCGCAGCCGCTGACCACCAGGGCTAGGCCAAGGCATGCCGGGATTTGCAGGCGCACCGGCGGCGGCCTCATACCGATGACGGGTTGATGCCCGCGGCCCTGAGCTTCGCGCCGAGATCTGCGCGGGTCGCACAGGCAGCCTTGTCGCCTGTGACGCATTTGTTGTTGGCATCCTTCCAGTCCAGAAGTCCCGTGTTGATCCAGCTACCAGGGGCGCGGGCTATCCCGTAGGCTGTCGGAGGCGAGACACTAGCGACGGCTGCGGCTGCTGCAACTCCCTGACCATGAGGCGCGCGCTTCCACCCATTGATGATCAGACAGTTCTTCATGAATTGATCTTCGGCGGCCAAGTTGCCGAGAGCGTTGCCAATTCCGGCACCCGCCACAAAGCCCGGCGATCCGACCGCAATATAGCCTTGATCGGCCGAGCCCTTTTGAAGTTCGCATTGAGCATGGGCGACGTCGAAACTTGGCCCGTAGCCGATCTGCATATAGTCAGCTTGATTACTCGTCTGACAGCCGCATAGCACGCAATGGCACCAAGTGCCATCATTGAATTTATTTTCATCCCCTCGCCCTCCCAAGGCTAAGTGGCAGCATCTATCAAAGTTGATTGTCGTGCAAGCGGCGACAACTACTGTCGTTAATTCAGGCAGAGTGGAGCTTCTAGGCCCTGCATTAAAAAATGCCCGGTATAAAGGGCTATTCTCTGCGGGTGAGGGCGGCCCGGCTGCCGGGGGTGTGCTTGGCTTGGGGGGCCGGCAAACTGGGCCATGCCGGTGATCCTCGCGGCAGAAGGATCATGGCTCAGGGATCGAGCGAGAAGGCGTGTTCCGTCCTCATGCTGGCCCGGCATCCAACAAGGAGAGTTGTTGGAGGACGCCGAGCCTAACCAGCAATACTAGTGGAGGGTGGGCCGCTAGGCTCGCCGGCTGCCGGACTATGAGCCTTTCCGGCCCCTAGCGAAGCATTCAAACGAACGACGCGCTCGCCGCCGATATGCTACAATTCCCCGCAATGAGACGGGGTCGCATGCCGGTGATCCTGGCGCCGGCCGACTATATGCGCTGGCTGGGGCCGGAGCCGGACCCTCGCGACCTGATGAAGCCCTTTCCGTCCGATCTGATGAAGATGTGGCCGATCGACAGCAAGGTCGGATCGCCGCGCAACAACACGCCCGACATCATTGATGAGATCGGTCGCGGGCCTACTGATCTGTTTGACGTCTAGGTTCCGGGCTTTGGAGGCCGCTGCCACGACACATAGGGCATCTGATCGTAGACCCTTTGCACCCGGCTCGGTGCACTCCCGTCGGGCAACACGTGCCGTTTGAGTTCAGCCACTTCGCGCATTGAAAAACCTTGCCGGCACCGAGACATTGCCGACACCCAAACTTCCTAAATCCTGCCAAGTACCACCTGCCCCCCTACCTGAGACGGCAAGAACGTCAGGGGCATAAATAGTTTCACCGGCTAATCCACGTCCGAGATTTTGCCGTTCGTGAGGTGCGTCTCGATCTTGCTGAGCGCCTTCCGAATGACGTCGACCGCCTGCAAATTGACTGCGAAGTCGAAATTACCTTCCGCCGTCTCGAAAATCAGGACGCCGATCTTCGTTTCGTCGTCCCGCAGCATGCCTATGCCAATTCCTGTGGGCATATACGGTGGTCTATCTGCCATGGTTTCCTCCTTCAGAGATAGCGCTCCCCATCATCTCGGTGCTCGAAATAGAACCAATGCGGATCCTGGCGAGGCCGAGCAAAGCCGAACGCTCCGTGCTTCGCACACCCTGTGTGCTCGCACACGTGCCCGAGCACTCTGGCGCGCTCGCGCGGCGCCGGCGTTATGCCGTCGGGAAGCCTGATTGGTTCGTCGCTCATCTGCGGAAAGATTCCATAAGACCGCTTGACGGGCAAGGAATTTGTTCCTTTTCTGTTCTCATGGCGCACGATCCGATCGACACGCTGGGGAAGGCGACGCGGCACAATATGCTTGTGAAAGCGGAATGCAGTTGCGGCAACATCCGCTACTGCAGATCGGCCGATTTGATGATGGTCTATGGCGGCGGCGTTGATCCTTTGAAGCTGAAATTCGACTGCAACCGATGCAAGCCATCGATCAAGATCACGCTCCTCGAGGTCCATCCCGAACACCTTCCCAAGAGGCTGATGATCCACAAGCCGATGAAGGTGGACGGCAAGATAACGTGGTATACTGAGAGGTTTCGCGGATGAGCGAATGAACGCTATGCGATTGCCCGCTACAGCGTGGCCTAGGCGCTTCAGCCATCGACGATGAAAGACATTCCTGGGATCGGCAGGGTGTTAATAATATGCAGCACCCCGACTGCTTCTCAATCGGCCTCGCGCGGAACGGCTTCCATCGGCCACCCGCTAGCGTCAAAATGACACCGAACGATGCGAGACGGCGAAGATGGACAAGCGGCGAGATACGAGGACCATCGAGATGTGCTGTCTTCTAGCCGCCGTGCCAGTGTCACTGCTCCTCACGGTGGTATTCGCGGGAATGGTCCTTGGCTGACCTGATACGCCTTCGACCGTCAATTAGCGGAACCTAACGTTCACTGTGAGATTTATCGCTGCATGAGTACGCGCGGCACGAACTTCCTTGACCAGTGGATCCGGTCCAACGTTCCGACGACAGTCGGTGCGGACGTCATCTCAGTCGCCGAGCTGACACAAAAGCTTTTCGCCGATGCCAAAACGCTCGGCATCAGCAGCACTGAGATTGAGGAAGACACTGGCAGCGTCTATGAGACGGTCCTTGATGCGATCGTCCACCACAATGCCGGGTTGGCCGACTGACTGGCCCGCTCACATCGGCAGGTCAGTTGGAATTCGGATTGGATCGGCGACATCGAAGCCGACCGCTCGCGGTTCGCATCAGCAGCAGGCGACAGCCGCTTAGTGTCGGCTATCCCACCTTGGATGCATGTCAGCCCTTCGCTCACGGGCTGTCCCGGAAACAGTCTGAGGAACTCTGGACGTAAGCCGTCACCTCGTGTCGCCGCAATCTTATGGAACTCCCAGAGTCCAAACATTGGCGAATCCTCCCTTAAAATCTGTGCGGGAGTCTGACGTCGGCGTTACTACCCGCCACCCGTTCCTTGCCTTGCTCATGTCACACCGGGGCCTTGAGTAACGTCGTCAGCGCTATGACCACCTGAGCCATGAAAAAGGGTTTGTGGATCATGATGCTATTCGACACTCCCCCACGTGAAGCAGCGGGGTCGGCGGTGACGTAGACTACTGCAATCTTGGGATTTCCCAGCCGAGCGTATCGGGCAACTTCCCAGCCCCGCTGTTTTCCTGGCCCGAGATGAATATCCGTGACGAGAGCGCTGATTTGCGATGGTTGGCCGTCGAAAAACATCATTGCCATTTCGGCATTGCTGGCGAGGAACACCTCGAAGCCGGCTGAGGCGAGTGCGAATTCAAGGTCAAGCAATATGACCGGCTCGTCTTCGGCAACCAGGACTTTGCAGCCATGCATCGTGGACCGTCCGTTGAGCGTTGGCGCGCGAATCTTTCCATCAATGAACGGATGGGTATGTTCCAGCCACCGATGGCAAATGATCGCGAAGGTGATGCCTGCACCGCGATGGCAGCTTGGCCGATTGACGATAGGGCTTGCCAACCATGTCGAGAAAAGGAATATAATCCTCCCTGTTGCGGCGCCCCTTCTATCAAACGGAGATCGCCAATGGCTAGGTCCAACCATCCAAGCAGCTTTCCCAGGCTGAAATCGATCGCTTTCTCATGGCGGCGGAAGCGCTGCACAAAAGCATCGTGCAGCCGTTTATATCACCGCACTGCGAGCATTACCCCTACGCGAACCCTGCATGAGGCTGTTGAAGTCTGTGCGGGAAGTGACGGGGAAGGAAGTCGAGTTCATTCAGTGGAATGCCACCGGGGCGGTGCGGCCGGCGCCTTCGTCAAGCATTTGATGGGGGCGGCCCGGTTGCCGGGGGTGTGCTTAGGCTTGGGGGCCGGCAACCGAGCCATGCCGGAGATCCTCCCGGCAGAAGGGATCATGGCCTAATATTAGCGTTAGCGCAAATATGAGCCAATCAACCCGCTGATGGCGCAAGCTGCGCGCAGGTGCCGGAACTGCTCGCATCAAGCCGAAGTGAAGGCGACCGCGCTGATCCGCCGATACGGCAAGGACGCGCTATTCAGGAGGTCTATACCCGCGATTTGCTCGCGGTGTGGCCGAGCATAACGGCGGCCAAGACAAAGAGATAGCCCTCGTGCAGGCTTAGAACCAACCAATTCGGTGGGTCATTCATTTCGGACGGTCGCATGCGCATTCGGTCAATCCCGGAGATAACAGCGCCACCGAGTTCCGTACTCAGAGAGCCACTCGTAGGGAGAACCATCGTCGGCTTAGCGTAACCGAGACTCCCTAGGAAGCCCGAGGTGTCTGCTTTCGGGCAACTGCAAAACTCAATTCCTTGACCGAGATGAGGCGCATTGCCGACAGGCAGCCTTGGGCCAACTTTTCGGTCCGCAGGCACACAATGGTACGGCGGACGCACCGGAAGTGGCGGGATACTTCCGCCATGCCTTTGAGCAGATGTTCAGTGTTATGCGACCCGGCTCAAGCGATCGACACACCCCGCGCGAACCTGTTGCTCGTTACAGGCTCACCCAGCGCATCGAGCCGCGGGATCACGCCGAGGCCAAGGGGGTCGGGGCGGTAACTCAGCCATGCTGAACGCCGAATCGCCCTTAGAAACGCAAAAAACCGCCCCGGTTAGACCGGGACGGTTATTGATTATGATAATTGGTTGCGGGGACCGGATTCTGTCCTGCGGCGTCGGCTTCGGCTTCTTATCAAAAGCAGCGCGGCCGCGCGCGACTATAGCACCAGCGGCTTGACCGTCGGCCCGGTGCACGATACCTCCGAAACGGTCTCCGGTGACCTGCGGACGGAAACTACCTGCCCTTAGTCGTCTGCTGACGACGAACTCCCATTCTGCCGAGAACCTTATCCCGCAAAACGTAATGGTGAACGAGCGCCGCGATGGCGTGCCCTGCCGCCAAGATCACAATCGCCCATCCGACATAGTTGTGTAGCTCTTCGAAGGTGTGGGCGAGGTCTCGGTTCTGCGCCATCAGGGCAGGAATCGTGAATAGCCCGAAGAACGTGAACTCCTCTCCCTGGGCCCATCGCAACACGAAGCCCAGCACGCTCTCTGCGGCAAGGAACACGTACAGGACGATGTACATGAGCCGGGAGAGCGTTCCCGAAAGCCCGACCTCCGGCGCCAATTGGCGGCCGCCTGTCAGCCGCCAGATGATCCGGGCAAGAATTAGGACGGCGAACAGGATTCCCAGTGAGACATGTGTGCCCTCCAAGAGAGGGCGCCAGGTTCGGTCATGCGGCGTGACGTAGTTCCATACCAGCGAAGTGCCGAACAATAGGACGACGAAAACCACCGTCAGCCAATGAAACCAGAGTGTAGGCCGGTCGTAGTATTCCAGCTCGATCGTTCGACTTTCGACGCCGGACTCGCTCGTCATGGTTTGGCCAGTGACCGCGCCATTTTCAGGTGCTTCTCAAGTGTCGGCAAGGTCTTCTTGGCGAGCTTAGCGACGTTGCTGCTGCCGGTCTTCGCCTCATCCTGGAACTCGGCGATATCCTTCTTGTGGTCGGACACCATGTAGCTGGCAAACTCCTGATCGAAAGCCGTCCCCGAAAGTCCGTTCAGCTTCGTCATCTCGGCAGTTGCTTCGTCGGTGAGATCGTTGGTGTCAGCAACACCCAGTTTCTTGCCGACAGCCAGTGCCTGCTTCTTGGCCTTGCCATGGTCTTTTACGAGCGTTTGGCCGAACGCCTTGACGCCTTTGCCGTCGCCTTTTTGCGTGGCAAGGGTGCCAAGAGCGACTTCGGAATTGTCGCCTTTGATGGCGTCGGTCAGAAAATCTGAATCGCTTTTGGCGAGTGCCTGGCTGCTGGCGGTGATGCTGGCTGCGAATGCTACGGCAGTGAAGATGCGATGTGTGGACATTGACAGAGCCTTTCGGAGAGCTAGGAGCCGACCCGAACGGATGCTCGCGATCCTTGTTCCATCAACCGCCAAAAAAACCGCCCCAAGGGTCGTGACGGTCAGGAGTGAGGAGCGACGTCAGAGGGGACACATCCCCGTCTGCCATTGGCCGTTGTTGGTGACGGTGGCGGCACCGGCCACCGCGCCCAAACACAAAAAGCCCCGCACGAAGCGGGCCTCAGATTGATTACAAACCCCTTGGTTTTTGGCAGCAGTCGAAATCGAGGGGTTTTGATTCCGATTTGTTCGCGGTCTGATTCTGTGACGTTCCGTGAATCTGGGGCCGTTTTGGCTAGCCGGAGGTTTGTCAGCAGTCTGAGACCCGCACGAAGCGGGCGTTCTGGCGATGCGCAATACAGAAGGTACGAAACTTCTAGGAACCCTAGTCGGAATACCGAACCGACCGCAACTACCCGCGCTTTGCGAATTGCCCGAAACGAAACTGCATTGCTGCGAACATCAGTCGCCGCAGCACTTTACAGCCACCGACGAACCCGTCAGCTCTCATTGAATCGTCCCTCTAGCATCGTCCACAGGCCGACTAGATCCGCGCTGTGGAAGGAAACCCCGATCTCCTCAGTGAGTGGTCGTGCAGCGATCAACTGTTGCGCGACGTCGCCAGAGACACCCTGCTCCGCAAGCACCTGCCTAGCCTGCCCTGTCGGCAGCGTGTTGAACCAGCGATAACCAGATGTGAGACGCGCGGCAGGGTCGACCTTGCCCCACAGTCTCACCCGCGAGATGCCGCCATCGGGGTAGGCGTCGAGCCGGATATAGGAAACTCGCTCCCTCGTTTGCGCCACGCGAAAAACATGGCGCGTGTCCGGCTGCAGAGGCCGGCGGGAAAGCAGCGGCTGCCAGCCATCATCGCCGGGCAGCGCCTCTCCCGCACCGGAGAGCGCCACCTCGGCGGAGGCGTTGTATTTGAAATGCGCTGTGTCGATCTCGACCAGCCTGACATGGCCCGGCAGCGCCAAACGTATGACGGCATGGTCGTTGCCGCCGTCGCGCCGGCGGCGCGTTTCCCAACCGTCGCCCATGTTGCGTGCCTTGTCGGGGCGGTTAAGCATCGCGGCCGAGGTGTAGAAACCGTCGCTGCTCGTCACCACCTGGCCGCCATGGTCCTGGTTGGCAAGGTCGACGGTAAGCCCGTCGAAGACACGCGGGTCCGGCACCACATGGCCGTAGACGCGCAGCCTGGCAATGCCACCGTCCGGAAAGGTCGAGAGACGCACATGTGTGAAGCGGCGCCGGTCGGAGACGTCGAACCGGTTGTGCGCGTCGCCCTTGAGCGGCGAGCGCGGCACGATCTCGACCCATTCGGTCTCGGCCGACTGAAGAGCCTTCGGACTGGGATAGCCTTCGGCACCGCAGGCCTCGATTCGACACGTGGTCGGGAAATTGCCGGTGAAGAAAGACGTATCGACGTCAATGCCGGTGATGATGCCGGCAGCACCCAGCCGCACCAGCGCCCAATCGTGGCCGGGCTCGCGGCGCCGCTTCGTCTCCCAGCCGTCGACGATCTCGCCGCGCGGTCCGTAATTGCCCGGCACGAAAGCCGAGGGCGTCGGCGTGAGCAGACTCTCCTTCTCGCCGAAGGATTCGTCGCTCGCGGCGAGCACACTGCCGCCCAGCCAGCGCGAGGCAAGATCGACTTCGGCTGCAAAATCTTCCTGCAGCTCGGGCATGGCGTAAGCGTCATGCGCCGGGCCCTTCTCGATCATGTTCATCGCCGGCCTCCCGCGCGCAGCGCCGGCCCCGCCTGGCGCGGCCTCAAGCCCAGTGCCTCCGACAGCGGCCAACCGTCGATGCGCTTCGCGTCCGGCTTTGCGTAGGTCGAGACCTTGCTGGTCTTGAGCCCTAGGCCGATGACCGCCTCGGCCAGCCGCACCGCGGCGGCCACGCCGTCGATGACGGGGACGCCAAGCTCGGATGTGATCGTTTCTTCCAAACCGGCCATGCCGGCGCAGCCGAGGCAGATCACCTCGGCATGGTCCTGCTCGACCGCCTTGCGCGCCTCCTCGACGATCGCACGCATGGCGCTGGCGGAATCCTGATCCACCTCAAGCGTGGTCATGCCGTTGGCGCGCACCGAGGCGCAGCGGTCGGCAAGGCCGGAAAGCCGCAGCCGGTCCTCGATCGGCGGCACCGAACGCTGCAAGGTGGTGACGACCGAATAGCTGCGGCCGATCATCATCGCCATATGCGCGGAAGCCTCGCAGATCTCGATGACCGGCTGCTCGATCAGTTCCTGCAGCCCATCGCGGCCATGCTCGCCGAAGCCTGCCATGACCACGGCATCGAACGCTTCATCATAAGCAAGCACGCGGTCCATGACGGCGACGGCGGAGATGTAGCTCTCGAAGTTGCAGTCCACCGCTTCAGGCCCGAAGAAGGGCGTCAGCGTGACGATGTCGGTGCCGGGGGATGCGGCGGTCTTGGCGGCCGCGTCGATGACATCGGACATCGACTGGCTGGTGTTGACGTTGACGACAAGGATCTTCATCTCAGGCACTCCTTCTCAATTCCTGCAGCCGGCTTATTTCTCCGGCCTGCGCTTTTCTGGCGATCAGTTCGCCTATCGGGCGGCCGAAGAGGTCGATGCGCTGGCCGCGGAGGAAGGTTTCCTGCACCACGCCGCTTAGCGTCCTGCCGGCATAGGGGGTGATCGGATGGCGGTGATAGAGGCTGGCCGCATCGACGACGAATTCGGCATCGGGTGAAAACAGTGTGAAATCGGCATCGCAGCCGGTCGCGATACTGCCCTTGTGCGCCAGGCCGGCGAGCGCGGCGGGACGCTCGGCCATCCGGCGAACGACGTCGGCAAGCGAATGGCCGCGTCGGCGCGCCTCGCTCCAGGTCACGGGCAGGCCGAGCTGCAGCGAGGAGATGCCGCCCCAGGCCGCGCCGAAATCGCCGGAGACCAGCTCCTTCATCTGAGGCGTGCACGGCGAATGATCCGAGACGATCATGCTGATCGTATCCTGCCCAATGCCACCCCAGAGCCTTTCCCGGTTGACGGCTTCGCGCACCGGCGGGCCGACCTTGGCGGCGGTCTCGCCGTCACCGATCCCCTCGGCGCAAAGCGCAAGGTAGTGCGGGCAGGTCTCTACGCTCACCCGCACGCCGTCGGCGATCGCCGAAGCGATCATCGGCAGCGCGTCGGCGCTGGAAAGATGAAGGATATGCGCGCGGGCGCCGCTGGCACGGGCCGCCTCAATCACCTCGGCGATCGCCAGGTTCTCGATGCCTTTGGGGCGCGAGGCGAGGTAGTCGGCATAATGGCGGGTATGGACTTCCGGCATTGCGGCCATCGCGCCGGCGCTCTCAGCATGGACGATGAAGACCGAGCCGAGGCCTGCGACGACATCCATCACCGAGCGCATCTGCCCGGGCGTGATGCCCGGAAAATCGTCGGTGCCGGTATCGCAGAGGAAAGACTTGAAGCCGAGCACACCGGCCTCATGCAGCCTCGGCAGGTCGTCGAGGTTCGACGGGATGGCGCCGCCCCAGAAGCCGACATCGACATAGCACTGACCGTCGGCTGCCTCGCGCTTGGCGGCAAATGCCTCGAGCGTGACTGTGGTTGGCACGCTGTCCAGCGGCATGTCGACCAGCGTTGTAATGCCACCGGCCGCCGCAGCGCGGGTCGCGGTCAGGAACCCTTCCCATTCGGTGTTGCCGGGCTCGCAGATGTGGACGTGACTGTCGACGAGGCCAGGCAACAGCACGGTGTCGGCATCGAGCGTCATGGTTTCCCGGGCGTTGGCGGGGGCATCGAGCGCGGCGACACGGACGATCTTGCCGCCGACGACGCCGACTGACACGGCGCGCTCGCCTTCCGGCAGGATGGCGCGCGGAGCGCGGATGAGGAGATCGAGGGATATCATGGCAATTCCTCCCCGTGCGGCCTGCCGCAACGGACACTGGAGCTTGGATTCCTGTCCGGAGGCTGGCTGCAGCCTCCGGACAGATTGTGCTTCAGATGCGGGCGAAGCCGAGCAGTGCCTTCACGTCGGCCCGCTTGTGGACCAGCGTCACGCCGATCAGGTAGACGACCGCGCCGGTCAGCCAGGCCTGGAGAGCCGGGAAACCGATATAGTCGCTGTTGATCGCAGGGATGAGGCCTGCGGTGTAGACGCCGACCAGCGTGCCAGCGGCAAGCGCGATGACCCCCGGCCAGTTAGCGATGCCGAGCTCGCTCCAATTGGCAACGCGATACATCGGCCGCTTGATGCCGAACAGCCAGGGCAGCAGGAACAGGTCGATCGCCATGATCGTGCTAGCGACCGGCACGGTGCTGGAGCCGATGCTGGTAGTCAGGTTGAACGTATCCTGGAGGTTGGGCAGGTAGAAAGTCAGCACGGCGGCGATTAGGCCGAGGGCGACGACCGTGTACTGGCGCTTCCAGCCGCGAATGCCGGACAGCACGTTCTGCGCGCCGTTGACGGCGATGTAAAGGTTGCCGTCCTGCACCGCCCACTGGTTGATGACGATGACGCCGATACCAAGCAGCGCGCTCCCAAACATGGTGAAGTTGACGAAGTAGCTGATGCTCGGGCCGAAATCGGGCTGGTTGGAGAGCGCGGCGATCATGTAGCCCATCACCGGGAAGAGCAGCGCGCCGACCAGATAGGAGATAACAATGGTCGGGATGTTCCACCATGCGGCGCGTCCGGCCTTGGCATAGCGGAAGAAGTCTGGCTCATTGCCCCAGGTCGACAGGCCGACCATGCTGCCGATGACCATGAGCATCCCAGTTTTCGTGTCGACGTGCGGCACCGCCGCCAGCACGCTGCTGGACACGGTGGTGAAAGCCAGGATGGTGGCGAAGATGCCCCAGACCAGGATCACCGGCACGGCGACGAACTGGGCGAAGCGCTGCACGCCCTCGAAGCCAAAATAGGTGTTGACGATCATCACTATTGCTAGCAGCGCGGTGATGGCGCCGACCGCCGGCACGGTCATCAGCCCACCGGCGATGTCGATGATGAACTTGACCGTGAACAGGTAGAAGGCCATGCCGTTGACGACGAGAAGCAGCGAAACGAGGCCGCTGCCGATGGTGCCGAAGATGCTGCGCGCCATTACAGAATGGGTCTGGCCGGTGGTGGCGCCGGCATTGGCCGAGCCAATGCAGTAGAGGCTCATGACGACTGCCGCGATCAGCATCGCCACAGTCAGTTCGGAGAGCGTCAGTCCCTGGAAGCGGGCGCCGTAGCCGACCAGCACGGTGCCGAACACCGCCTGCATTGAGAGGAACTGCGCCAGCATGCGGAAGTTGGAGCGCCGCTTCGCCTGCGGCACGACGGATTCGGTATAGTCGGCAATGTCCGCCTCGGTGACGGACAGGATGGTCTCGACGCCGTCGGCGATCGCCGGCTGCGCGTCGTTCGGCAATGGCCGCCTGGGCGAAGTTGGTGTTTGCAAGGTCATCTCAGTGTCCCCTTTGCGAGGTGTTCCCCTGGTCGACATGCCGGCCCAAGCCTGCCTCACGGCAGCATCAACGAGACCGATGCAACGTCGCCATGCTTGACCATGAAACGCCCGCTCTTTGCCTTCAACGCCCAAAGATCGAACACGGTGCATTAATTAGATCAATGCATTCGCCCGCAGGGTTTTCTCGACAATTTCGGCGATGAAAAGGTCGCGCGCAATGTGCGCCGGGCTTTGCGGATCGGTGACCACGAACATGTTGTTGTGCGGTACGTCAGCGCCCTCCAGCAGAGGCCATAGCCGTCCTGCATCGACGTCCGGCTGCGCATAGCCCTCCGGCAGGAAGCAGAGGCCGACGCCGAGCACTGCAAGCCGCTTGGCCTCCTCGAGATGGTCGGACATGCCGGCGATGTTGCGGCCAAGGCCATGCTCCAGCCGGAATTGGGTGAGCTCGTCACCCTCGTCGGCGCCCGTGAGCACGAAGGCTTCCTGCGCAAGGTCGGCCGGGTTGGGAACGCTCTTGCCGAAGAGCCGGTGCGGGCGTCCGCAATAGGGCCGATGCACCTCGGTGAAAAGATGGAGGTATGCGAGCTCGGCGCGCTTGACCCGCGACGGCGAGATGCCGACGTCGATCCTATGCTGCATGAGTGAGTTGACCACCTCGGTCCAGGCGGCAACCTCGACGATCAGCTCGACGGCAGGATATTTGGCATGGAAGGCGCCGATCGCCTCGTCGAGCGCCGGCGCGACAAGATTGGAGACAAGCATGACCCTCAGATGCCCGCGGATTTCGGCCTTGGCGTCCGAAAGCCTCGCCGGGATTGCGCGGATGGAGTCAGCGAAGCCCCGGCAGCGCTCGGCGAGAATGCGGCCCTCTTCCGTCAGCTCGAAGCCGGTCGGCCCGCGATAACAGAGGGTGACGCCCAGCCGCTCCTCCAGGCGCCGCAAGGCAAGGCTCAGTGCCGGCTGCTTGCGGTTAAGCTCCTGAGCGGCCTTTGTAACGCTACGTGCGCTGGCGATCTCGTGAAAGAATTTGAGCAGATTCCAGTCGAGGTTTCTGGCGAACTGCAGGTCTCGGCGGGATTTATCCGCGCGGTCTGGCTTTGGCTTCACTGTTCATTCGAATCCGTGGATGACAAACGGGCTGAGCAGATCAATGGCGGGTGTTAGGCACCGCAAGCGAGGACTCCGAGCTTTGCGAAATACCAAATATCGACTCGCCACCTGCTTATAGCAGCTGGATAGCCAGCGCGAAGCCAGTGCGCCAAGTTATGAAGGCCGACCGAGGTCGGCACTAAATGGAACCAGTGGCTTGATTTCACCAACCTCTGATTTTCATCAACTCATCTCGCTAAGCTTGTGAACTGCTCAAGGATGCAGGTCTATCGAATTCTGGCTGAACACGGCGCGCCAACAACTGCCATCTCACAATGAGGCTCCGAGATGCCCGGTCTTGCGGTGGTTGGGCGGACAGATCGCGGTGGGAACCTGCCTCGTGGCCGTAGCGGCCGCGCTCGCTGTCAGCCCGTTAGTCGCTTTCCCCCGTTTGATCGTTTGCGGCCCGAGTCCAAAGGCGCTTCTTCGCCGCCCTTACGATAGAACTCTGATCGGACAAATAGCCAACTCGGGCGTAGGCCGCCTTCAGGCCACCAAGCCGCCGTCGGAAGAATTTGCTGGTCGGTATAGTAGGGTCTGAATCGATGACATCTACCGACAAGTGCCCATGCTGATCCATCAACCTTCGCAGGTGATCCAGAAGCTGGTCGTCTGTGATGCGGCTGCCGTCTTCATTGCAGCGGACAGTCGAGCGCCTCACTCCCTTCGCATGTCGCTCGTGCTGGCTTTGCAATGAAGCCTCACGGCGGGCGGTCGTATTAGCTTCGCCAAACCCCGCCAGATGAAACGCGTTGGTCAGACCGCCAAACCTACGAATAAAATACCTAGCAGTGGGCGATTGGAGATCTTTGTTGATGATCGCCGCCGTTAGGTACCCATGCTCGGCGTGGATGCGGCGCAGTTCATTGAGGAGATCCTCGTTGGTGTAGGGGTTGCCCTCCGCGTTTAGTTTCCATCGGCTCGGCATTTCATAGCCGACCGACAGATAAGCAGCGTAAAGGCTCCCGTAACGTTTCCGCAATGTCTGGGGCAAAGGCAAATAAGGACAGTCGTGCACGAGCGAATGTGTCAGACGCCCATGCTGCTCATATAGCCGGGTAAGGCGTTCGTGGAGGTCTTGATCACTCAAGTGCAACCTCGTGATCTCTTTCAACCTGCGCCCCGCCGCTCGGAACAGCTTCACGGGAATGACGGGTTCCATCATCTGGGAGCGGGACCACGTTTCAGGTAGAGTCCGGAAGGTTGGCCCAAATTGTTAATACGCCGTCCAAAGACGTAGCGGCCGATGTAGATTTCGTTTGTCAGGAGATGACGGATGGCGGCTACAGTCCAATCGCCGCCGTGGAAAAATGTGCGCCCCTCTGATGCCAACGCTTTCGCAATCTCGCCGAGGCGCATTTTCTCATCGACGAACATTTCGAAAATTCGACGTACGAGGTCCGTTTCCTCTTTCGGCCCGCGAGTGAGAACGACCCGATCAGTGACAACCGCTTTGCGTTCGCCGGTTTGCAGGATCATGCGCCGGACACCGCCCTCGTCGATCAACTGCCTCCTGGTTCCGTAGGGAGGTTCGCCGCCTTGTTTGAAGCCAAGCCGCGCCTGTTGGCGCTGAGCGCGCGACACCTTCCTTGATAATTCGCGGCTGTATTCCGCTGCCATGACGCGTTTAATCTGCTTCACGATTGAGGATGTCGCGCTGCCGTCGTTCTCGAAGGCTTCCGCACAGTAGGCGACCGAAACGCCTGCCTCTCGGCACAAGAACTCGTAATGGGCTGACTGATCCACGTCCTGAAATCGCCCCCACCGGCTGATATCCAAAACAAGAATAACCTCATAAGGGGCCTTGCCACCCATCACGTCGCTGAGCAGTTGCTTGAGGGCCGCTCGTCCGCGCAGTGACAGGCCGCTCCTTCCAGCGTCCTTGTAGGTTTGGACCACCTGATAGCCACGCGATTTAGCGTAAGCCGCGATCCCTGCGCTCTGATTGTCAAGCGAATAGCGTTGGTGCTCGGTTGACATACGCATGTATTGAGCCGCCGGAATCAGGCCGGTGCGTACGACTGGCAGTTTCAAAGTTCTTCCTCGGGAGTCAGAGCTCACAATCTGCCAGAGCTGGTATCCGAAGCATGGCGGCAGTCAAGGCTAGGCTTCCGTCCAGACTAAGGTCTGAAGGTCGAGTGGTACAGGCCAAACCTGCGATCAGCGGCGTTCTCTTCATTCGAGTGCTGCGTTCTCGAGTAGGGCGACCATGCGATCGTCTTAATGATGCGAAGGTCAACATGCTGTGCTCAAGGTAATAGCCCGGTACCTAGCGACGTCCGCCGTCGGTGTGCGAACGAGACCGTTGGAATTGGCTGAGATGGACGCGCATAGCCGAGGTTCGGCAGAACTATCGGGGTTCGTCCTGGCGTTCACGATCAGGGAACGCACGCGCGCCAGCAAGTCGACGCTTCCTCAAGCTTTTATCAATGTCAATCTAAGTCACAATCTGTCCCATAAGCACTCGCATTCGGGCTGAGGCGCGACGCAAAAATCCGAAAAGCTTCCAGAAAGCCAGCCAAACCGGATGCTGGGCAGAGACCGTCGCTCCACGAGCCTCTTATGTCCTACGGTCGCGACTACTTCCGAAGAAACATCAAAGGGTTGTCGGAAGTCCGCACGAATTCTGCGTCGGCTCCACTGCAGTTCGACAGACCAGGCTTAGAAGGACGGTTGCGTCGTTGATCATCAACCAATAGAGAGGGGACAAATCAGAAAAAAGGACCACCAATGACCAACGAATCCGACAGCCGCCCTGCCGAACTAGCTGAGTTAACAGCCGACATTGTCTCCGCATATGTCAGCAACAATCCATTGCCGGTGTCTGGCTTGCCGGACTTGATAGCATCGGTTCATGCTTCGCTGTCCGGACTTGGCACGCCGATCCCGCCTGTCGTTGAACCGCAAACTCCCGCGGTCAACCCGAAGAGGTCGGTGACGCCCGACTTCATTATCTGCCTCGAAGACGGCAAGAAGTTCAAATCCTTGAAGCGACATCTTAGCACGGACTTCGGCCTGACACCGGACGCCTATCGCGCCAAATGGAACTTGCCGCATGACTACCCTATGACAGCTCCGAATTACGCCGCTCAGCGCTCGCAACTGGCGAAGTCCAACGGGCTTGGCCGCAAGGCTGAACCCGGGGCACCAGCCAAGAAGGCACCTGCGAAGCGGAAAGCCAAAGCGTAGTCCGTAACCACCTGAGGCAACGGAAAGACTCAGCTATGTCTGGAGAGCGGCGGACCTGAAAAGGACCGTCTGGCCGGCGCCATTCGGGCAACCTCCCAGAGGCCGCCGGTCTTTTCTCCCATCGGGGCGGCAATAGCCGGCGAACACATCTCAAGCAAGCACCTATCGCCAGCGCCTGATGCTATCATCGGGCCGCTTCGCGACGATTGACAACGGCCTCCGATACGGCGCGAAGGTCACCATCCTGCCCGGCCCGTGTAGGAGCTCGCGCCTCATCCCATGCGTCAACGACGTCGAGAATGCTCTCGGCAACCACCGCTTGGCCAAAATCTGATGATACCACCTCGCGATCTGTGGCGCGGTAGACTCCATAGCCAACTTTGCTGAGCAGCCCATCGTTGCACAGCGCGCTCGCGGTTACGCTTGAAGGTTCTGGCGTAATTTCGAGAGGGATCGGCAGCTCACAGTCGCAGTTTCATTCGGCCGGGGGAGCCAGTGCTGCGAACGCAGTATATTGCCGCCTGCCCTCCACAGTCCCTCTAGTTCCGACAAGCGTGTGGAAAAAGCCTGAAATTCCGATCGCCTGGTTCCAATTCGTCGATCCCACGTCGACCCCAAGCACGAACGCGTCGGGGCGATGGTGCCGGACGGCTGACTCGAGTCCGACCGACCTTGCACACTTTGTTGGCAGTCGATCCGATTTCTAACCAGCCATATCCGGTGCTTCTACTCCCTCGCACAGTGGCTTCCATTTCCCGCGCAACTGCATGATCGAGGGTTTGGGAGCGTGCTTGAGGCTGCTCACATGCTCCCGACGTCGGATATTTGGAGAGCCTGATGGACAACAGGAAGTTTTGACAGCTGACGAAGTGTCGGAACGCTATCGTGGCAGCATCTCTCTTGGAACGCTGCGAAATTGGCGAGCGAAGAGGATTGGACCGGCGTACGTCAAGCTTGGCAAAGCGGAGTTGTACCCAATTGAGGAACTCGAGATGTGGGAGCAAAGAATACTGAGCGTGACGTGCGTCAACGCGGTTCAACATGAACGGCGGTGAGTGAGCATAATTGGCGACGGAGGAACATCCAATACCGCCCCCAAAAGCCGCTCCTCACACTCTTGGCGACAAGGATTAATATATTTCAATAAGATAATGGGCGGTGAGAGGAAGTTCCACAACGAACCCACTCGATACCCGTCCGGCATGATGGATCACTCGGCGTCAGTGCCGTGCTTCAAAACAACTCAATGAGCGCTTCTTTATTTCAAAGCATGGCGCCTGGTTGTGGACCGGCCAAGACAGATTTGTAAGATGATAATATTACGCCGTTTTTTGAGATTTCATCGGCCACTGGTGCAGGGATTGGGATTTGTTCGCAATGGCCGATCTTGATCGTCATGCTCTTTTTCCCGAAGAGCGCCGCAGCATCTATTGCACGAACATCAGATTGTTCTGAATGCGCGTTTGCGGTGCGATTCCGAACGCGCCAGCCAAGCCATGCTGGCACATCTGAGAACCGTCGAACGCAATCTGCTCGGACGGTAGCAATCAGGATCGAGAAGCGCACGTGGCGCCTCTCGATTCCAAACATCACTCGCCGCGCATCGTTGCCTGGAAGGTTGGCAGGTGCTTCTTCTGCGCTTCCAGCATGCGCTCCCGGTAGACGCCGTAAATGACGTCGGTGTCGTGTAGCGTCACGCCAGCGATGGTCGGCGAGGCGAAGACCGGGAGTTCGATGCCGCGCTTGGCGAGCTGCTCGGCCGTGCGGGCGATCAGCTCATGCGCCAGGATCATGGCAAGCACCGTCGACGAGCCCGACACCGGACGGCTCCAGCCCTCGACCGGCACGATCGCATCCTCGATTGGGGAGCAGGTGTCGATGACGAGGTCAGCCACATCGGCCAGCCGCTTGCCCGACGAATGCGTCGCCGGCTTGTCGAGATTGTTTTTGCTGGTCACCGCGACGACGAAGATGCCGCGCTTCCTCGCGTAGAGCGCGGTATCGATGCCCGACGAGTTACGGCCGCTGTGGCCGAAGATGATCATCGAGTCACCCTTGTTCAGCGGCTGGTGGTCGAGGAATTTCTCGGCGTATTTCTCGGTCCGCTCCAGCCACAACAGCTCGCGCACGCCGCCGGCGCCGAGCACATTGTGCCACATTACCCTTGGGTCGGTCAGCGGGTTGAAGCCGACATAGCTGCCGTAGCGCGGAAACACTTCTTGCACCGGCAGCACCGAATGGCCAGAACCATAGAGATGCACCAGCCCGCCGCCTTGGAGCGAATCGGCGAAGCGGCTGGCGGCCTCGCCGAAGGCCTCCTCATTGGCTTTTGCCGCCTGGTCGATGAGCGCGGTGAGACGATGAATGTAGAGATCGGACACGTGGGTACTCCTGTTTAAGTGTCGGCTTGGGATGGATCAGCTTCTTGAGGTTGACGGGACACGCCCGGCGCGCAGCGTCGAGCGGATTTCGTAGCGGTCGCCCCGCATGATCGAGACAGTGAATTCGAACGAGCCGCGCTCATCCGTGGTGATGCGCTCGACGACGAAAGCGGGACTGCCTGCGGGCAGGTCAAGCAACTCGGCATCGCCCGCGCCTACCGCGCCTACGCGATAGATTTCGCGTGCCGCCACCGGCACGATGCCGTAATGGCGCTCCAGCGCCTCATAGAGCGATCCCTGCAGCAGGCCGGCATCGAGGAAGCCAGGCACGCGCGCGGCCGTCAGCTGCGCTGTCTGGATGCCGATCGGTTCGCTGTTGCCGAGTCTAAGCCTGCGAATGCGCACCACGGGGTCACCCTCCTCGATCTCCAATGCGCCGGCAGCGGCGGCATTGGCCGTCGTCAGGCTGCAGTCGAGCAGGCGCGAGCCGGCGACCACGCCCATATTGCGCATTTCCTGGGTGAAGCTGGTCAACGCGCGCGTGCCGGCAACGAGCGTGGTGGATCGCACGAAGGTGCCACGGCCGTGTTCGCGTCGCAGCAGCCCACCTTCCTCCAGATTGCGCAGAGCGTGACGCAGTGTGATTCGGCTGACGCCAAACAGCGCGCAGAGCCTGTCCTCGGCCGGGATCTGGTCGCCCGTCGCCCATTCGCCGCTCGTGACAATGGCGCGGATCGCTTCCTCGACCTGGTACCAGAGCGGCTCCGGCTTTCTGCGATCCGGTTGCTGAAAGCTCGCTTCGCTCATCGCACCTGCCTCCACCTTTCCCCCAAACCGCCGGCGAGCGCCGCGCCGACAAGGCCGGCATCCGAGCCGAACTGGCCAGGCTCGATCGCGATGCCGCGCAGATGCGACGGCAACTGGCGACGCAGGGACGCGAGCAGCGGCGGCCGCATCACGTTGAGCGCTTCCGCCAGTCCGCCCGATATTAGCACCGCCTGCGGATCAAGCAGCGCCACGGCACCGGCAAGCGCGGTGCCGAGCTGGCGCGCCGGCACTTCAAGCAGGGTCCGCGCCGCCAGTTCGCCTGCCTGGGCAGCGGCAATCAGCTGGCGCCCGTTGGCCAGCCCGATCTGGCCGGCAAGCGCGTCGAGCGCGCGGCCGGAGGCGACGCGCTCCAGCCAGCCACTGCGCTCGCCGCCATGGTCTTTGATGTCAGCGCAGGCCCAACCGAACGAGCAGGCGCCGGCATGCGCGCCGGCAACGATACGGCCATTGGCAAGCACCGCCGAACCGATGCCGGTACCAATAGCCAGCAGGATGACGTCCGACATGGCCTTGGCGCTGCCTTCGACGGCTTCCGCCAGCAGCGCGATCTGCGCATCATTGCCAAGCCCAATGCGCAGCTTCGGGAACAAGGTCTGGAGGTCGACGCCGTCGAGAAAGGGCAGGTTCGGAATCCAGCGGCAAACCGAGCCCTCGGCGAGGCCCGGCACGGCAATGCCGAGCGCCTCGACCGATCCGGTGTCGGCGCACAACGCGTGGATGCGAGCAACGAAGGCATCCAGACTTGGCGGCGCCGGCTCACGGCTAAGCACCCTCAATGCGCTGATGTCGCCGGTATGGATGGCGGCCCGCAGATTGGTGCCGCCGAGGTCGATGGCCAGCACGCGCCTCATCGGCCGCGCCCTCCGCTGGCTGGCGGCGCGAACAGGCCACTGCCGGCATTCCACGAATGCGATGCCGCCGCGAACGCCTGCGCATGGCGTGTCCCACGCAGACAACCGCGCAGCCGATAGAGCGCGCTGTAATAGTCGACATAGGGAAAGCTGCTCAGGCCGCGTGCCAGCTCGTACTCCTTGACCGCCTCGCTCCAGGCCTCGAAGCCGTCGCTAACATCGACCAGATGCTCGGGCCGGAAGCCGTCATCGTCCTCCCAGTTCTCGCCGAACAAGAGCAATTGCGGCGTATGCGCCGCATGATCACTCGCGACAGTCGGCAGCGCTGCGTAAAAGATGCCGGCTTGCGTCAGATGCGCGGCGGTGCGATGATCCTTGTGCCAGCTGCCGTGCCAATGGGTGATGACGATCTCAGGTTTCAGCTCGCGAATGACGTCGCACACCTCAAGCGCCGTCTGGTCGTCTGAAGGCAGGAAGGCGTCGCGAAGGCCAAGGCTGCGCACCTTGACCCCAAGTCGTGCCGCCGCCCTGCCCGCCTCCTCTTCCTTCTGAGCGCCATAGTGCTCGGGGATGAGGCAAGGGTGACCCTGTTCGCCCATGGTCAGATGCAGAAAGGTCACCGAAGCACCGCGCTTGACGGCGGCCGCCGCCAGCGGACCGGCAATCACCTCGGCATCGAAGGCGTGCGCGCCGACGACCAGCATGGAATTAGCGGCGTAGATCCTGTCCTCGATCATTTCATACCTCCCCCGGCGCCGACGCCTTCGCGAATCTGGCGGGCGAGCAGACAATACATGATCAAAATTGGGGCCATGGAGATCGCCAGCGAGGCGAAGACCAGGCCCCAATCGGTGCGGAACTGGCCGACGAAAACGCTTATCGCCAGCGGCACGGTTTTGTAGCGGTCGTCGAAGATGAAGATTAGCGGGAAGAAGAAGTCGTTCCACACGGCAATCGCGGTGAAGATGGCGACGATCGAAACGGCGGGCTTCACCATCGGCAGGATGACCTGGAACAGGATGCGGACCTCGCCGGCGCCATCCATGCGGGCCGCCTCGTCGAGTTCAGAGGGCAGCACGCGCATGAAATTGGCGAAGATGAAGACGGCGAAGGGAATGCGGATCGCCGAATAGACGAGGATCAGCCCGGTCAGAGAATCGAGCAGACCGAGATTGCGCATCAGCGTGAACAGCTCGACCGAGGCGAGCCGGATCGGCAGCATGATGCCCGACAGGAACAGGCCGAGCATGACGGCGTTCCAGCCGAGCTTGTAGCGGCTGAGCGGATAGGCGGCCATCGCCGAGACGACAATGGTGAGGATGACCGCGCCGCCGGTAACGATCAGGCTGTTGACGAAATTCTGGCCGAGATTGGCCCGCGTCCAGGCGTTGACGAAATTGTCGAAGGCCCAGCTCTTCGGCAGTCCGAGCCGATTGTCGTAGATCTCGGCCGTGGTCTTGAAGCAGGAGACGACGAGGATGTAGAGCGGCAGCAACACGGCCGCCGTCCACACGACCAGCACCGTCCAGCCCGGCAACCGCGCAACCTGCCGCGAGAGGACTGGCCGACGTGAAATGACCAGCGCGCTCATAGCTGCACCGTGCGGCGGTCAAAGAAGCGCAGCATCATAAGCGTGCCGGTGCTGAGGATCAGGAACAGCATGGTGCCCAGCGCCAGTGCCAAGCCAATATCGGTGATGCCGACGGCGCCTTCCGCGCCGAAGGCCAGCCGGTAGAAATAGGTCACCAGCGTGTCGGTCGAATAGCTCGGATTGCCCTGCACGCCCTGCATCACATAGACCATGTCGAACTGGTTGAAGGTGTTGATGAACGACAAGGTCGTCAGCGTGCCGAGCGCTGGCATCAGCAGCGGCAGCGCGATCGAGAACAGCATGCGCGCATCGCTAGCGCCGTCGAGCTTCGCCGCCTCGAAGATCTGGCTGGAAATCTGCCTGAGACCGGCCGTGTAGATGAGCACCGGCAGGCCCATCCAGTTCCAGGTGTCGACGGCGATCAGCATCCCGAGCGCCGTGTGGCTGTTGCCGAGTACCGTGAGGCTGCCCTGGTGCAGACCAAGCCCATTCAGCGCCCACTCGACGACGCCACCCGGCGCGAGGAGCAGACGCCACAGCGCGCCGACGATGACCGGGCTCAGCACCGCCGGGAAGAAGAAGACCGACTGGAAGAAGGCGGCGCCCTTGTCGCGCAGGAACAGCAGCCAGGCGAACAAGAGCCCGATGCCGTTCTGGAAGACCATGATGCCGAAGAACCAGGCGGTGTTGTGCCACAGCGCCCCGTAGACCCGCGCGCCGCTTGGAAAAACGAACAGCCGCGAAAAATTGGCCAGGCCGGCGAACTCGACCATGCGCAGCCCCTTCCAGAGGAAGAAGCTGCCCCACAGCGACATTGCCAGGGGATAGAGGACGAACAGCGCATAGACCGCCAGAGCCGGCAGGATGAAAAGCACGGCCATGCGCTCTTGCGTGCGGCGAAGGCTGCTTTTGCGGCGGAGGGTGGTCATACGTTGTTCTGTCCGGTAGGGGCCGGCCGCTGTGCGACCGCCCCGGCTCCTTACTGCTTCGGCTTGAACCAGGTGGCGACGGCGGCCTGCATGTCGGCCGCCAGCTTCTCCGGCGTGATGTTGCCTTCGACCATGTCGATGATCTCGGACTGCAAGACGGAAGAGGCGGTCGGCGACTGCCAGCGGAAACCGACCAGCGTCAGGTAGGGTGTCGAGTTCTTCGACATCGCCATCATCTCGGCCAACACCGGGTCCTTCACGGTCACATCCGTGCGGGCCGGCGGCCAGCCGAGTTCGTCGGCGAACATCTGCGCGAATTCGGCCGAGGCCATGAAGTCCAGGACCTTGATAGCAGCTTCCTTGTTGGCACTTTCGGAGACAAGGCCATAGGAGCCGTCGGAGAAAGCCGAGGTGTAGAGTTTTGCCCCGGCATCGTCGGCAGGGAACGGGAAGATCGAGAATTTCAGCTTGGGATTCTGCGCCTTGAAGCTGCCGTTCTCGAACGAACCGCCGAGGAACATCGCCGCCTTGCCGCCGATGAACAGCTGCGTGGCAGTGGTGTAGTCGATGCCGGCGAAACCATCGGGAAAATAGGGCTTCAGCTCAGCGAAGCGCTTCAGCGCCGCGACATAGCGCGGGTCCTCGAAGGTGGCCTTGCCGGTCATCATCTCGTCGTAGAAGCCCGGGCCGTAGACGGTCGGGCCGACCACACCGACGCCGATCTCCAGCTCCCAGGCCGAGCCGTTGGCGCCGCCGGTGGCGATCGGGGTGATGCCGGCCGCCTTTAGCTTCTCGCAGGCGGCGGCGAAATCCTTGTAGGTTTTGGGGATTTCGATCCCTTGGGCGGCAAAGATGTCTTGGTTGTAGAAGACGCCCATCATCGGCACCGAATAGGGTACGCCGTAGAGCTTGCCGTCGGCGCGGCCACGGGCGCCGCCAAGGGCCGCGTCCGGCATGTTCTTCAAATCGGGCACGCTGTCGTCGAGGACGTCGAGATAGCCGGCATCGACGAAGGGCTGCAATTCGCCATAGGCCTTGAGCTGGGCGATGTCAGGCCCGCGGCCGCCGCGCAGCGCCGTGCTCAGCCGGTTCTGGTAGTCGGCATCAGGCGTGAACTGGATGTTGACCGTGATGCCAGGGTTCTTGGCCTCGAAGGCATCGAAAATGCGGCGCATCGCGGCCTCGTCCTCGGTGCGCCAGCTCCACAGCGTCACCGTGCTATCGGCCTTTGCCGGGAGGGTCGTGAAGATGCCGGCGCCGGCGGCGGCAAGGCCGCCGATCAGTCCAAGCGCGGCGCGTCGGTGAATTGAAAGCATGCTCATTGCCAGTCTCCCATTGTTCTCTTTCTTTGGCGTCTCGCGGCGTTTCTATGTCACGAGAGAGTCATCGGCTCGGGAAAGTCATTATAATGATATAGCGGCGTTCGCAAGAGGTCTGGTGCGCCCTGGATACGAAGATGGCGCGACTGATTCATCCGCGACACCGGTTAGTGCGTTGTTTATATGGGAAAATATCGTGACGAAAAGGCAGTGCAACTAAAATGCGGCAATCCGGCTTGCCGCTTTTTCACCAGCAAGCCCTTGCGCCGTCACCTTAACTTGTCATAACGTCATCGTGATCGGTGGGCCTTGAGGAGGATGAGGATGTCGTTTGCCTGGACTTCGAAACTGGCACTTGTCGCGAGCCTGACCATGCTGTCCGCGACTGCCTGGGCGCAGTCGGTCAACATCTCCTACCTAACGCATTGGTCGCCAGAGACGGTCGCCTTGCTGGAGGCAGCCGCGAAGGATTATGCGAAGGCAAATCCTGACGTCAGCGTCAGCGTGCGCGCCGTTCCGTTCGGCGATTTGTTGACCACGCTGCGCTCGCAGGGCGGCGGCGCGGATGGTCCAACGATCGGCGGCATTTACGATCTGTGGCTGCCCGAACTCGCGCGCGACAAGCTTGTCGCGCCTGCTCCCGATGCGGTGGCCAGCGAGGTTAAGGCCTCATGGCCGGCCGGCATTGCCAGTGCGGCATCGGTCGGCGGCAAGCTCTATGGCATCCCCAACGAGATCGACGTCTACGCGCTGAATTACAACAAGGCGCTGTTTAAGCAGGCCGGCATCGCGGCAGCACCCAAGACATGGGACCAGCTCAAGGATGCGGCCAAGAAGCTGACCAACAAGGATGCCGGCCAGCAAGGGTTCGGCATGATCAATTCCTGGGCGGCCGGCGTCGTCCATCCCTTCGCCTCGCTGCTGGTCTCCAATGGCGGCGAACTGGTCAAGGATGGGAAACCGGTGCTGGACAGCCCGCAAGCCGCCGAGACTTTTCAGCTCTACGAGGACTTGATCAAGTCCGGCGTCAGCGTGCCGGCGATGGCCACGGCCGACGCCAACACCACCGGCCCCTTCCTGGATAATTTCGTCTCCGGCAAGACCGGCATGATCATCATGGCCAACTGGTGGGAGAGCGCGCTGAAGACCGGCATGGGCGACAAGTTCGCTGACATTGCCACCGCGCCGATCCCCGTGGGCCCGAGCGGCGATAAGCCGCATTCGATCTCCTATTCCTGGATGACAGTTGTCAACGCCAATGCAGATGCTGTCGAGCAGAAGGCGGCGTGGGACTTTCTCGCCTGGTTGAACAATCCGAAGTCTGGCAAGGACGGCGCCTCGGCGATGTCCGGCATCTTGATGTCCATGGGCATTCTGCCCTCGCGCACCTCCGACATCGAGGCGCAGAAGGACAAGCTCGGCTCGGAGTTCCTCTCCGGTTATGTCAGCGTGCTCGCCGATGCAAAACCCTTCCCGGTGGTGCCGGGCGGCCAGGAATTTTCAGAATCCCTGCAGCAGACACTCGAGGCGTTGCAGTATGGCCAGGTCTCGGCCAAGGATGCACAGGCAACGGCGCAGGCCGACGCCACCTCGATCCTGGAGCGCGCCGCCAAGTAATGATTCAGAGGTACCGTGCCTCGGCGGCCATCATGCTGGCGCCCGCCGTGACGCTGATCGGCATCTTCATCCTGTTGCCGATGCTGCTCACCGCCTGGCTGTCGTTCCAGGACTGGTCGACGCAGACGCCGTTTTCCAGCGCCAGCTTCATCGGCCTCGACAATTACCGTGAGATCTTCGGGCCGACCTCGGTCGGACGCGATTTCAAGGGCGCGCTGGTCAACACCTCGATCTACACCGTTCTCTCCGTCGTCCTTATCCTACCGCTGTCGGTGGCCTTCGGCCTGATGGTCTACCAGCATGACGTGCCCGGCGGCACGGCGCTGCGGACGGTGCTGTTTTCCACCTACATGGTCCCGATGATCGCGGTGGCGCTGGTCTGGTCGAAGCTCTATTCGCCGAGCGAAGGGCCGCTCAACCAGATGCTCGGCCTGATCGGCATCGGCCCGCAGCCGTGGCTTTCGTCGCCACGCTCGGCGCTGGTCTCGATCGTCTTCCTCAACGTCTGGCAGCAGGTCGGCTATTTCACCGTGCTGGCCATTGCCGGGCTGACGCAGATTCCCGGCAGCCTCTACGAAGCGGCAAAGCTCGACGGCGCCAACCGGTACGAACAGTTTCGCTTCATCACACTGCCGCTGATGCGACGCACACTTCTGTTCAGCGCAGTCATCGCCATCATCAATGCGGTGCAAGTGTTCGAGCCTGTGGCGCTGATCACGCAAGGAGGGCCGGTGGGCTCGACAAATGTCTTGACCTACCACATCCGCCGCGTCGGCATCGAGCGCGCACAGGGCGGGCTGGGCTCGGCCATGGCCGTCATGCTGATGCTGTCGCTGATCGTCGTGGTCTGCGCGCTGTTTGCTCTTGCCAACCGGAAGGACGACGAATGAGCCCGATTGGGTCTTCGGGATCGTCGAGCCGATTGTCGCGAAAGCGCCCGACCGGCGGCAACGCACTGCTGGCGACGCTGATGCTGCTGGTGGCCGTGGCGTCGGCCTTCCCGCTGGTGTGGATGGTGTTGTCGAGCCTAAAGACGCCGGCCGAGAGCATGCAGGTGCCACCGGTGTGGATACCCCATACGCCGAGCCTGGACGCCTATGAGAAGGTCTCTGGCGTGGTCAATGTCGGCCGCTCGATGTGGAACTCTCTGGTCATCGCCTCGATCACCACCGTCGGCATCCTCGTCACCAGCATGATGGCCGGCTATGCTTTCGCAAAATACCACTTCCCTGGCCGCTCGCTTTTGTTTTCGGTGCTGATCGCCACCATGTTCCTGCCGCCGATCGTGACGTTGATCCCGCTCTACCGCCTGGTCGGCTCGATCGGCCTAAATGCCAGCTTGGCCGGCATCATCGTGCCCAACCTCGCCAATGCGTTCGGCATCTTCCTGATGCGCCAGTTCATATCAGGCGTGCCCGACGAGTTGATCGACGCCGCGCGCATGGACGGCGCCTCGGAGCTGCTGATCCTCTACAAGATCGTCGCGCCCAGTGTCGCCCCGGCGATCGCGGCGCTCGCTTTGTTCGCCTTCGTCTATCACTGGAACAGTTATCTGTGGCCACTGACCGTGCTGCAGGGCAATGCCGACGCCTACCCGATCGTCATCAGCCTCAGCCGACTACTCAGCTACAACAGAGGCGCGGTCAACACTGGGCTGGTGATGGCTGGCGCGACGCTCGCCGTGCTGCCGCCGCTCATTCTGTTCGTCTTTCTGCAGCGCTTCTTCGTCGATTCCATCGTCGGCTCGGCGATCAAGGGGTAGCTGCGCTCAACAAACCAAGCCGACATAGTTCTTGGCCTGCGTGGAGGCGGCGCGCAAGAGCACAAGGTAGTCGAGCTCGGCCTGCTTTTGTTGTGTCCGGATTTGCAGGGCAATTGTCGCCCAGCGACTAAGCCGATATACGCCGGAGCTGTGTGATCTGGTCGTCCAGCATTCGGTAACCTGCAATGAGACCGGTGGTCCATATCGCCAGGTCGCCCAGCGCAGGACTGGTCTGCGCTGCTATGAGATTCCTGTGTGCGGCTTCGCCACGCAGGCCCGCGAGCGAAACGACCAGTGATTTGATGGTCGGGTCGAAACCGTTGATGTCGACCCCGATGAGGGCCATCAGGTTGAATGGGTAATTGAAGGACATCCCGGGGTTCTTGGTAATCTGGTTCAAATAGATTTTATTGGTTGCGGGGACAGGATTTGAATCCGCTGACCTCGCATGCGAAGTCCCTTCAGCAGACGAACTCGGTTGCAGCGCTGTATTGGCGGTAGCGCTCTCCCGTTACTAAAATCATCATAAGCCATTGAAATAACGAGACAATGGCGGCTAGATGGTAGCGCCTGCAGTGGAAATTGTCAACAATTTCAATGCTGAGCTATCAACCTCACAGGGTGAAAAGGCCACTCCATTCTTCCATGAATACCCGCAGGATCTGATCGGACAAGGGTTTACGAGGTAGGTAACTATCGTATTCTGCCGGTCGAAGAACGCTTGGAGAGGCATGCCCGGCGCCAAGGTCGGATCATCTTTGTCTAACGGGTTGCAGTGCCGGGTGCGCCACAATCGCGCGCACAATTTTGACAAGCCTTTCGACGCCCTTGTTGCTGCAAGGCAAGCGCGGTCCAACATTTGATTTGCGCCGGATCAATTCCTGCCTTTTGCCAATAGGCTAAGCTGGTGGAATTGATTGACCGTGGGCCTCGTGCGGACAGCCGCGGGCGCTGCCGGACGGCACAAGCTAGTTCCTTCGACGAATTGCCGGGCTAGTGATGACTTGGGAAACAACTTGGCAGGGCAAGTCCCGAGAGGAAATGTAACCGGACAGGCAGCTGAAGTTTCGAAGCGGGAGGACAGCGTGAACGGGCAGCCAGAAGGCCATCATGTAGACCGCGTCCAGGCAGCTATCGATTCCGACGCGGCAGCGAAATCGGCGTTGGTCGCATCGTGGCAACGTTCATCGAAGCTGCATCGGCTTGATCCGGCGGAGCACAAATCCCCCAAGCGTCTGACGGATGCCGAGTTTAGGAAAGCCAGGCAGAATATCGAGCCGCTGCAAATGGCGGCGCAGTCCACGCTCGACAGGCTCTATCTTGCGGTGGGCGGAGTTGGCTGCTGCGTGCTTCTGGCCGACCGCGACGGAGTGGCCGTGGATCGCCGTGGTGCTGCCTCTGACGACGAGACCTTCAAAGATTGGGGATTGTGGACGGGCTCGATCTGGAGCGAGGAAAGTGAAGGCACCAATGGCATTGGAACCTGCCTTGCCGAACGTCGAGCGCTGACCATCCATCGCGATCAGCACTTCTATGCGCGCAACATGTTGCTGAGTTGCACGACAGCCCCGATCTTTGACCACGAAGGCAATCTGGCAGCGGCGCTCGACGTTTCGTCCTGTCGCGCCGATCTCACCGAAGCATTCACGAACCTGATCTCGATGGCCGTCGCGGACGCCGCCCGTCGCATCGAAGCGGAGAACTTCCGCCGCGCATTCACGCGGGCGCGCGTCCTTCTCCTTCCGGAAACGAATAGCGGGCTCGGTGGCTTGATCGCGATCGACTCCGACGATCTGGTGGTCGGCGCGACGCGCTCGGCGCGGATCGCGCTGGGCATTTCCCAGGAATCGCTGACACGAAGCTTGGCCGCAATGGACGTGTTGAGTGGTGCCGAAGGGATGGAAGGCAGCCTCGACCGAGCGGAGCGTGCTGCACTTCAGCGAGCCTTGGCTCATACCTCGGGCAACATCTCGGCGGCCGCCGAGGCGCTCGGAATCAGCCGCGCGACGCTCCATCGCAAATTGAAACGCTTCGAACTTCGGCGCACCCACTGAGTCTGCCCGCCAACTGTCGCAGTTCTGCGACACTCGCACGAACGACTGGGTTTCGACGGCCTGACAATCAGCATCTGCGCGAGCATATCTCCTCTACGCGTCGCATTCCGCGGCGTTAGCTTTGGGAGGTGAATATGAACAAGGTTGAATTCTCACGCCCGGTCAAGGTGCCCTTCGACAGGCGTTATGGAAATTTCATCGGCGGCAAATGGGCAGAGCCGCGCTCCGGCCGCTATTTCGAAAACTTCTCCCCGGTAAATGGTCAGTTGCTGTGCGAAGTGGCGCGCTCGGACGCTCAGGACATCGAGGCCGCCTTGGACGCGGCACACGCCGCCAAGGACGCCTGGGCGCGCACCAGCGTCGCCGAGCGGTCGCTCATCCTCAACCGCATCGCCGACCGCATGGAGGAGAACCTCGATCTTCTGGCGTGCGCCGAAACCTGGGACAACGGCAAGCCGATCCGTGAAACGACGGCGGCCGATCTGCCGCTTGCCATTGACCATTTCCGCTATTTCGCCGGCGCCCTGCGCGGCCAGGAAGGCAGCCTTTCCCAGATCGACGACGACACCGTCGCCTACCACTTCCATGAGCCGCTGGGCGTGGTCGGCCAGATCATCCCCTGGAACTTTCCGCTGCTGATGGCCTGCTGGAAGCTTGCCCCCGCGCTTGCGGCCGGCAACTGCGTCGTGCTGAAGCCCGCCGAGCAGACACCGGCCGCCATCTTGCTCTGGGCCGATCTTGTCGGCGATCTGCTGCCGGCGGGCGTGCTCAACATCGTCAACGGCTTCGGCCTCGAGGCCGGCAAGCCGCTCGCCTCCTCGCCGCGCATTGCCAAAATCGCCTTTACCGGCGAGACCACGACGGGCCGGCTGATCATGCAGTATGCCAGCCAGAACCTCATTCCCGTCACGCTCGAACTGGGCGGGAAGTCGCCGAACATATTCTTCAAGGATGTCGTCGCCGAGGACGACGATTTCTTCGACAAGGCGATTGAGGGCTTCGTGATGTTCGCACTCAACCAGGGCGAGGTCTGCACCTGCCCGAGCCGCGCCCTCATCCATGAATCGATCTATGACCGGTTCATGGAGCGCGCCCTGAAGCGCGTCGAGGCAATCGTGCAAGGCGATCCACTCGATCCCGCCACCATGATCGGCGCGCAGGCTTCGTCCGAGCAGTTGGAAAAGATCCTGTCCTACATCGACATCGGCCGCCAGGAAGGCGCCGAGGTGCTGACCGGCGGCGCCCGCAACATCCTGCCTGGCGACCTGGCAGGCGGATATTACGTCAAGCCCACCGTGTTCAAGGGCCACAACAAGATGCGCATCTTCCAGGAGGAGATCTTTGGGCCAGTTGTCTCAGTGATGACCTTCAAGGACGACGAAGATGCGCTGTCGATCGCCAACGACACGCTCTATGGTCTCGGCGCCGGCATTTGGACGCGCGACGGCAACCGGGCCTACCGCTTCGGCCGGGCGATCCAGGCGGGCCGCGTCTGGACCAATTGCTACCACGCCTATCCGGCGCACGCAGCGTTCGGTGGCTACAAGCAGTCCGGCATCGGCCGCGAGACGCACAAGATGATGCTCGACCACTATCAGCAGACCAAGAACATGCTGGTCAGCTACAGTCCGAAGAAGCTCGGCTTCTTTTGATAGCCTCCCAAGGAAGAGAGGGCGCGGCTTGCCGCGCCCTATTGCCGAAGAACGGGGGAAGATCATGGACGAGACGTCGCTGGGCAAAGTGTCCGCCACGCCGGAGGCCGAGGTGCTGCTTGCCGAGATCATCGCCGATCACGGCCCGGTGCTGTTTCACCGGTCCGGCGGCTGCTGTGACGGGTCTTCGCCGATGTGCTATCCGCGCTCCGATTTCATCATCGGCGACAATGATGTCAGGCTGGGCGAAATCGGCGACACGCCGGTCTACATCAGCGCCTCCCAGTATGAGGCGTGGAAGCACACCGATCTCAACATCGACGTCGTACCCGGTCGCGGCGGAATGTTCTCGCTCGACAACGGCCGGGAGAAGCGGTTCCTGACGCGGTCGATGATATGCACGCTTGAGCCGGGAGCCGACTCCGGTTTTTTCCAGCGTGCCGGCCCCTAAGGCGATATCTGCCTCTCTCCGGCCGAACAGGCTGCTCCCTGTTTGTTTCAGCGCAACGAGCATCCGGGAAGGACGGCGCACGATGTCCGCTTCCAAACGCGGACGGAAGTCATGAAACGCAAATTCGGTGACGATGCGACGATGGACGAAATCATGCGGAAGGCCCCGGCGGCGATCCGCATCGTGCTGCGGCACGGCATGCTTTGCGTCGGTTGCCCCATCGCCTCGTTCCACACCATTGCCGATGCCGCGCGCGAGCACGACCTGAATGAAGAAAAACTGCGTTGCGAATTGCTCGCGGCGATGGATGGCGGCTATCCGGACTAGCCCTTTTCCACGTGGCCTTCCGCCACCAGCAGGAGCCGGTGCGGTTCGACCACCGTCACCTTCTGACGCCCGCTTTTGACTAGGCCCTGGTCTTCCCAGGCCGAGAGCAGCCGGCTCACAGTATGCAGCGTCGTTCCGGTGATCTCGGCTATGTCCTGGCGCGAGATCGGGAAGTCGATCAATATCCCCTCCTCGGTCTTCCTGCCTGACTGCTTGACCAGCTTGAGCAACGCATGCGCGACGCGCTGTTCCACCTGTTCGGTGGACATCTCGATGACGCGCGTGTGTGCGTCCTGCAGTCTTGCCCCCACGCTCTTGTAGGTGTTAGCCGTGAAACTGGGAAAGTTGGCCGCAAATGTCGGCCAGAGCTGGCTTGGCCAGGCCAGAAGCACGCAGTCGGCGGCGGCGATAGCATTTGCCGGGTAGGTTGTGCGGCCCAGCGCGTGGGCGATGCCCAGCAATTCGCCCGGACTTATGTAGCGGACAGTCACGTCCTGACCATCCGGCGTCGATTTCACCACACGCACATGTCCGTCGAGCAGCAGGAAAAAAGAAAGGGCATCCTGCTCCTGCTCAAAGACTGGCTGATCCTTAGCTATCCTCATGGACCTCGCCTGCCCGACTATGCGGTCGAGATCCGCGGCGGCCATGCCCTCGAAAACAGACAGGCCGGCAATCAGCGAACGATCAAGGCTACCCAACCGTATTACTCCTCAGCTTGATCGCCACAACGCGTCCGGGTCATTTGGCTGGACTGTGTCATGGGCGACCGACTGGCGGCAAGTGATGCATACCGTCTTCAACTCCCGATCTTGCTACACCGGGCCAGATTCCGCCGAACCGGCGGAGCTTGGAAAGGGGCAACTGTCGACATCATTGCCGGGCCTGCTCGGTGAACCTTTCCTGAACCCGCAGCCGGCACCGACATTTTCTTCACCCAATTTGCGCCAGCGCAAATCGCCACGACGTCCGACGATCTAGAAGGACGCACGGTCGATACCGTGACGAACTCAAGAAAGGACTTCCCCATGAAACTGCCCCTGATCGCCGCTATCGCTCTTCTAACCCTTTCTGGCGCCGCAAGCGCCGAGGAGCATGTGGTCCAGATGCTGAACAAGGGCGAGAAAGGTGCGATGGTCTTCCAGCCCGCTTTTACCCGTGCGGTTCCGGGAGACACGGTGAAGTTCGTGCCGACCGACAAATCCCACAACGCCGAAACCATCAAGGGCATGCTGCCGGACGGCGCGGAAGCCTTCAAGGGAAAGCCGAGTGAGGAAATCACCGTGACCCTTACCAAGGAAGGCGTCTATGGCGTCAAGTGCGCGCCGCACTACGGCATGGGCATGGTGGCACTGATCGTCGTCGGCAAGCCCGTCAATCTGGAAGCGGCGCAAGCAGTCAAGCAGGTTGGCAAGGCCAAGACAGTGTTCGCGGATTTGTTCAGCGAAGCGAGCAAGGCCGCCTCCAACTGACCTGCCCTCTTTACAAGGATACCCTCCGGTTCATGATCTCCGGAGGGAACGGCCGGGCGGACCAGGGGAGAGGTCCAGTCCGGCCGCTTTCGTTTTGCTAAGATTTCGCCCGGCCTTCCACGACAACTCTTCCTGTCTCGTCCAACCCTTGGATGAATGAAATCAGATTTGCGCTAGCGCAAAGACGTTCGCGACAAGACGACTAAGGTCTGGCCAGAAATTGGTTCAGGCACAGGAGATGGAAATGCTTACGAGACGTGAAGCGTTATTGGGTTCGGTTTTTACCGCTGCCGCCATCGCGGCGACTACAGCCATGCCGGCTGCTGCTGCAAGCGCAAAGGAGGTGGCCGGACTGCCCCGTGAAAAGGTCACGCTGGTCGCACCGCCTTTCGTGCACGCTCACGATCAGGTCGCCCAGGGCGGTCCGAAAGTCGTCGAATTCACCATGACAATCGAGGAAAAGCCGATCGTCATCGATGCCGACGGCACGCAGCTCAACGCCATGACCTACAATGGTTCGATCCCAGGCCCTCTGATGGTCGTCCACGAGGGTGACTATCTCGAACTCACCCTGATCAACCCCGATACCAACACGCTCGCCCACAACATCGACTTCCACGCCGCGACCGGCGCCCTCGGCGGCGGTGCGCTGACGCTTATCAATCCGGGCGAGCAGACAAAGCTTCGCTTCAAGGCAACACGGCCCGGCACGTTCGTCTATCATTGCGCCCCGGGCGGCCCCATGATCCCGTGGCATGTCGTTTCAGGCATGAGCGGCGCCGTGATGATATTGCCGCGCGATGGCCTCAAGGACGACAAGGGCAAGCAGATCCGCTACGACCACATCTACTATATCGGCGAGAACGACTTCTACATTCCTCGCGACGAAAGCGGAAAGTTCAAGAAGTACGAGTCGGCCGGCGACAATTACGACGACACGGTGAAGGTGATGCGTGGTTTGATCCCGACCCATGTCGTGTTCAACGGCAAGGCCGGATCGCTGACCGGCGAAAACGCCATGAAGGCCAAGGTCGACGAAACAGTCCTGATCGTCCATTCCCAGGCCAATCGCGACACGCGTCCGCACCTGATCGGTGGCCATGGCGATTTCGTCTGGGAGCAGGGCAAATTCGCCAACCCTCCGGCCAAGGATCTCGAAACCTGGTTCATTCGCGGCGGGTCGGCCGGTGCCGCGCTCTACACCTTCCTGCAGCCTGGCATCTACGCCTATGTGAACCACAATCTGATCGAGGCCGTCGAACTCGGCGCGACCGCCCACTTCATGGTCGAAGGAAGCTGGGACGACGATCTGATGATGCAGATCGAGGCGGCAAGAGCCATCGCGTCATAGCGAGGAACCGGCGCTGAAGCCAATGCGACCTTGCGGCAATCCTGCAGGGTCGCTTCACACCCGGACGAAAAGCCATGTCCTTCAACCCAGTCATAGCCCTAGCAGGGGTTGCTTCCGCCGCGCTGGTTGCGATCGGAGTTGCCACGGCGTTTGACCGGCTTTCGCCAGTTGCCGGCCAAATCGTCGGGGACCCGGAACTCGTGAGCCTTGTGCCTGGATCGTTCCGCCATCCCGAGCCGGGTGAATTCCTGAAGGACAGCCATCCCGTAGCGGCGCCCGTCATCCGCGTCAGCATCGATGCTCCTCTGGAAATCATGAAGTACCAGGTGAGCGCGTTGGAATACGGCCGCTGTGTGGCGGCCGATGCCTGCAAGCCCGCCGACGAACGCGCCGACGGAAACTTTCCGGTCACTGGCGTGAGCCACATCGACGCTGAAGCCTATGCCAATTGGCTGTCAGCCCAGACTGGCGAATCCTGGCGACTGCCGACCGACGCGGAGTGGGCCTTTGCCGCCGGCGAGAAGTTCCGAGGCGACATAGAAGGTGGGCGTCAACGATCCCGCCAACCCGGCGCAGCGGTGGCTTGCCCTATACCGCACCGAGGCTTCGCTCGGTCGCAAATCGGACCCCAACCCGAGGTTTCCCGGCGCTTTCGGTTCAAACTCGAAAGAGGTTGCCGACATTGCCGGCAACGTCTGGGAGTGGACGTCGACGTGCTACGTGCATGCGACGCTGAGCGCGGATGGTGCGGGCAGATCGGGCTCGATTGAGAATTGCGGCGTGCATGTCGTGGAAGGGTTCCACCGCACCTATATGTCCAACTTCATCCGGGACGGGAAGAGCGGCGGCTGCGCGGTCGGCACCCCTCCCGACAATCTTGGTTTTCGCCTTGTCCGCGAACGGCTGAGCTTCGCGCAGGCCGTCCTTCGACATTTCGGACTTTCGTAATCCCGGCAGAGGGCGTGCACACCACAATGACCATGAAATCAACATTGACTGAGCGGGCGCGCCCTCTTGCCGAGCAGCCTCTGGACAATCCCGGCGTCGATCGCACGTCGATCGGGAAATTCGTCCGTGAATTCTACGCCAAGATCCGCAAGAACGAACGGCTGGGGCCGATCTTCGCGCGCGAGATCACCGGCGACTGGGGACCGCATATCGAGAAGATGACCGACTTCTGGTGTTCCGTCATTCTCAAGAGCGGCGACTACCACGGACGCCCGGTGCCGGCGCACCTCAGGCTCAAGGATGTGAGCGAGGCCGACTTCGATATCTGGCTGACCGTGTTCGGTGAAACAGCCGGCGAACTCTTTGCTCCCGAAGCGGCCGCGGTATTTGTCGATCGGGCCCAGCGCATAGCGACGAGCCTGAAGCTGGCGATGTTCTTTCGCCTCGCTCCCGCAACGGCAGCTGGCAGGGAACCCTGATTTCAGCCGAGCCGGCGCTTTCGAAGCCGCCGGTTTTGACTTTGCGCAAGGAAAACGGGGCTCGCAGGGCCTAGTCTCTCGCATGCTTCTCAATCTCGCCATCGGCACGCTGGTCATAAGCCTGACTGTCGTGATCCACACTTTTGGCCTCATCGCCGTCACGCATGCGATGCGACATCTGGTTGCAAAGTTTCGCATGCATGGCCGTCGAAGCCGCGTCGTCGCGATGATCAGCGTCGTGATGGGTCTGTTTACCGTTATGACGACGGAAGTCTGGCTTTGGGCCGCCATCTTTCAGTTGGTCGGAGTGTTGCCGGATTTTGAGACCGCACTGTACTTTTCGACCATAACCTTTTCGACGGTTGGCTATGGCGACGTCGTGCCAGCGCACGAGTGGCGTGTGCTGGCGGCGCTCGAAGGCGTGAATGGGCTTCTTCTGATCGGCTGGTCGACCGCCTATCTGATCGCGGCCGGAACGCGCATCGGCCCATTCAGGGTCGGCGAACACTTCTAGAGAACGGACCGGCTTTCGCGTTCAGACGGCCAGGGAGTGTCTGCCTGCCCCGCTTTGGAAATACTTGTCGAATTTTGCCGCCACGATCCTGACAAGCGGGCGGCTATCCTCAGGCACGACAAAGCTCTCGCCGTCGAGTTGAAGCAGCCGTCCCGCGCCGCTGATGGCAAGGCGGCTTGCCTGATGCAGCAGCCCTTGGCCGGTTTCGCCGAAGCGCTCGACAAGGTCGACCGCCGAAAAGGCAAAATGGCACATCAGCCGCTCGATGATCCAGCCTCGCGCAAGATCATCAACGCTGAGCTCGATGCCGCGTGCTATCGCCAATTGTCCGGAACTCACCACCTTCTCGTATTCACCCATCGCGACGATGTTCTGCGCGTAGCCCTGACGGAACCGGCCGATCGCCGAGGGGCCAAGGCCGATGAGCGTTTCACACTGATCTTCGGTATAGCCCTGGAAATTGCGGCGGATCTTGCCGGCGCGCGCCGAGGCTGCGAGCGCATCGTCCGGTTTGGCAAAATGATCCAATCCCAGCGCCTCGTAGCCTGCGTCCACGATCAGCCGCGCGGCAAGCTGCGATTGCGCCAGACGCGCGGTGGAGTCGGGAAGCCAGGCTTCATCGATCATAGTCTGATGTTTCTTGAACCATGGGACATGCGCGTAGCCGAACAGCGCAATCCTGTCTGGCTTCAGCGTGAGCGCCTGCGCAACCGTGGCAGCTACGCTTTCGAGCGTCTGGTGCGGCAGTCCATAGAGCAGATCGAGGTTGACCGAACTGACGCCGCGCGCACGAACCGCGTCCACTACGCTCTTGGTCAGCAGGAAGCTCTGTTCGCGATTGATCGCTTTCTGGACCTTGGGATCGAAATCCTGCACGCCGAGGCTCGCTCTCGTCATGCCGATCGCCGCGAATGCATCGAGACGGCCTTCGTCCATGTCGTTGGGATCGATTTCGACGCTGAGGCTGGCGTCATCGAGAAAATCGAAATGATCTCGCAACGCTTTTCCAAGCGCCAAAATGTCCTCGGGTTTCAATATGGTTGGCGATCCGCCGCCGAAGTGGACGGCGCGCACCTTGCCCTTGCCGCTCACCAGTTCGCCGACGGTCTCGATCTCCCTGTGCAGCGAGCGCAAGAACGTCGCCACCGGCACATAATGCCGTGTCTGCTTGGTATGGCAGGCACAGAACCAGCACAGCTTGTCGCAATAGGGGACGTGCAAATAGAGCGATATTTCATCGTCGACGTCTATGGATTGCAGCCAGCCGCGGACGATCTGGGCGTCGACACCAGGATGGAAGTGGGGCGCGGTCGGATAGCTTGTGTAGCGAGGCACGCTCTCGCCCAATCTCGCGGTCATTTCCGGGTTCACGTCGCTGTTTACTGGCTTTTGCATGGCCGGCAGTTTGACCCCGATCGACTGCCGGAGCTTTGATTTTGATCAAGGTGCCGAGGACGAACTGACGCGACCATGGCCGAAGTAGCGATGCTGTCTGCTGGCATCCGATCCCAGGTGATGCGATGGCCGTGCGACAGGACATTCACAGTTCCGATATTCCGCTGCTTTGCCAATCTTGCGAGGCGCGACATCGCGGGGTCTGCGGAGCGCTCGACTCCGATCAGTTGGTCAGCTTGTCGAAAACCTCCGTCAAGCGCAACGTTCAGCCAGGAGCGGAGCTGATCGGCGACGCCGAGATGATCGACAGCTATTCGAACGTTCTCAGCGGCGTGGTCAAGTTGACCAAGAGCCTTTCGGACGGGCGCCAGCAAATCGTCGGCCTTCGGTTCGCGCCCGACTTCCTGGGCCGGCCGTTCGAATTCGAAAGTGCGATCAATGCCGAGGCGGCGACAGATGTTTCCCTGTGTTCGTTCCCGAGGGCGACGATCGAGCGCATGTTGAGGGCATCGCCCGAGCTGGAGCGCCGCCTGCTCAAACAGACGCTCAAGGAGCTTGACCAGGCGCGCGACTGGATGGTGACGCTCGGACGCAAGACCGCTTCCGAAAAAGTGGCGAGCTTCCTGCTGATGATTGCAACGAACGTCGATCCGACAAATGCCCAGGACACTGGATCTGCGATCTTCGACCTGCCGCTGACGCGGGCGGATATCGCGGACTTTCTTGGCCTGACGATCGAGACGGTCAGCCGTCAGCTGACCAGGCTACGCGCGGACGCAGTGATTCGCATCGAGAACAACCGTCGTGTCTTTGTCGACGATATGAGCCGCTTGGAACGACGGACCGGTGCCTAGAGAAATTCCCGGAAAAGTGCGTAGCGGCTCTCCGTCCGAAATTGCGCAAAAACAAAGAGTTAGGGCGCTTCCGTGACACGCTGAACCGCTCTAGCCAACCCTGCCTGCGGGGATCGTCGGCAGCACATGCTCCCTTTCGAACGCCACGTGCCGGCGCATGCTGTCGAAGAAACCGCGAAGCATGAAGCCGAGCGCTTCGGCGTTGGCGATGGCGCCACCGTGCCCGATCGCAAGCAGCGTGTCTGTCAGGTCCTGCGCCGCGCACTCATCCTCGACGTGTTCGGCTTTCAAGCGGCGAACCGAGGCGGTCCGCGCCGCGTCATCGGCGCCCTTGCCGGCAAAGGCCGGGAAGACATATTCCTCCTCATATCCGTGGCACATGCGCAGCAGCGGCACCAGTTCGTTGGCGACGAGCAGGCATTTCAATCGGTCCACCCGTGAGGGCAGTCCGTCGGCGATCGCCTCCATCTCATCACAGATCCGCATCTTCTGGCCATGCCATCGAGCGACGTCCAGGCACGGCAGCCGGCCGCCGTGAAGGCAGGCTTCGACAACCGGACAGCCGTCCGGTGCATCGCACCTGATGACAACTGACGACTTGCCGCTGGCCATTGGAACCTCCTCGCACGGGATCAATGCGCAAAGATTGTCCGACTGGCAAAGCGTGGACTTTGACATGGATCAAGGCACCGGACCGTCGGCCGCGGAATAGCTGTCGAAACAGTTCACGTTCCGCATTTCGGCACTCGGGGATACATCATGAAATTCGGCACAGAGATTTTCGTCCTGAGCTTGTTCGCGTTTGCAGCCCTGGTGGCCGCCGGCTTCGGAGTGGATGAGCCCTTTCGGCAGCATATGTGGGTGCTGTTTTTCGTGCTTGCCGGATTCACGGGGGTACTGTTGCGCAACATAAGTTTCGCACCAGCCGCTCCGGTCGACCCCACAGCCTACATGGACGGTCCCATCCGCTACGGGGCTATTGCGACGATGTTCTGGGGCGTTGTCGGCATGCTCGTCGGCGTGGTCATCGCGCTCCAGCTCGCCTATCCGGATCTCAATATCCAGCCCTGGTTCAATTTTGGCCGGCTACGGCCCCTTCATACGTCCGGCGTCGTCTTTGCCTTCGGCGGCAACGCGCTGCTTTGCACCTCGCTCTATGTCGTGCAACGCACCTGCCGTGCGCGCCTGTTCGGCGGCGATCTCGCCTGGTTCGTGTTCTGGGGCTATCAGCTCTTCATCGTCATGGCCGCGACCGGTTATCTGCTCGGCATCACCGAGAGCCGCGAATATGCGGAGCCGGAATGGTACGTGGATCTGTGGCTGACCATCGTCTGGGTCGCCTACCTCATCCTCTTCCTCGGCACGATCCTGAAGCGCAAGGAACCGCATATCTACGTCGCCAACTGGTTCTATCTGTCGTTCATCGTGACTATTGCGATGCTGCATGTTGTCAACAACCTGTCGATGCCGGCCTCGTTCCTCGGCTCGAAGAGCTACTCCGCTTTTTCCGGCGTCCAGGATGCCCTGACGCAGTGGTGGTACGGCCACAACGCCGTCGGCTTCTTCCTGACGGCCGGCTTCCTCGGCATGATGTATTACTTCGTCCCCAAGCAGGCGAACCGGCCGGTCTATTCCTACCGGCTGTCGATCATCCACTTCTGGGCGATCATCTTCCTCTACATTTGGGCGGGGCCGCACCACCTCCACTACACGGCCCTACCCGATTGGGCGCAGACGCTCGGCATGGTGTTCTCCATCATGCTGTGGATGCCGTCATGGGGCGGGATGATCAACGGCCTGATGACGCTCTCGGGCGCCTGGGACAAGATCCGCACCGATCCGATCATCCGCATGATGGTGATGGCAATCGCTTTCTATGGCATGTCGACCTTCGAAGGTCCGATGATGTCGATCAAGACGGTGAACTCGCTGTCGCACTACACCGACTGGACGATCGGCCATGTCCATTCGGGCGCGCTCGGCTGGGTCGGCATGATCTCGTTCGGCGCGATCTACTACATGGTGCCGAAGCTGTGGAACCGCGAACGGCTCTATTCGCTCAGGCTCGTCACCTGGCACTTCTGGCTGGCGACGCTTGGCATCGTCGTCTACGCCGCGGTGATGTGGGTTTCTGGCATCATGCAGGGCCTGATGTGGCGCGAATACGACGAGCAGGGCTTCCTGGTTTACTCCTTCGCCGAAACCGTCGCCGCCATGCACCCCTACTATGTCATGCGCGCCGCGGGCGGCGCGATGTATCTCTCCGGCGCGCTGATCATGGCCTGGAACATCACCATGACCATCCTTGGCTACCACCGCGAGGAACAAGCTTTGCCGGGCTCCGTGCCCGCCCTCCAGCCTGCCGAATAAGGAGCCAGAAATGGGCTTGATGGACAAACACGCGCTGATCGAGAGGAATGCCACGCTTCTTCTCGTCGGATCCCTGCTGGTCGTGACGGTCGGCGGCATCGTCGAGATCGCGCCGCTCTTCTATCTCGACAATACGATCGAGAAAGTCGAAGGCATGCGGCCCTATTCGCCGCTCGAACTCGCGGGACGCAACATCTACGTGCGCGAGGGCTGCTACCTCTGCCACAGCCAGATGATCCGGCCTTTCCGCGACGAAGTCGAACGCTATGGCCACTACAGCCTAGCGGCCGAGTCGATGTACGACCATCCCTTCCAGTGGGGATCGAAGCGAACCGGCCCCGACCTCGCGCGCGTCGGTGACCGCTACTCCAACAGCTGGCACGTCCAGCATCTTACCGACCCGCGCTCGGTGGTGCCGGAATCAGTCATGCCGAGCTACGGCTTCCTGAAGGATACGCCGATCGATGTGAGGGACTTCTCCACGCATCTCGTCGCCAACAGGCGCGTCGGCGTCCCCTACTCCGACGACATGATCGCCGCTGCCAATGCCGATCTGATGGCACAGGCGGATCCCAACGCCGACACATCCGGCCTGGAAGCTCGCTATCCGAAGGCCAAGGTCGGCGACTTCGACGGCAATCCGCAGCAGGTCACCGAGATGGATGCGCTGGTAGCCTATCTCCAGATGCTCGGCATGCTGGTCGATTTCAAGACCTACGACGAAGCCGCCGGCTACCGCTGAGGGGAATGACCATGGACTACAATCTGATGCGGGAATTCGCCGACAGCTGGGGCCTGCTCGCCATGGCGCTGTTTTTCGTCGGCTGCATTGCTTTCGCCTTGCGTCCTGGCGGCCGGGCGCAGGCCGACCAGGCCGCCCGGATCCCACTCGAGGACGACTGATCATGAGCAACGAGCATATCGACGAAATCTCGGGCATCTCGACGACCGGTCACGAGTGGGACGGGATAAAGGAACTCAACAACCCGCTGCCGAGGTGGTGGGTGATAACCTTCTACATCACCATTGCCTGGGCAATCGGCTATACAATCGCCTATCCGGCGTGGCCCATGCTGAGCTCGGCGACCAAGGGCGTGCTCGGCTATTCCAGTCGCAATGAAGTCAAGAGCGAACTGGCCGCCGCGGAAGCCGCCAAGGCCAAATATGTCACGGCGATAGAGCAGAAGACGGTCTCCGAGATTGCCGCCAACGATGCGCTGCGCGAATTCGCCGTCGCCGCCGGTGGTGCTGCTTTCAAGGTGAATTGCGTTCAGTGTCATGGCTCGGGCGCACAGGGCTCCAAGGGCTTTCCAAACCTCAACGACGACGACTGGCTGTGGGGTGGCAAGGCCGAGTATATCCAGCAGACGATCATGCACGGCATTCGTTTCACGTCGGATGCGGATACGAGGCAGTCGGAAATGCCTGCCTTTGGCGACGTCATCACGGCTGATCAGATCAAGCAGGTCAGCACCTATGTCGCCAGTCTCTCCGGCCAGGTTCAGGATGCAAGCCTGATCGAGCCAGGGGCCAAGGTCTTCGCCGAAAGCTGCGTGGCCTGTCATGGCGACAAGGCAAAAGGCAATCGCGAACTCGGCGCACCCGATCTTACCGATGCGATCTGGCTCTATGGTTCGGGCGAGACCGCCATCGCCGCCCAGGTCCAGTCGCCGAAGCACGGCGTCATGCCGGCGTGGACCGGACGGCTCGGCGAGACCAAGGTCAAGGAGCTCGCTGTCTACGTCCATTCGCTTGGCGGCGGAGAATAGGAAGCGGGGACTATTCTCGGCCCTCAGCCGCTCAAGCGACGAGGCCCGGCATTGCCGGGCCTCGACTTGTTTTCCCGCCTTCCGATTTTTTGACCTGCATCAACACGGTTCAACGCGACTTGCGGCAACACTGTTCAAAGAGGCGGCCCCGTCATTTGCCGCCGATGGAGATGCAGGTGTTGGATCAGACGCAGGTGGAGCGGCTCGAGGCCGAGGCGGTCAATTCCGCCAAGACGCGGCAGCCGCTCTATGCCGCGCGCAAGAAGATCTTCCCGAAGCGGGCATCGGGCCGCTTTCGCCAGTTCAAATGGCTGGTGATGGCAGTCACGCTCGGCATCTACTACCTGACGCCCTGGCTGCGGTGGGACCGCGGGCCGTTCGCCCCTCATCAAGCCGTGCTGCTCGATCTGGCGAACCGCCGCTTCTACTTCTTCTTCATCGAGATATGGCCGCAGGAATTCTACTATGTCGCCGGCCTTCTGATGATGGCCGGCATCGGCCTGTTCCTGATCACGTCGACGGTTGGCCGTGCCTGGTGCGGCTATACCTGCCCGCAGACCGTCTGGGTCGACCTGTTCCTGGTGGTGGAGCGCGCGATCGAAGGCGATCGCAACGCCCGTATGAAGCTCGATGCCGGCCCGTGGACGATGCGCAAGTTGGGATTGCGGGCCTCGAAGCACGCCATCTGGCTGGTCATCGCCGCCGCGACGGGCGGCGCCTGGATTTTCTATTTCGCCGATGCGCCGACATTGATCGGCGACGTCGCCAATGGCGTCGCGGCGCCGGTGGCTTACGCAACCATCGCCGTGCTGACGGCGACCACCTACACGTTAGGCGGACTGATGCGCGAGCAGGTCTGCACCTACATGTGTCCGTGGCCGCGCATTCAGGCGGCCATGCTGGACGAGAATTCGCTCACCGTCACCTACAATGACTGGCGCGGCGAGCCGCGCTCGCGCCACACCAAGAAGGCACTTGCCGCCGGACAGCCGATTGGCGATTGCGTGGACTGCAATGCCTGCGTCGCCGTCTGCCCGATGGGCATCGACATTCGCGACGGCCAGCAGCTCGAATGCATCACCTGCGCGCTCTGCATCGACGCCTGCGACGGCGTCATGGACAAGCTTGGCAGGGAGCGCGGACTGATCTCCTATGCGACGTTATCGGACTACAACGCCAACATGGCTGTTGCCACGGCGGACGGTTCATGCGCGGTGGACCCCACGCTGGTGCCCAACGCCGATGGCGGCTTCTCCGGCGGGCTGACACACTTCCATCTTCGCAAGATCTTCCGGCTGCGCACCTTCATCTACCTTGGCGCATGGTCGGCGGTCGGACTCGCCCTCATCGTTTCGCTGCTCACACGCGAGCGGCTTGAGCTGAACGTCCTGCATGATCGCAACCCGCAATTCGTCACGCTCTCCGACGGCTCTATCCGCAACGGCTATACCGTCAAGCTGCTCAACATGATCCCCGAGCCGAGGGCGATCGTCGTCACCTTGCAAGGCTTGCCGGGCGCCGAGATGAATGCGGTCGGCATCGAGCTTCCGCCCGCACGCTCGTTCGACACGCTGGCCGAACCCGATCGGTTGAAGGTGCTCAAGGTCTTCGTGCGCCAGCCGGCGGACCAGATCAAAGGAGTTGCTCAGAGTTTCAAGTTCCGCATCGAGGACAAGTCAGGCCTCGAGTCCGCCGACTACACCGCCACGTTCAATGCACCGGAGCCCGCCAGATGAACGCCCATCCGCAGAAATCCCGCGAGTTCACCGGCAGGCATATGCTGCTCACCATCCTCGGCTTCTTCGGTGTGGTGATCGGCGTCAACGTCACCATGGCAACGCTCGCCAGCACGAGTTGGACGGGTCTCGTCGTCGAAAACACCTATGTGGCCAGCCAGCAATTCAACGCGAAAGCCAAGGAAGGACGGGCGCAAGCAGCACTTGGCTGGACCGGCAAGCTGACGATCGCATCGGGCAATGTGCGCTACGCCTTGAGCGACGCCGCTGGAAGGTCTGTTCCGCTGCATGGCGTCAAGGTGCTGTTTCGTCATCCTGCCTATGAGGCTGAGGACAAGGCCATCACCCTGGCGTCAGGCCCGGACCAGGAGTTCAGCGCGCGACACACGCCGAGGGACGGTGTCTGGATCGTTGAAATCGACGCCGATGCCGGCCTCGCCGAACCGTATCGCGATGTTCGTCGCATCATGATTTCCAAAGGGGCGATCCAATGAGCTGCTGTGCACCCGGCGCCGAAATGGCATTGGACCTGGACAACGTGACATCCATTCTGCCTTCGAGCCAGGAAATCAAATTGGCAAGCCGCTCGCTCGGCGACGGGCTTCGCCAGACCGACCTGTCGGTGCCGATGGTCCATTGCGGCGCCTGCATACAGTCGATCGAGACGGCGATCGGCAAGCTCGATCATGTCGATGCAGCCCGCGTCAACCTGTCGACGAAACGGGTTTCGATCCGTTGGCATGGAGAGGAGGTCCCGCCATTCGTGGTCACGCTTGGCCGGCTGGGCCACCAGGCGCATTTGTTCGATCCCGAAGTCGAAGAGAAGGACAAGACGCTCTCCGAACTGATCCGCGCCGTCGCGGTCGCTGGCTTTGCCGCCGGCAACATCATGCTGCTCTCCGTATCGGTCTGGTCCGGCGCCGAAGGCGCCACGCGCGACCTGTTCCATTGGGTTTCGGCGCTGATAGCCATCCCTGCCCTGGCCTTCGCCGGCGGCATCTACTTCCGCTCGGCCTGGAGCGCGCTTCGCCACGGCCGCATGAACATGGACGTGCCGATCGCCGTCGGTGTCTCGCTCGCCTATGCCATGAGCCTCTACGAGACCATCAACCATGGCGACCACGCTTATTTCGACGCGTCGGTGTCGCTGCTGTTCTTCCTGCTGATCGGCCGCACGCTGGACCACGTGATGCGCGAGCGAGCCCGGACCACCGTCAACGGCCTGTCGCGGCTGGCCGCGCGCGGGGCCATGGTGCTGCGCGGCGACGGCACGCGCGACTACCTGCCCGTCGGCGAGATTGAACCGGGCATGCACATGCTGATCGCGGCCGGAGAAAGGATACCCGTCGACGGCACCATCATTCACGGAACGTCGGATCTCGACTGTTCGTTGGTTTCCGGCGAGAGCACGCCAGGCACGGTCACACCGGGCGGGGCGGTGCAGGCCGGAACGCTCAATCTTACCGGCCCGCTGACGATCGAGGCGACCGCTGCCGCCAAGGATTCCTTCCTGGCGGAGATGGTTCGGCTGATGGAGGCCGCCGAGGGTGGCCGCGCGCGCTACCGCCGCATCGCCGATCGCGTCTCCGCGCTCTACGCCCCAGTGGTCCATCTGACGGCGTTAGTGACCTTCATCGGCTGGATGCTGGCTACCGGCGACTGGCACCGGGCGATCACGATAGCCATCGCCGTTCTCATCATCACTTGCCCGTGTGCCCTCGGCCTTGCCGTGCCGATCGTGCAAGTCGTTGCGGCGCGGCGTCTGTTCGAGAATGGCGTGATGGTCAAGGACGGATCGGCGATGGAGCGCCTGGCGACAATCGACACGGCGGTGTTCGACAAGACCGGCACGCTCACACTCGGCCAGCCTCGGCTCGACAACGCATCGTCGATCAACCCGACAATGCTGGCGATGGCAGCGGATATGGCGGCGCACTCCCGTCACCCGTTCTCGAAGGCCATCGCCGGCTTCGCGGGTTTTGCCGGTCAGCCGACCGTGGACGCGGTGAGCGAGCACCCCGGCTTCGGGATCGAAGCCACAGCCGAAGGCAGCACGTGGCGCCTCGGCAGGCGCGGCTGGGCGGGATGGAAGGCAAGGACAGGTGGCGAAGGCAAATTTGGGGGGTTTGGCGGGACCGTCCTTTCGAAGAACGGAACCATCGTCGCGACCTTCGCTTTCGAGGACGCGCTGCGCGCCGATGCCCGTACCGCAATCGCGCAGCTAAGAGACGCAAAGGTCTCGGTGGAGATGCTGTCGGGAGACACCGCGATTGCCTGCGGTAAAGTCGCGGCAACACTTGATGTCGACCGCTTCGTTCCATGCCTCCTCCCTTCCGGCAAGGTCGACGAGATCGAAGCGCTGGCCAGGGCGGGGCACAAGGTCCTCATGGTCGGCGATGGCCTCAACGACACGCCGGCGCTCGGCGCGGCCCATGTCTCGTTTGCCCCGGCGACCGCCGCCGACGTCGGCCGAAACGTCGCCGATTTCGTCTTCTTGCGCGAGAGCCTTTCAGCCGTGCCTCTTGCCCTGGACATCTCGCGGCAGGCCGGGCGGCTGATCCGGCAAAACATCGCCATCGCGATCGTCTACAACACCATTGCGGTGCCAATCGCCATTCTGGGGCACGTCACGCCGTTGATCGCCGCGATCGCCATGTCGGCGTCATCGCTGCTTGTCATCGGAAATGCGCTGCGCCTGCAAGGGTCCATGCCAAGTGTTCCAGCCAGAGCTGTTCCCGGTGACAGACGCTCTGCGGGCATCAGGAAGTTGGCGCACACATCATGACGACGCTCATCTATCTCATACCGGTGGCCCTGTTTCTCGGTGCGCTCGGCCTGTTCGGCTTTCTGTGGGCCTTGCGCAGCGGCCAGTATGAGGATCTCGACGGCGCCGCGGAGCGAATTCTCATCCGGGACGAGAGATCGAATTGACGGCCTTTCGATTGGGAAATGACGCAGATCAAGGCCAATCATGAGCTTGCCCTCTACAGGAGACCGTCCGGATAGCGAAGGAGGCGGGAATGCGGGCCGAAGCCATAATGTCGACGCCGGTCATCACGGTTGATCCAGGTTCCTCGATCGCCGAGGCCGCCGAATTGATGCTTTCCAGGAAGATCAGCTGCCTGCTGGTCGCTCGCAACGACGGGACCATGGCGGGCATCATCAGCGAGGGCGATTTCTTGCGTCGTGCGGAACTCGGCACACAGCGTGTTCGGCCCCGCTGGCTGCAATTCCTCCTCGGCCCCGGCAAGGTCGCGCAGGAATATGTCCGTGCAAATGGAAGGCGCGTCGACGAAGTGATGACGACGGATGTCGTGTCGGCATCGCCCGGTGCCCCGCTTGCCGAGATCGTCGATTTGATGAGCCGCAATCGCATCAAGAATGTCCCGGTCGTCGAGGGCGGAAAAGCTGTGGGCATCATTACCCGCACCGACCTTCTGGGTGCCCTGGTTCGCTTGCTGCCGAAATCAGGCGCGGCGACCGCAGACGACGAGCAGATCCGCAAGCGCGTCGTTGCCGAACTTCAGGGCCAGACGTGGAGTGGCGGCGACCTGATAGGCGTAAAGGTGAACAGCGGGATTGTCGAACTGAGCGGTGCCATTTTTGACGAGCGTCAAAGGCAGGCGGCAATCGTTGCCGCCGAAAACGTTGCCGGGGTCAGGGCCGTCGAGGACGGTCTCTTCTGCGCCGAGCCGTTTTCCGTCCTGCTTGTTTCGTAGCAGGCCGCGGAACCGCCATCATTGCAAGCTCGCAACCGAACTTCCACGCACTCGGCTGCTTGGCCGGCAACACACGTTGCCACTTTGCCGTCGACCCGTTTGCGCACACGGCGATGAGTGCTAAATCACCCGCTACTGCCGGTTCCCAAATCAGGGACTGCATGTGAACATGGATGTGCCGGTCCACCCGGCGGCGACACGGAGGCGACTTCGCTCGCCGATCGTGCGGAAGGAGCGGAATAGCTTTGCCAGAAAATGAACGTCTTGCGTTGATGTTCGAACAGGCTCCGGGCTTCATGACCTTGCTGAGCGAGCCGGGCCATGTGTTCGAACTGACCAATGCTGCCTACCAACGCCTGATCGGTCAAAGGCAGGTCATCGGAAAGTCGGTGCGGGAGGCTTTGCCTGAGCTTGAGGGCCAAGGGTTCTACGAACTGTTGGACCAGGTATACGACACTGGCAAGCCCCATTTGGGACGTGGCGTCAAAGTCGTCTTTCGCAATGGTCATGACGCAGCTGAAGAGCGCATTTTGGACTTCGTTTTCCAGCCGATCAGGGCCGGGGACGGGACCATCACCGCCATTTTCGTCCAAGGCACGGATGTCAGCGACTTGTCCTTCGCTAATGCCGCATTGCAGTTGCGTGAAGATCATCTACGCTCGATCCTGGCGACGGTGCCTGATGCCATGGTCGTCATCGATGAGCAGGCCCGGATCCAGTCCTTCAGCACGGCTGCCGAAACGCTGTTTGGCTACCAGTCCAGCGAAGTCATTGGCCAAAATGTCAGCATGCTGATGCCGTCGCCCTATCAGGAGGAGCATGACGCCTACTTGCATCGCTACCTGACGACCGGGGAGCGCCGGATTATCGGGCTGGGCCGCACGGTCACCGGAATGCGCAAAGACGGGTCGACCTTTCCGATGGAGCTTTCCGTCGGCGAGATGCATCCCGGCACCGGGCGTTTCTTTACCGGATTTTGCCGTGATCTGACTGAGCGCCACAAGGCGGAAGCGAGGATCCAGGAGCAGCAGCAGGAGTTGCTCCACATGGCGCGGTTTACCGCTCTCGGCGAAATGGCTTCGACGTTGGCGCATGAGATCAACCAGCCGCTGACGGCGATCACGAACTATCTCAAAGGCAGCCGGCGGCTCCTCGAGAAGAGCCAGGACGACAATGCCGTCATGTTGCGGGAAGCCGTCGAAAAGGCGGCCGAGCAGGCCTTGAGAGCTGGCGACGTCATTCGTCACCTTCGGGACTTTGTCGCTCGCGGCGAGAGCGAGCGTCAGGTTGAACGCCTGCCGGCATTGATCGAGGAGGCGTCTTCCTTGGCTCTTGTCGGCGCGAGAGAAGCCGATGTGCGGGTCAGCTATCATCTTGACCCGGCAGCCGAGCTCGTCTTGACCGATCGCATCCAGATCCAGCAAGTGCTGCTGAACCTGATGCGAAACGCGGTGGAGGCTATGCAGGGCACGCAACGCCGCGAGTTGCGCGTGGCAACCACCGCACGTGACGACGGCATGGCCGAAGTGAGCGTGATCGACACCGGCCCCGGACTGGCGCCCGAGGTTTCGGCACAGCTTTTCCAGCCTTTCGTCACCACCAAGAAACAGGGTATGGGTGTCGGCCTGTCCATTTGCCGCACTATCGTCGAATCGCACGGTGGCCATATCTGGGCCGAGGCAATGCCCGGTGGCGGAACCGCTTTCCGGTTCACGTTGCGCCTCGTGGAAAAAGAAGAGGTCGCTGATGGCCGGCAATGATGTCGTGCATGTGGTTGACGATGACGTCGATGTCCGCAAGTCACTCGGCTTTCTTCTTGCGACAGCCGATTTTGCGGTGCGGCTGCACGAGTCCGCGTCAGCCTTCCTGGCAACGGCGCCGAAGACTATCGACGGCTGTATCGTAACCGACGTGCGCATGCCCGGAATCGACGGTATCGAGTTCCTGCGGCAGCTCAGGTCGCGGGGCCATGCGGTTCCCGTGATTGTCATGACAGGTCACGCCGATGTCGCGCTGGCCGTCCAGGCGATGAAGGAAGGGGCGGCCGATTTCATCGAAAAGCCGTTTGACGATCAAATCCTGATCGATGCAATCCGCTCGGCCCTCGACAACCGCGATCATGCGGTCGCGACGCACCCACAGGCCGCGGATATCCGGCGTAGCCTGTCGACGCTTTCGGAGCGCGAGCGCCAGGTGCTTGACGGGCTTGTCTCCGGCCTGCCGAACAAGACGATTGCCTATGATCTCGGGATCAGCCCGCGCACAGTCGAGATCCATCGCGCAAATGTCATGAGCAAGATGGGGGCGGGCAGCCTGTCGCATCTCGTGCGCATGGCCTTGATCGCTGACTCCAAGCATTAAGGCGAGTCTTGAAGTGAGCTGACCTGCGCGGATTCTGATTTCCAATCGCGCCAGTGGGTTGGACGGATATCCACGCGCACGCCGGTAGCGGCATCCCTCCAGCCTTCGCGTCCTTTTTCGCACGGGAATATGAGCGCGTGCAGGCCCTCCTCGTCAATGACGGCCAGTTCCAGGCTGCGACCAGATGGAGCGCTTGCGATCGGATTCCACATCCTCCCACGATCGACCAAACGATCGTTCCGCGCTTTGATTTGAATCATTTTTGAAACCATTCGAGCCTGTGCTTTGTACGGATGTGCGGCCGTCCTGCTGCGGTCCCGTGAGAATCTCCGGCTGCCCCGAAATTTGACGTGGCTCAATGCGGGGCTGTTTCCCCCATTGCAAGGTGAAGTCCAGGGCTTCGATGCCCGTTCCGACCAATTCTTGGCCAGAGGAATACTTGAGATGAACTATCAGCGGTTCTTCGAGGAAGCGATCGACCAGCTCCATGCCGAGCGGCGCTACCGCGTTTTCGCCGATCTCGAGCGCATTGTCGGCAGGTTTCCGCGCGCCATCTGGCGTTCCAACGGCCGCGTCGAGGAAATCACCGTCTGGTGTTCCAACGACTATCTCGGCATGGGCCAGAACCCGGATGTCATCGCCGCTTTCCAGAACGCGGCCGGCAAGATGGGCTCCGGCGCCGGCGGCACCCGCAACATTTCCGGCACTTCCAACCCACTGGTCGAGCTCGAACTCGAGCTTGCCGACCTGCACGACAAGGAAGCCGCGCTGGTCTTCACCTCCGGCTTCGTCTCCAACGAGGCCTCGATCTCGACCATTGCGCGGCTTTTGCCCAATTGCCTGATCATTTCGGACGAGCTGAACCACGCTTCGATGATTGAGGGCGTGCGCCGCTCGGGCGCCGAAAAGAAGATCTTCCGCCATAATGACGTCGCGCATCTGGAAAGCCTGCTGCAGGCGGCAGGGCGCGAACGCGCCAAGCTGATCGTGTTCGAGAGCGTCTATTCGATGGACGGCGACATCGCACCGATCCGGCAGATCGTCGAACTTGCCGAGCGCTATAACGCCATGACCTATATTGACGAGGTCCATGCCGTCGGCATGTACGGACCGCGCGGCGGCGGCATCACCGAGCGCGAAGGCCTGGCCGACCGCATCGACATCATCGAAGGCACGCTGGCCAAGGCGTTTGGCACGCTGGGCGGCTATATCGCCGGCAACAGCGCCATCATCGACGCCGTGCGCTCCTACGCGCCGGGTTTCATCTTCACCACGGCGCTGCCGCCGGCCATTGCCGCTGCCGCCACCACCTCCATCCGCCATCTGAAGCGCTCGCAGGCCGAGCGTGATGCACAGCAACAGCAGGCGACGCGCACCAAGCAGGTGCTGTCCGCCGCCGGCCTGCCGGTGATGGAGTCGCCCACGCACATCGTGCCGGTGCTGGTCGGCGACCCCGAGCTTTGCAAGATGGCCTGCGACCGCCTGCTCGGCGTGCACGGCATCTACATCCAGCCGATCAACTACCCGACCGTGCCGCGCGGCACCGAGCGGTTGCGCATCACGCCGACGCCGTTCCACACGGATGCGCTGATTGCGGGCCTGCAGGACGCGCTGGTCGAGACATGGGATGCGCTGGGCATTCCCTATGGTTCGGCAGGCCGGCTGGCTGTGGCCAAGAGCGACTGGGGCATTCCGCTGCTGGTCGCGACGTCGGGTGGGTGAAAATTCGACGCTGTAACGCGGCAAAGAGACACCTGAGCAAAACGTCTGCAAGGACTAGGAGGGCATACGATGCTTGTCCGCACGCTTTCTACACTGGAATGCACGAAGCTCTTGACGGCCAATCGTATCGGCCACCTGGCCTGCGCGAGAGATGGGCAACCCTACATCGTGCCGCTCTACTACGCCCATGCGGACAATCACCTCTACGCGTTTTCCATACTGGGCAGGAAGATCGACTGGATGCGCGCCAACCCATTGGTGTCGGTACAAGTCGACGAACACGGTCCGGGGCGAGGATGGAAGAGTGCGATTGTCGAAGGCCGCTACGAAGAACTCCCAGACACGGTCGGACATAAGGTCCAGCGCGATCATGCGTGGGCGATGCTGAGCAAGCATGCCGATTGGTGGGAACCCGGCGCCCTGAAGCCGGACACATTCCCGGTCTCGGACCACCTTCCCCACGTCTTCTTTCGGATCTTGATCGGGCAAGTGTCCGGCCGGGAGGCCGTTCAAAGCTGATATCCCGCCGGCAGGCATCTTGTCAGGATCAGGCCGGTGCGGAGACCCTATCCGGATGGTCGCCGCGTCAATGGTCGCGCGCCTCAGGCTCGGCAAGCGCATCACCTGTGCCGGGCCGACTAGGTAGTTTCCCGTAGGGACATAACCGAATTTCGCCACTCCCGGATTCGCGCGATTGCTGTCGTCACGGATCAACCGGGAAGACAGCCATGTACGCTCAAGCGACCGCCTCAAAGATTCAACTGCAATCAGACCTCCCGCAGCCGCGCCTCGTCCCCGCTTTCGGCGGCGCGCCTTTGCAGCCGGTCAGCTTCTTCCCGGCCGGTTCGGAAATCTATGCGCAGGGCGAAAAAGCCGGAGCTCTCTACCAGGTCGAGTTTGGCGCCGTCCGCATCTACCGCCTGCTTGCCGACGGCCGCAGGCAGATAAGCGCCTTCCATCTGGCCGGAGAGACTTTCGGCTTCGAGGCAGACGCCACGCACCATTTCTTCGCCGAGGCGATCAATGCGACGGGTGTCCGCGTCTTCCGGATCGCCTCCGGCACGGACATGTCGCGCGAGCTTCTGCCCCTGGCGCTCAAGGGATTGACCAGAGCGCAGGAACATCTCCTCGTTCTCGGCCGCCAGAATGCCATCGAGCGCGTTGCCGCGTTCCTGCTCGATATGGCCGAGCGCCAGGGCGGCTTGCGGCAGGTCGAGCTGCCGATGTCGCGGATAGACATCGGCGACTATCTCGGTCTCACCATCGAGACCGTGTCACGGGTCTTCACCCGCCTGAAGGAGAAGGGCGTCATCCGCCTGCTCAGCCTGCGCAGCATTGAAATCATCAAGAACGATGCCCTGCGCGATATGAGCGAATGAGCCGCGGGAGCAGACCATCAGCGGCCAGCGGTTCGTCGAGGGAGCGATCGGCCAATTTCACGCCGAGCATTGTCACCGCGTTTTCGTCTACCAACGGTCCCGAAACCCTCGCCCGGTGCCCCAGCAACTATCTCAGCATGGGCCAACAACGTGATTGCGTCTTCCAGAGCGCTGCCGGCTTCCACTACGAACAAAAACGGAGGAAGTATCGTAGGTCCTCTGAATGTGGGGAAAGGCGGTAGCGGCCTCCCGCTACCACCTCAAATCCACTAATTTAGCGAAAGGGTCTCGCGCAGCCACTGACCGTGCGATGGTAGCGGCAGATAAAACAAGCATTTATCTTTAACGGCGCGCTATCGTTGACGGGTGCGCTGGTAAGGCCGCAGGTAACAAGTTCATCCAAAGGTCAATTGAATAGGTTCGGCATGTCGCTGGTCGCCTGCATTCTCAATGACGAGCCGCAGCGAAGGGTTGGGGAAATCTGCAGCTCGCTACCAACCTTATCTCAACCGCCATTAGAACGTCCGCTTGCGCATCGCAGTTCACTACCGCATCATCCTCGGCCGCAATGGCGATGCTTGGGGCTGGTGCTGATCTGACAAAGCAGTGTCGGTCTCAGCTGCATTCTAGAACAACCGCGAGCCGCCGCTCACATTCTCCTCGAGCGAGGTTCGGAATTCCCGCTCGAAGGCCTGTTGAAGCATGGAGGAGACCTGGGCTCTGTTTCTGGTCATGTAGATGTCGCAGAGGAGACCGGGGCTGAACGGACGTATCGTCAACTTGCCTTCCCATCGAGCCGCAGAGAACGGATCGACGATAGACACGCCCAGGCCCTGTGCGACCAGCGCGCAGGCCGTGTCGGCGAATGGCGTTTCGAAACGGTGGTCAACGGCAACGCCGGCGTGATCCAGAACACGCTCGATATCCTGTCGTGTGCGGTCTTCGCGGCCAAGCGCAATGAACTCTTGTCCTTCAAGCCGCGGCGCGAAGATGACGCTGTCATTGGCAAACGCATGGTCAAGCGGCGCCACGCAGACGCATTCTGTCTGGAAAATCAGATCGCAGGCAATGGCCGGATCGACCACTGGCATCTGAATGAGGCCGAGGTCGATCTCCTTGTTTGCCGTCAATTCCGCGATCCGCAGCGAGGCTGCCGGAAAGATGCCCATTCGAGCCTTCGGATGATGCCCGGCAAACGACTTCAGGAATCGGGGCAAGACGATGCTGGCAAGCGCCGGATAGACACCGATCATCAGCCGCCCGGCTTCCAGCTGCCTGATATCGCCAGCCAGGCGCCGGATCCTCGTCATTCCCTTGACGATCCGCCCGACCTCTTCGTTGAGAAGCATGGCTTCCGCCGTCGGGACGAGACGTCCCGCCCGACGAATGAAGAGCGGGATCTTCAGCGCATGTTCCAGGTTCGAAATATGCGCGCTGACCGAAGGCTGGGCGATACGCAGAACCTCGCTCGCGCCGGTCACAGTCCCCGCCTCCATGACAGCACGGAATGCTTCAAGCTGCTTGTAGTTCATCAGCCACCCCCCGAGCGGTTTGAGAGAGATTCTATAGGAAAACTCTATGGTCCCCGCAACATTTCATATTGGAATGCTTCGGCAATTTCCTTTCTAGTCAAGCGCAATGGCTCGCCAAGATGGCCTTGGGTAGGATTTCGGCCGACAGGGGAAAGATCAACGTCCTCGCATTGCCTGAGTGAGGACATCGGTTTTTTCTATGATTTAAGCGGTGGGGCTGCGGGCGTTTCATAACAAGAGAGGGAGCTTCACATGGTCAGAAATACCGTCTTGGCGGCAGCACTATCGCTGGCTGGCTTCTATCCCTGTGGTGAGGTCCTGGCGCAGGACGCGCTCCATATCCGCATAGCGACGGAAGGCGCCTATGCGCCGTGGAACTATACGCTGCCGGACGGAACACTCGCCGGCTACGAAATCGACCTCGCCAAGGAACTGTGCAAGCGCATGCAGGCACAATGCGAGATGGTCGCGCAGAACTGGGATGGGATGCTGCCGGCGCTGAATGCCGGTAAATTCGATGCGATCATCGCCTCAATGGGCGTGACACCCGAGCGAGCGGAAGTGGCCGCGTTTTCGGACCCCTACTCCACCGCGCCCAACGCTTTCCTGGCGCTGAAGGGCAGCGGGTTGGCGCAGGCCCTGCCCTGGCATGACAAGTTCGACCTGCGCGACAAGTCCTCCGGATCCAAGGACATTGTCGAAAAGCTCGACCTGGCGCTCAAGGGAAAAGTCCTCGGCATCCAGGGATCGACCACCGCCGGCAAATTTGTCGACGAGTATCTGAAGGACGTGGTCACGGTCAGATCCTACAAGACGCAGGATGAGGCAAATCTCGATCTTCTTGCCGGTCGAATCGATCTCACAATGGCCAACATCACGGTTCTCGCCGAGGCGCTGAAAAAGCCTGACATGGCCGAGGCGGAACTCTTGGGACCGACTTTCCTGCTGGCCAGCGGGACAAGCGTGGCCTTTCGCAAGAGCGACACCGCGTTGAAGGACAAGTTCAACGCCGCCATCCATGAGGTCAACGCCGACGGCTTCAACAAGGCGCTGACGGAAAAATGGTTCGGCGTCGATATCTCCGTGAAGAACTGAACGGGACAAGAGCGAGCAGCTTCGCGTCTCTCCGCGCTTGATGCCATCTGACGCGACGCGACCCACCGCCTGGGTCGCTCACTTCATACCTCCCATGCAGCTCGTTTTAGGGATGTCGGCCCGCAATGACAGATTTCGTTCTGGGATTTGGTGCGGCCGGCTGGGGACCGGCACTGCTTCAAGCAGCCATGATGACGCTTGCCGTGGCATTGACCGGCTACGCCTTCGGCCTGCTAGTTGGCAGTTTGGGCGCGTGGGTGAAGATCAACGGCGGCATTCTCCCACGCTTGATTGCCGATGCCTATACCACGGTACTTCGCGGCATACCCGATATCCTCGTCATCTATCTCTTCTACTTCGGTTCGAGCGCGGTTCTGACACCGTTGGCTGGCCTGTTCGGCGTTTCGGGTTTCATCAGCCTGCCGGGCTTCATGGCCGGTGCGCTGGCGATCGGGCTGGTGTCGGGCGCCTATCAGGCCGAAGTGATGCGCGGTGCCTATCGCGCGGTCTCGCGGGGAGAAATCGAAGCGGCGATCGCCGCCGGCATGTCCCGCTTGACGCTGTTTCGCCGCATCATCGCGCCGCTGGTCCTTCGGCATGCCCTGCCGGGTCTCGGCAATGTCTGGCAATTGGTGCTCAAGGAATCCGCCTTGGTCTCGGTCACCGGGCTCGTGGAAATCCTGCGACAAGCGCAGATCGGTGCGGGATCGACCGGCCAGCCATTCACATTCTTCTTCGCTGCCGCCGTCCTGTATCTGGCCATCTCATCATTCTCGACATGGCTTCTGCGGCGGACTGAGACGCGGCTGACGCTTGGCATGAGGCAGGCCTGATGGATTTTCCGTTCCTGTACCAGACGCTGCTGAAGCTTCTGACTGGTGTGCCGCTGACATTGCAGCTTGCGGTATCCTCAGTGGGGCTGGGTGCCGTTCTGGCCGTCATGCTCGCTTTGGCGCGGCTGTCCGGCTTGCGGCTCCTGGCCGCGCCCGCATCCTTCTACGTCTTTATCTTCCGCTCCACGCCGCTGCTGGTGCAGATCTTCCTGATCTATCATGGCCTTGGCCAGTTCCATGCCGTGCGGACAAGTTTTCTCTGGCCTCTGCTGCGCGAACCCTACTGGTGCGCGCTCATCGCCTTGACCTTGAACACCGCTGCCTATGCCTGCGAAATCGTTCGCGGGGCACTGCTGTCGGTTCCATCAGGCCAGATCGAGGCCGCGCGGGCCTGCGGCATGTCTGACTTCACGCTCCACCGTCGCATCGTCTTCCCGCTTGCCTTGCGCCATGCCTTGCCGGGATACGGCAACGAATTCATCCTGATGATAAAATCGACGGCGCTGGCCTCTATCATCACCCTGATGGAGGTGACGGGCCTCGCGGCACAGCTCATTTCCGAATCCTTCCGCGCCATCGAAATCCTGATCGTGGCGGCGGCGATCTATCTCTTCATCAATTTTGTCGTCACGCGGCTCGTCCAGTGGGCCGAATACGCGCTGAGCGCCGATCTCAGGCCAGCTCCTGTGGTTGCCGCACCCAGGCAAGGAGGAACCTTATGACCGACCCGCTCAAGCCGGCCGTGCGCCTGACGGAACTGCGTAAGAGTTTTGGTTCATTCGAGGTGCTGAAAGGCATCTCGCTCGAGGCGATGGAAGGCGATGTCGTCTCCATCCTCGGCTCCTCCGGGTCCGGCAAGTCAACGATGCTGCGCTGTATCAACATGCTCGAAACACCCGATAGCGGGCAGATCGAAGTCGGCCGCGAGACTATCCGGCTGACCCAGCAGCGTGGTAGGACGCGGCCGGCCGACGGGCGCCAGCTTCAGCGCATGCGCGCCAGCATCGGCATGGTGTTTCAAAGCTTTAATCTCTGGTCTCATATGACGATCCTGGAAAACCTGATCGAGGCCCCGATCCATGCTCAGAAGCGTCCCCGCGCCGATTGTGTAGAGGAAGCTGAATTGCTTCTGGAAAAGGTCGGCATTGCCGAGAAGCGCAATCATTATCCCGCCCATCTGTCCGGCGGCCAGCAGCAGCGTGCGGCGATCGCCCGTGCGCTGGCCCAGCATCCGAAGGTCATGCTTTTCGACGAGCCGACCTCCGCGCTCGACCCGGAGCTTGTCGGCGAGGTGCTGCGTGTCATGCGTGCGCTCGCCGAGGAGGGCAGGACGATGCTCGTCGTTACCCATGAAATGGCTTTCGCCAGGGATGTCTCCAGCAAGGTCGTCTTCCTGAACAAAGGCATGGTCGAGGCGGAGGGCTCACCCCATGACATGTTCACCGCCGGCGGGTCAGACGGCTTCCGGCAATTCCTGTCCGGCGGCAGTGGCTTGAAATGAGCCGACCACCTCCCACACGCATGCGATAGTCACGACAACATATCCTAGAAGGACCCGATACAATGACCACACAGGCCACCGCGGCTGAAATCGTGATCGTCGGAGGCGGCATCTACGGCACGAGCCTCGCCTACGAACTGGCGCGTGCCGGCAAGACGGTTACGCTGCTTGAAGCCGACGACATCGCGGCCGGCGCATCGGGCGGCTCCGGGGAACGGGGCGTGCGTGCAAACAGCCGCGATTTGCGGGAACTGCCGATGGCGACTGTCGGCTTTCCGCTCTGGGCACAGTATCAGCGGCAATTCGAGGGCGGCGTCGGCTACCGCCGGACCGGCGGGCTTCATCTCTTCAACATCCCGCATGGCGCACACGAGCATGAAGTGCGCGGCAGCATGGAAGCGATGGCCATGGTGCAGAACGCGCTCGGCGTTCCTTCACAGCTTCTGGACCGAGCTGAAACTCTGGAGCGCGAGCCCGAGTTGTCCGGCGATCTCATTGGCTCGGTCTATTGCCCGGATGACGGGGTATGCGACCACACCTTCGCCACGCAGGCCTTCGCAAGGCAGGCGCACAAGGCGGGAGCGACCCTGCGAACCCGCGCGCACGTCGCTGAAATCCTTCACATCAATGGAAGAGCAACCGGAGTGAGGTTGGCGAGCGAGGAAGTCGTGCCCGTTGGTGAAAAGCTAGTCCTTCTGGCCAACAAGGGCGTTCTGCAATTGCTGAGACCGGTTCTCCAGTCACACGAAATTATGCCTATCACCACACAGATGCCGCAAATGATGTTCGTCACCAACCCGAACGGCAAGAAGATCAATCATCTTCTGGGTCATGCACATCGCAAACTATCCGTGAAACAGATCCCAGATGGGACCGTGATGCTTTCAGGCGGTCAAAGCGTTGCCCACACGCCTGACGGGCGTTGGAAAGGATCGCTGAGCTCGATAGGGCTCGGCTTGGCCGACGCTATCGCGACCCTGCCCTTCATCGACGAGTCGTCCTTCCTGAAGGTCGATGCCTCCCGCGTCGAAACTTGTGCGGTCGACGGCATCCCGATAGTCGACACGCCCGCAGCCTTGAAAAACACAATCTATGGATTTGCCTGGACCGGCCACGGCTTCGCAATCGCCTTGGGCTTAGCAAAATATCTTGCGGAATGGATCCTCAGCGGGGACAAGCCGGATGCCCTCGAAATTTTCTGCCGAAAGCGGTTTCACGGGTCGTTTTCCAGCCCCTAATCAGCTTCGCATAAGTGGTTGCGCCGGCTGGCAACAGTTATGCGGCCGGCGGCGTGGTTCCGAAAGGAACCGCCATTTTAGTCCCTTCTTCGTATCGGAGGAGCAGTTCGTGCTGCCTGCAAAAAGTTTCCAGCGTGCTGCCACGGTTGGAACAGTTCGGTAACGGCGTCGAGGAAAAACAATCACTTAGCCTTGAAGACGCGATACGCAGCGCCTCGGCGTCCTAATTTGCTCGATTGTGTGCCTTCCAAACGCAAAAACCGCCCCGGTTAGACCGGGACGGTTATTGATTTATGATAGAATTGGTTGCGGGGATAGGATTTGAACCTGCTGGCCGCGTGCGAAGTCGCTTCAACAGACGAACTCAGTTGCAGCGCTGTATTGGCGGTAGCGCTCTGAGGCTACCCTCTCTTAGCCGGTATGGTCAGCGATTTGTCCGAAATGTACGCCGCAGCCGCCGGTCGCCGCCGACCAGAGACACATCCTTCCCGTACTGCAAAAAGTCCGCTTACTCAGACGATATGCTTTGTGCGTGGAGGACCAGAAAGGATGATCCGTGAAGCGGCGCTCGCCAACAGCGCGGCCGATCACGGTTGAGCGGATTGAGCGCGCGCTCGATCGCGTTGCCGAGATCATCGTCGCGCGAGGTGAGCAGGGTGAGGCATGGCTCCCGTTATACGATTATCTCGAACGCGCACAGCAGGACTACCAGGCGAAGCAGGATCGGCTTGCGGTGGTGCGACAGCGCGCTAAACGATCGCGGGATCAAAGGGCAGAACGATCTTCATGAGTTCTTCCTGCCACATCTTCATCTCACCGCCCTCGCCATATTTTGGCCGGTCAATTGTATGGCCCATCAGCATGCGACGCAGTTCCTCGTCCAGCCTAGCATTCTTCATACGGTCTTCGAAGGAGTGCCGCAGCGAATACACCGTGTGCTTGTCGGTCGGGAACAATCCGTGGGTCTCGAAGTGCTTGTTGAGCAGCGCTGATAAGGACGCCTCACGATCCTTGTACCGCGGAAAGCCCTTCGGATGCTTCTTGAACACCTCGAGAGCGACACCGATCAGAGGCACCTTGCGCACCGATGAAGCGGTCTTGATCTCGCGCGGATCATCAGGGTCGTCACGTGGCTCGATCGAAATGTGGGGCACTTCATGATCAAGATGGATGACACCGGCGTGGAGGTTGGCGAGTTCGCTTGGCCTGGCACCCGTTTCCGCGAAGGCAAGCACGATGCCGCGTGCCTCGTCATTGAGCGTCGCCAGCGCGCCAGGTGCAAATATCTTGTCGCGAATCCAGTCGGTTGGAAATGGAGGCCGAGAGCGCTTCGACTTGTCGCTGAATGACAGGTCGGCGAAGGGGTTCTTCTGCTCGGGAAGCCCAATATGCCGATAGTAATCGGCGTAAAGGCTCCGGAGATTACCCATATTTCGGTTGCCGGTCGACGCCGAGCGGTCGGCCCTCCCCTTCTCAGGCGCAATTCTGTCCAGCCAATATTTGTGGACCGTCCGCGCGTTGTCGCGGGTGATCTCGCCCATTCGCTTGTCGCCTACCAAGGCTATGAAGACGTCGACGCTCATTTGGCGTTTTGCCTTCCACCGCTTTTTCTGATCTGGGCTTTTGCTGCGGATTTCGTCGCGAGCAATGTCGGTAAAATAGAGTTGCAGCGCCTTTGATATCTTATCGTCAGGTGGGGCTACCGCACCGCTGACCGCGTCGATCAGTGGTGAGCTGTGAGGTTTTCCAATCGTGGCTTCGACGCGCTGCAAGATTGTGTCGAGCGGCTCGGCAATAAGGATGTCCGCGAGCGGCCGGTAAACGAACCCCAAGGCTTCCGCGCGTTTGATCGCTCGCTGGTATCGAATGCGTGCGGCTTGAGGATTGTCTCCCACCATAAGGGAGGACCAAAGCGCGTTGTCGGCAGCCTCATGAAGATCGCGGGCAGTTCGGGCCTTCGACCGGTCAATCGTGTCCAAGGCGCGACGAACGAATTCACCACGCTCATCGAGATCCCGGAGTTCCTTTGGGACGCGGCGGTAGTAGTGAAAATGGCTGCCTCGCACCCTAAGGAAGCGGTCAGGGTCTTGCTCTTCGCGGCGTCTTCCCATGTCTTAGCGTACCATTTGTAGCACAATAGGTAGCACAATAGGTAGCACAAAAGCTCAAAACGGGGCAATACCCTCGGCAGAATGCGACATTTTATGCAGTAGGATCAATAGCTTGGTGGAGAATGCTAGTGGTACCGTTGGCTGGGATCGAACCAGCGACCTCCGGATCCACAATCCGGCGCTCTAACCATCTGAGCTACAACGGCACGTCTTAACGTTAGTAGCAGGATCGGGGTGGAAGGTTCACTCTCCGCGATCCGCACTTTCGTTCGGCGATGCGTCCTTACGGGCTTATGAATTCTAATTCAAGGCTTTTGCAAAGCAAAGGCCACTTCCCTACAGCGGCGCCCCTTTCGCCGGGCAAAGAAAAAGGCCGGCGGGAGGAGGTGCCGGCCTTTTCCTGTTACGAGCCAGCGGGAGGAGGTGCTGGCTGGTCACCCCGAAGAGCAGAGGGAGGAGGTTCCACTCGCCGGGTATTCGCTCGGTCGCCACTGTCTCACATCTATTTGTCCGACAAAATGCGACCTTTTGTTGCATCCGCGGACGATGCGTACTTGTTAGGCGGCCTTGATTTCCTTGATCGCCTTCTCGAAGGCGGTCTTGATCGGCTTCGAGACGTCCTCGGCCGCCTTGGAGGCAACGGCCTGGAAGTCCTTGGCTTGCTCGACGGTCAGTTCGACGCGCTTACGCAGGAACGCGGTCTGCAACTCGATGACTTCCGACAGCGACTTCGCGCCGATCAGGGCTTCGAGATGCGAGAAGCCGGCCTCGGCGTTGGCGCGCAGCGCGGTGATGGTCTTGAGCGACAGGTCGCTGGAAACAGCCTTGGCGGTTTCGTAGGTCGACTCCAGGGCCTTCTGGGTTTCCTCGGCACCGGTCTTGAGCTTGGCGTAGGCCTCCTTCGACTGCTCAACGCCCTTTTCGGCGAAAGCGCGCATCTGGTCGGTGGCCTTGGAAGCGTCGAAGCTCGGGAATTCAACGTTTTCGATCGTCTCGGCGGTCTTGGTCCTGGACATTTTCCATCCTTTTCAGCGGCAGCGGCTTTGACAGAAAGCCGTCTCGTTCATGTATGATGGCAATATAAAGGCAAATCTTGTGCATTGCAATATCTTTGTTGCAGTGCACAAAAAAATGTTTTCGACCGTTAACCAAACGGCCAAAATTCAGCCTTTGCACGTTCTGGCTTGTGGACCTTCGTGGCTGCGGCTTTTATTAACAAAGCGTTAACTGCAAATTCGCCGCTCCGTGAGGGTTCGCCAAGCGCATGCCGTCCGAATATTCCTTCCTCGACGTCGCCGTGCTTGACGCGGTCCGCCAGCGGTTTGCCGCCGGCGACGCAATCGCGATCCTGTCGGTGGACCTCGAGCAGGTGATCTGGGCCAACGGGCCGGGCGCCGCCATGTTCGGCTATCCCGACATCGAAGCGATCATTGGGGCCTCGGCGCGGCTGCCGCTGGTCGCACGCCGCCAGATCATGGCGACCAGCGGTTTTCCCCAGATCGGCGTCGATCGATCGATTACCGTGCGCCTGGCGACCGGCATGACCAGTCGCGCCGTCGGCTTTCTTGCCAGTGCCGTGACGCTACCCGACGGCGAGAATGCCATCATGCTGGCGGTGCCGGCCGCGCAGACCGGCTCGCGCAGTGCCGCCGAGATCGCCGGCCGGGCAATCAGCGGCTTTACCGAAGACGGCCATTTCATCGCCTTCATCGATGCCAAGGGCAATGTCGAGGCCGCCTCGGAGGGATTTTCGGCGCTTGGCATCCAGCCCGCGACACTGGCGGCCCTGGTGGCAGACGTCGCGGCCGAGGGCGAGCGCATCGTCAAGCGCCTCGTTCCGGGCGGCAGGAACTCCTACCCCGCCGGCCTCGCCCGGCTGACGCCGGAGCGGCATCTGCTGGTGGTGATCGACGAGGACCAACTCGAGGACAGCGCGGCTCCGGCAGACGGTTCGCCCGCGACCACGGAAAGCCCTGCCGAGGAGATCGGCGTTCGGATGGCGGGAACCGCCGCGACAGAGGCGGGCGAGCGGTTGCCCGCCGCTGCCACGGCCGAGCGCGAACACGTCCCTTCCGGGCCCGTGGCTGGCGATATGCCGGAGCCGACAGCGCAGGAAATCAAGGAGCCGGCCGGGCCGACACCCGTTGCCGCCGACAATGATCAGCCGGCGGCCGGCACGCCGGGGCAGCACGATCATTGGTATTTCAATGCCGGAGAAGACGACGCGCCAGCCGCGCCGGAACCGAAACGCGTGGCAGAGGCGGTCGGCACCGAAGCTGCGGTGCACAGCGTAAAGCAGGACGAGGCCACCTCGCCCGTAGCCCCGACCGCGACCATGGCCACCCGGACCATAGACCGCTCGGCCGCACCGCTGCGTTTTGTCTGGCGGACCGACGCCGAGGGCAAGTTCAGCGCCCTGTCGCCGGAATTCGCCGATATCGTCGGCCGTCCGGCGGCCGACGTGATCGGCCGGCGCTTCCGGGATGTGGCGGCGGCTTTCGGCCTTGATGCATCCGGCGAGATCGCCGGCCTGCTGGAGCGGCGCGACACCTGGTCCGGCCGCTCGGTGCTGTGGCCGGTCGTCGGTAGCGACCTGAAGATCCCTGTCGACCTGGCGGCATTGCCTGTCTATGGCCGCGGCCGCGCCTTCGAAGGCTTCCGCGGCTTCGGCGTCGCGCGAAGCGGGGATGCGGTCGTCGATCCGGAAGCGATCGGCATGGCATTGGTGCCCAATGGCGAAATGCCGGCCGCACCCAAGCCGGAAGCCGTAGAGACAGTGCCGGAAGATCCAAAGGCCGAAGAACCAAAGGCATCGGATCCGTTCAAGGGCGAAGTGCCGGCGCTGACCATCGTCCCGAAACCTGAGCGGCGCTTTGCCGACAAGGTCATCCGGTTGGCCGAACACCGGCAGCCGGCCAACGACAAGGGACTGTCCTCGCTGGAACGCAGCGCATTCCGCGAGATCGGCGAGCGGCTGAAAAAAGACAGTTCCACGGCAGAGCCGCTGGCGGCAGCCGAGCCGGCAAGGCAGGCGGAACAAGGTGCCGGAATAGGGTCTTTGCCCGGGCCGCACGACGCGGCCAAGGCGGAGGCCGATGCGGAGCCGCGGGCGGATATCGCCGACCCGAATGCCGGACCAGCAGGCTCGAGCCAGGAACCGGCGAGCGGCCCGGCGCATGAGATGGCAGCGCCCGATACGGAAGACGAGCCGGATGCGGGCGAATTTTCCCCAAGCGATGCCGAGGATCAGAGGGATCTGGCGCGGCTCGACGGTGCGCAACCGGACCAGGCCGAACAACAGGCGCCGGCCTCCAAATCCCCGCCGACCGAGGCCTCGGGCTCCCTGCTCGACTATGCCGCCGACCACAGCGACAAAGAGGCAGCGACGGCCGAGGATGGCGAGGCACCGGCTGATGACGACAGTATGACGTCAGACGATTTTCGCGACGCCGAGGATGACGAGGATTGGGCCGGCGACGAAGCAACTGCATCCGGCGATCAAGCGATTGCGGCAACCGGCGGCACGCATCATGCCGCCGAGACGTCCATCCAGCCGCCGCGCCTGCACGTACCGCCGCTCAAGACCGAAGGGTTCATGCCGTCGGCTTTTTCCGTCGGCACAGAAAACAAGACGCCCGATACATCGCTGCTCGGCAAGCTGCCGGTGCCGCTGATCATCCATTCAGGCGACCAGTTGCACTATGCCAACGAGGAATTCCTCGACCTGACCAGGTACGCGACGCTGGAGGACCTCGAGGATGCGGGCGGCCTCGGCGCTTTGTTTGCCGATCCCTATGCCGATGACGGCGCCTCCGACGGCAGCGACCGGGCGCTGCGGCTGAAGACGCGCGACGGGCAGGAATTCCCGATCGACGCCATCCTGCGCTCCGTGCCCTGGCGCGACGGCAAGGCCCTGATGCTGGTCGTTCGCCGTTCCGGCGAGGATGATGCCCCCGCGGCGGCGCATGCGATCGGCGAGGAGCCGACGCAGCCCGACATTTCCGAGCTGAAGGCACGCATCGCCGAGATGCGCACCATCATCGACACCGCCACCGACGGGGTCGTGCTGATCGGCAGCGACGGCACCATCCGTTCGATCAGCCGCCCGGCCGAGGCGCTGTTCGGTTTCGAAAGCGACGAGGTGACCGGCAAGCCGTTCGCCTCGCTGTTTGCCATCGAGAGCCAGCGCGCGGCGCGCGACTATCTCACCGGCCTGTCGGAGCCTGGTGTGGCGAGCGTCTTGAATGACGGCCGCGAGGTGATCGGCCGCGAAGCACAGGGACGCTTCATCCCGCTGTTCATGACCATCGGCCGGTTGCCCAACGACAGCGGTTTCTGTGCCGTGGTGCGCGACATCACGCAGTGGAAGCGGGCCGAAGAGGATCTCACCCAGGCGCGCGCGGTGGCCGAACGCGCCTCCTCGCAGAAGACAGATTTCCTCGCCCGCATCAGCCATGAGATCCGCACGCCGCTCAACGCCATCATCGGCTTTTCCGAACTGATGGTCGACGAGAAGTTCGGGCCGGTGGCCAATGACCGCTACCGCGATTATCTGCGCGACATCAACCGCTCGGGCAACCACGTGCTCGACCTGGTCAACGACCTCCTGGATATCTCGAAGATCGAGGCCGGCCAGCAGGAAATGGCTTATGAGGCGGTGTCGCTCAACGATACGCTGGCCGAAACCGTGGCGATGATGCAGCCCCAGGCCAACCGCGAACGCGTCATCATCCGTTCCAGCTTCGCCTCGCGGCTGCCGGAAGTGGTGGCCGACCTGCGCAGCGTGCGCCAGATCGCGCTCAACATCCTGTCCAACGCCGTGCGCTATACCCAGGCTGGCGGCCAGGTGATCGTCTCGACCGCCTACGAGACCTCGGGCGACGTCGTCATGCGGGTGCGCGACACCGGCATCGGCATGAGCCAGGCCGAGATCGAGCAGGCGCTGAAGCCGTTCAAGCAGATCAACGCGCTGAAGCGCGGGCGCGGCGACGGCACCGGCCTTGGCCTGCCGCTGACCAAGGCGATGGTGGAAGCCAACCGCGCCCGCTTCACCATCAATTCGACGCCCGGCGAAGGCACGCTGGTCGAGGTTGCGTTCCCCTCGACCCGGGTGCTCGCGGAATAGCAAGCCAAGAAAAAAAGGCGCCCGATAAGGACGCCTTAGGAAATTGGATTGCTGTCACAACGGGGCTTGAGCTGAATTCAGATCCTCGGGGCTGAGGAACGGGATTTCTCCCTCAAGTTACGTGCGACTATCGACGCCGGGCCTTAACAAGTCCTTACCGGGTCGCCAAAAAATTTACGAATGTGTACCACTCGTGAAATCTAGGTAAATTCGTGCGACATATTTCGTTAACCATGCCGGTCGCGTTCACTGCGCGAGCTGCGGCAAGTCGCGGAACAGTTCCAGCGCTTCCGGGTTGGCCAGCGCTTCCTTGTTCTTGATGGCGCGGCCGTGGACCACGTCGCGCACCGCAAGCTCGGTGATCTTGCCCGACTTGGTGCGGGGGATGTCGGAGACGGCGACGATCCTGGCCGGAACATGGCGCGGGCTGGCGCCGCCGCGGATCTTGGCCCGGATGCGCTTTTCGAGATCGTCGTCGAGCTTGACGCCGGCGGCAAGCCGCACGAACAGCACGACGCGCACATCATTGTCGAAATCCTGGCCGATGCACAGCGCCTCCAGGATTTCCGGCATCTGCTCGACCTGGTTGTAGATCTCGGCCGTGCCGATGCGCACACCGCCGGGGTTGAGCGTCGCGTCGGAGCGGCCATGGATGACCATGCCGCCATGATCGGTCCATTCGGCGAAATCGCCATGGCACCAGACATTGTCGAAACGCTCGAAATAGGCCGCCTGGTATTTCCTGCCGTCGGGATCGTTCCAGAAGCCGATCGGCATGGACGGGAAAGCCCTGGTGCACACCAGCTCCCCCTTCTCCTGCCGGACCGGCTTGCCGTCATCGTCCCAGACGTCGACGGCGAGGCCGAGGCCCGGCCCCTGGATCTCGCCGGTCCAGACTGGCTGGGTCGGCACGCCGAGCACGAAGCACGAGACGATATCGGTGCCGCCGGACACCGAGGCAAGGTGCACGTCCTTCTTGATGCCATCATAGACGAAGCGGAAATCTTCGGGCGAAAGCGGTGATCCGGTGGAGGATATGGCGCGTATCGTCGACAGATCATGGCTGCGGATCGGCTTGAGGCCGGCCTTGCGCACGGAATCGATGAACTTGGCCGAGGTGCCGAGAAAGGTCATCTTCTCGGCGTCGGCGAGATCGAACAGCACATTGCCGTCGGGATAGAAGGGAGAACCGTCGTAGAGCAGCAACGTGGCGCCGGAAGCGAGGCCCGAAACCAGCCAGTTCCACATCATCCAGCCGCAGGTGGTGAAATAGAAGAAGCGGTCGCCATCGCCGAGGCCGGCATGCAACCGGTGTTCCTTGACATGCTGAATGAGCGTGCCGCCGGCCGAATGGACGATGCATTTGGGAACGCCGGTGGTACCGGACGAAAACAGGATGTAGAGCGGATGCGAAAACGGCAGCCGCTCGAAGGTGACGGGCCTGACGGCAAAGGGCGACAGGGCCTCTTCCATCGCCACCGCCTTGTCGATGGTATCAGCCACGTCGGCGGAGGTGCCGAGATAGTCGACGAGCAGGACTTTGCGGACGCCGCCGAGCCTGGCCGCGACCGCCTTGACCTTGTCGGCGACCTCGATCGCCTTGCCATTATACCAATAGCCGTCCGGCGCGATGAAGATGACTGGCTCGATCTGGCCGAACCGATCGAGCACGCCCTGCTCGCCGAAATCGGGAGAACAGGATGACCACACCGCCCCGATGGAGGCCGCCGCCAGCATGGCGGCGACGGCTTCGGGCATGTTGGGCATCATCGCCGCTATACGGTCACCCTTCTTCACCTTGAGCGACAGGAAAAGCTGCTGCAGGCGCGAGACCAGGCCATGCAGTTCATTCCACGACAGCCGCCTCTCGACCTTGTCCTCGCCGCGAAAGACGATGGCCTCGCCAGCGCCGGTCTTTTTCAGAAGGTTTTCGGCGAAATTCAAAGACGCGTCCGGAAAGAAAGAGGCGCCGGGCATCTTCTCGCCGTCGAGCAGCAGTCGTTCACCCTTGTCGCCTTCAAGACCGCAGAAATCCCAGACGAGACCCCAGAACGCCTCCCGGTTCTCGACCGACCAGAGGTGGAGGTCGGCATAGGACGAGAATGGACTGCCGGTACTCGCTGCCGCGGCCTTCATGAAAGCGGTCAATGGCGAGGCATCAATCTGGTCTTGCGTCGGGGTCCAGAGCGGTAGTTCGCCAGCCATGATCGATCCTCCCACGGTCGCCATCGCTTATGCATATCGCTGCGCGGCAGAGCAAGATTTTGTTGGGTCGATGCGGTCAGGTGTGCGCAAATGCCATCGCCGGGCCATAAAGACTTGAAATGCGTCGGCCCTAAGTCGTAGTGACGATAGGGGTTATACCCGTCGGACGCTCGTTTTTGTCGGAATGGAAGCATACGGGGCTATATGCCATCATCCTTGATCCGCCGCGGAGTATGGGCGATCGGCGCTGCTGCGATCGTCATCGCTCTGGTGGTCGCGGCCCTGCCGCTGATCGCCTCGACGCGGATCGTGCGTGACCGCATCGCGTGGGAATTGAGCGCCTGGAGTGGCTTCCGGGTTGCCATCGAGGGGTCGCCACGAATCGAGGTCTGGCCGAATTTCCGCGCGATCCTGACCGATGTGACGCTGTCAAAATGGACCGACGGCGATGCGCCGCCGGTCGTCGAAGCCGAACGGGTCGAGGTCGACCTCTCGGCCATGGCGGCATTGCAGGGCGATGTGGTGTTTTCCACGGCACGGCTGGTGCGGCCGACGATCCGGGTCCAGCGCACGGCGGACGGTCTGTTCCTGCCCACGGCGCCGACCGGCGGGCGCATCGCGCGCTCCATCGATGCGGCCCGTGGCCTGGTCAACGCCGACCCCGCCAAGCCCGACCTCGACAAGCTGCCGGCCGACACGTTCGGCACTGTGGAGTTCAGGGACGGCCGCATGGTGGCGTCCGTCAACGGCAAGGATGAAGAGATCCTGAGCAGTCTTAGCGGCCAGGCCAACTGGGCGGCGATGAACAGCAATGCGACACTGTCCGCGACCGGGATCTGGCGTGGCGAAAGCGTGACCGTGGACGCCGCCTCGCCGAGGCCGCTGGTGCTGTTTGCCGGGGGCATGGCGCCGCTGACCCTGTCCTTCAAGGCGGCGCCGGCCACCTTTTCCTTCGACGGCACGGCCAGCATGTCCGAAAACGCCTATTTCGACGGCCAGGTAAAATTCGCGGCTCCTTCGCTGCGCCGCGTACTGGAATGGTCGCAGGCCGGCATCGCGCCGAGCGCCGCGATCGGCTCGGTCAGCATTTCCAGCAAGGTCACGGCATCGGCCGGACGCGTCAAGTTCGAGAACACGGCGCTGGCGCTGGACAACAATCCGGGCATGGGTGCGCTGGACGTGTCGCTTGGCGAGGCACAGCCGGTGATCTCGGGCACACTTGCCTTCGACACGCTCGACCTCAGGTCGTTTCTATCCGCCTTCACGTCGCTGGGACCGGCGAGCAGCGGCGAACCAGGTCAGATCGACACGAGTTTCGCCGACCGGGTCAACCTCGATCTCAGGCTGTCGGCGGCGCATGCGACCGCAGGGAGCATCCAGCTTGCCGATGTCGCGGCCACCGCGCAGGTCAAGGATGGCCTTTCCGTCTTCGACATCTCCGACGCCTCCGCCTTCGGCGGCAACATCCAGACCAGCCTTCGTTTCGACCGCAAGCCCGAGGGCACCCAGGTCGAGATCCGGCTGCTGGCCTCCGATGTCGATGGCGGGGCGTTCGGCACCGCGGCCGGGATGACCCGGCTGGTGCCGGTCGGCACGGGCACCGTCTCGGTCATCCTCAAGGGACCAGGAAGGACCTGGGATTCGGTTTTTGAGAACGCCGACGGCTCTGTCTCGGCGACCTTTGGCCCTGGCGCGCTCAGCAAGTTCAACCTGCCGGCCTTTCTCAAGCATACCGAACAGGGCGGCTTCTTCGCGCTCGACGATGTCTCGGACGGGACGCTGCCCATCGATGGCGCCGAAGTGAAGGCAACCATTTCGCGAGGCGTGGCCAGACTGGACAAGGCCGAGGCCAATTCGGCGAAATACAAGATCTGGCTTTCCGGCATCGCATCCTACGCAGGACGCGGACTGGCGCTGTCGGGCGGTGTCATCCAGCCGGATCAGCCAGCAACGCAGAAGAGCGGCCAGCAGGGGCCCAACCAGTCGTCGTTTTTCGTCGGCGGAACCTGGAGCACGCCGTTCATTTCACCCATCAGCCGCGGCGTTTCGGGCGAATAAGGCCCGGCCCTCAGTTGAAACGCTTCTAACCGCGTTGCGCGGCCCGCTCGTCAAGCTGCCGCTGCACCTCGCGCCGCTTATTGGCGACGGAAGCGATGATGACGCCAACCGTGACGATCGCGATCAGAAGGGTGCAGGCGGCATTGATCTCCGGCGTCACACCGAGGCGGACCTGGCTGTAGATCTTCATCGGCAGCGTGGTGGCGCCAGGGCCCGAAGCAAAGCTGGCGATGACCAGGTCGTCCAGTGACAGCGTGAAGGCCAGCATCCAGCCGGACACGATCGCCGGCAGAATGACTGGCAGGGTGATCTGGAAAAAGGTCTTCACAGGCGGCGCGCCAAGATCCATGGCGGCTTCTTCCAGTGAGCGATCGAAGCTGACAAGCCGCGACTGCACGACAACAGCGACAAAGCACATCGTGAAGGTGATATGCGCGAGGATCACGGTCGTCATGCCGCGATCCATGCCGATGGCGACAAACAGCAGGAGCAGCGACAGGCCGGTAATGACGTCAGGCATGACCAATGGTGCGAAGATCATGCCGGAGAACAGGACCCTGCCCCGGAAGCGTGTGTAGCGGGTCAGCGCCAGGGCCCCCATTGTGCCGAGAACGGTGGCCACGGTCGCTGAAATCAGACCGACGCGGATGGTCACCCACGCGGCGTCCATCAGACCCTGATTGTGGAACAGCGATACGTACCATTTGGTGGAAAAGCCGCCCCAGACGGTGACGAGCTTGGACTCGTTGAAGGAGAAGACGACGAGCAGCACGATCGGCAAATAGAGAAAGGCAAAACCGAGCGTGATCGAGGTGATGTTGAAGCGGCTCCAGGTGGTGTTCATTTGTCCTGCTCCTGCGCGCGGGCCTGGGCATGCTGGAACAACACGATCGGTACGATCAGCAGCAGCAGCAGGATGACGGCAACGGCCGACGACACCGGCCAGTCACGATTGGCGAAAAACTCGTTCCACAGCGTCTTGCCGATCATCAGCGTCTGCGAGCCGCCGAGCAAATCGGGAATGACGAACTCGCCGACGGCCGGGATGAACACCAGCAGGCAGCCGGCTATGACGCCGGGCAGCGACAGCGGAAAAGTGATCTTCCAGAAGGCTGACGTCGGCGGGCAGCCGAGGTCCTTGGCTGCCTCGATCAGCGAATAGTCCATTTTCTCCAGCGACGAATAAAGCGGCAGCACCATGAACGGCAGGTAGGAATAGACGATGCCTATGAAGATGGCCGTGTAGGTGTTGAGGATCACCAGCGGCTGGTTGATGATGTGCAGCGACAAGAGCAGCTGGTTGAGCAGGCCCTCGGGCTTGAGAATGCCGATCCAGGCATAGACGCGGATCAGGAACGACGTCCAGAACGGCAGGATGACCAGCATCAGCAATGTCGGGCGGATTGTCGCCGGAGCGCGCGCCATGCCATAGGCGATGGGATAGCCAACCAGCAGGGTCAGCACCGTCGAGATGGCAGCGATGACCACGCTGGTGAGATAGGCCTTGAAATAGAGTGCGTCCTGCGTCAGCCAGACATAATTGTCGAAGTTGAGGTCGCGAAGGCCGGCGAAGAAACCGGAAACGCCGTCCCTGAAATCGAGCACCGGCGTATAGGGTGGCATGGCGATAGCCGTCTGCGACAACGAGATCTTGAAGACGATGACAAAGGGGACAAGAAAGAAGAACAGCAGCCAGAGATAGGGAACGATGATGACGAGCCGGCTGACGAAGCCGGCACCGAGCCGCGTCAGGAACGGATTGGCGGCGGTCGGTGGCGCGGCGGCATCGGTAACGGCGATGTTGGACATGGCCGTCCCCTACCGTGCCAGCACGACGCCGGCGTCGGGCCGGAAAGACACCCAGGCACGGTCGTTCCAGGTCAGTGGATCCTCGGTCACACGGGCCGCGTTCAAGGCGCTTGCCCGCACGATCTGCCCGTCGTCCAGCCTGACGTGATAGACAGTCATGTCGCCGAGATAGGCGATGTCGTAAACCTCACCTTCCAGCGCGTTGACGGCATCGGCCGGCTTCTTAGACGAGACCCTGATCTTCTCCGGCCTGACGGCGAAGACGATATCCGCATTGGCCTTCGCAGCCGCGCCACCGTTCTCGACGACGATCTGAGCTCCGCTTGGACCTGTAATGCGCGTCGTGTTGGCCGCCTGTTCGGCAACCTTGCCCTCGAACATGTTCACGTTGCCGACGAAATGGGCGACGAAGCGCGAGGTCGGGGCTTCATAGACTTCCGGCGGCGTCGCCACCTGCATCACCTCGCCCTTGTCCATGATGGCGATGCGATCGGCCATCGTCATCGCCTCTTCCTGATCATGGGTGACGACGACGAAGGTGAGACCAAGCTCCTGCTGCAGATCCATCAGTTCGAACTGAGTTTCCTCGCGCAGTTTCTTGTCGAGCGCGCCGAGCGGCTCGTCGAGCAGCAGCACCTTCGGTCGCTTGGCGACCGAGCGGGCAAGCGCGACGCGCTGGCGCTGGCCGCCGGAGAGCTGGTGCGGCTTGCGCTTGGCGAACTGCTCGAGCTTGACCAGCTTCAGCATGTCGGCGACGCGCTTCTCGATATCCGGCTTCGGCATGCCTTCCTGCTTGAGACCGAAGGCGATGTTCTTCTCGACGGTCATATGCGGGAACAGGGCATAGGACTGGAACATCATGTTGACCGGCCGGCGATAGGGCGGAATGCCGCGCAGATCCTGGCCGTCGAGCAGGATGCGCCCGGCCGTCGGCTCCTCGAAGCCGGCAAGCATCCTGAGCAGCGTCGACTTTCCGCAACCCGATGCGCCAAGCAGAGCGAAGAATTCACGCTCGAAAATGGTCAGCGACAGATTGTTGACGGCGGTAAAGTCACCAAACTTCTTGGTGACATTGTCGAACTGGATATATGGCTTGGCGTTCGGGTCGTTCCATGGCGCGAAGTCCCTGCGGATGCTGCCAAGCGATTTCATATCCCCACTCCGTGCTTTTTTATTCCCCAAAAGAAATCGACCCCGGCAGTTGGCTGCCGGGGTCGCGCCGGATTGCCTACTGGCCGGTGACGATCTTGGTCCAGCTGCGCGTGACGATGCGCTGGGTCTTGGGATCGTAAGGCTGGGTGGTATAGAGCTTCTGCAAGGTCGCGGCGTCCGGATAGACCGACGGATCGTCGAGCAGCGCCTTGTCCACGAATTGCTGCGATGCCTTGTTGCCATTGGCATAAAGGACATAGTTCGACGACTTGGCGATCACTTCCGGCGTCATCATGTAGTTGATGAATTCAAGCGCCTCGGCGACGTGCGGCGCGTCGGCGGGGATCGCCATCTGATCGAACCACATCTGGGCGCCTTCCTTCGGCACGGAATAGCCGATTTCCACGCCTTGCTTGGCCTCGACCGCGCGGTTGCGAGCCTGGAACACGTCACCCGACCAGCCGACCGCCAGGCAGATATCGCCATTGGCAAGTGCGTTGATGTATTCGGACGAGTGGAACTTCCTGATATAGGGACGGACCTTGAGAAGAGCTTCCTCGGCCTTGGCGATATCGTCGGGCGACGTGCTGTTGGGGTCGAGACCGAGGTACTTCAGCGCCGCCGGCAGGATGTCGGATGGAGAATCCAGCACATAGACGCCGCAATCCTTCAATTTGGCCAGGCTATCGGGGTTGAAGAAGGTATCCCAGCTGTCGATCTTGTCGGTGCCGAGCGCTGCCTGCACTTTCTTGGTGTTGTAGCCGATGCCGACCGTGCCCCACATGTAATTGACCGAGTATTCGTTGCCGGGATCGTATTTAACGGTGCGCTCCGTAACCGTGTCCCACATGTTGGAGAGGTTCGGCAGCTTCGACTTGTCGAGTTTCTGGAACACACCGGCCTGGATCTGGCGGGCCAGGAAATTGCCGCTCGGCACGACGACGTCGTAGCCGCTGCCGCCGGCGAGCAGCTTGGTTTCGAGGATCTCGTTGGAATCGAACGTATCGTAAACGACCTTGATGCCAGTTTTCTTGGTGAAATCATCGATGATCGAACTGTCGATGTAATCTGACCAGTTGAAGACGTTGACGACGCGGTCCGCGGCGTGACCGGCGGGCGTCAAAAGCGCCAGAAATACCGAGGTTGCCGAAAGCCAGAGTGCTTTGCGGATCATGCTATTCTCCTTTGGTGAGTGTTCCATTGCCGGCGCGTCGCGACATGCTCGCGCGGCCGGGCATTTGCTTTAGACTGTTGAACTTTCCAGAGGTCGACGGCCGCCATTCGGCACGCCGCCGACGGCCGCCCGCACGGTCGGGGCGGGAAGGAATTGCGATGCCGTCAGAAGCTTTCGCCGCCGTGCGGTCAGAGATACTAGAATGTGGTCCGGTCTCGATCGGGCCGCCGGGGAGACTTGGCAAGATACGCCTGTCTTGTTGTTGCCGTGTTCCCAGCCTGCCCGGGCGGAAGCGACATTGTCAATGGGCAAAGCTTCGGCGCCCGCATCAATTAGGCGAAGGCACTCCGGTGACCCCAGCCCGCTGAGGCCGCGCCTGGCGCTTGAATTCGAGCCCAATATGGACAAGCAGCGCCGTGACCACCACCGCGCCGCCGACGATGGTGCGCCCGGACGGCACCTCGGAATGGATGAGCCAGACCCATATCGGCCCCAGGATCGGCTCGAACGTGCCGAGCAACGCCGCGATAGCCGCCGGGATCAAGCGCGCGCCAGTGGCGAAGAAAGCAAGACCAAGGCCGAGATTGACCACGCCGAAGACGAAGAGGAAGCCCATGTCGCCGACCGACACCGCGAACGTCGAGGCCTGCGAGGCAGCGAAGCCCGCCGCAAGGATCGTGCCGAGACACGTCGCCGGCGTCATGCGCACGCTGGAGAAGCGCCGGGTGATGACGGTGGCGATCGAGAACATGAACGCGATCAGCAGCGCCAGTCCATCGCCTATGGGCGAGACGGCGCCGTCAACAGATTCAGACACCATGATGGCGACGCCGGCGAGGACGGCGACGATCGCCATCCAGGTCGCGACGGTTACCTTTTCGCGGAACAGCGCCCAGGCAAACAGGGCCGCCAGAAGCGGCACGCCGGCTTGCATCAAAAGAATATTGGCGACGGTCGTATAGGCAAGCGCCACCACGAACGAGGTCGACGCAATGGCGAAGCAGAACCCCACCGCAATGCCTGGCAGGCCCATGTCGCGGAATGATTTCAGCATGCCGCGCCAGCCGTCACGCCAGACCATGAAGCAAAGCAGGAATACGGCAGCCCACGCGGAGCGCCAGAATATCACGGTCCAGCTGTCGCCGACCGTGATGAACCGGGCGATGGTGCCGCCGAAACTCCACATCAGTGCCGACAGGAACACCAGAAGGAAGCCGATTCGCTCCTCGCGCGGCGGGATGGCCGCGGACGTGGCGATCTGCCTTGATGTGGTGTCGGTCATGGGCGCGACTGTCGAGATTTTGAGGACGGCACGATGCGCAGGAGACGACAAGAACGTACCCTGTTCGCGTACCGCAAAGGCATTGGCGAGGCGTGATCCAGTGCAGTGTTCCGTTTGGCGCACTGCCGGCACCCTGCCGGCGCGCCCGACAACAGTCAGCAGCGCTTGGGCGACGCCTACGACGTGCGCTTGTTGCCGCGAACGAAGCGCCAGACTCCGGCCAAGGGAACCAGCAAGATCAAACCGAATTTCTTCAGCGCAATGAGGGCCACGGCCAGAAGGCCCGCCTTCGCCGCCAATTTTCCCGCTATGAGGCCACCAATGCCAACTGCCGCAACTGTATCGGAGCCGGGTATGAAATCAGTGTATTTCTTGCCGGTATTGAAGGCGGCGAGGCCAAGGACTTCGTCCAGGCTTTGCCTTATCTCCGGCAATTGCTCCACCGTAGCGATATAACTCATCACAAAAACGCCCTCCTTACCCAGAAAACGGACGTCGTAGTTGAGCGTGTGGACGGTATCGTCTCCGAATTGCAGTTCCTTTGCCCAGTGCAAACGCTTGTTGACCGAGTCGTAGACTGGCGGCGAGGCCCAGCCGATCAAGGTAATGGGAGGAAAGCCATCCTTTGCCCTTTGATCGTTGCCTGACAATGTGTCCGCCTGCATGGTGCGCAGCAACTCGCCGTAGTCGATGGATGCGGCGTCGCCATCATCGACATAGCCTATCTTCTCCCATCGCAACTCTATGCCCCAATTGCCATCGGCAATGGGATCATATTTGGCCGGAAAGATCATGCCGACCGAATCGGCAGCGGAACTGGCAGGATTGCCCCAGGCTTCTGTCAAAACAGAGGCAGTGTCTTTCTTGTTAAGAAAATAGAACTTATCGCCAAGGGTCAGGTGTACACCTTCGGCAAGGTCCACCGTGCCGATCTTCGGCTCGATTTTGTCCAGGAAAGCCTTGCCGTCGTCATTGTACCCTTGGTAAGATTTAAAAAAATCCGAGGATCTTTCCGCCTGAGCGGGCCAGACCGAAAGGGCAAGGCCCAAACCAAGCCAAAGAGCTATCCGGCTCATCAATCCCCCCGATCGCTGCACAGATTGTCGTTGATATCTTAACAGCAATGCTTAATCAATATTGCATCCGCTATATTTAGCGTGAAGGCTTATTGTCTTCCCGAGTAGGAAGCAGTCTTCTTCTTCGCGCGGCAAGTCACCACGACATCACTGGAAGTCGAAGGCACTCAAGCCGGTGACCATCTCGTCGAGGCCGAGCGGTCGCGTCACCGGCGGCTCGGCGCGCGCCAGGCAGCCGGCGCGCTCGCAAAGCCGGCAGGCGGGGCCGACAGGCGTCGCCGCGACGGTGCCCGCCCCCATCTTCGCGCCGGTCGCCGCGCCAGGCAGCACCGTGCCATAGACGATCTCGTCGCGAAAGCCAATGTCGCAGCCGAGCAGCAGTGCCGTGCGGCGCGGTCGTTCGGAGAACGCGCCTTGCGGCCCCTCCAGCGTGCGGGCGATGCACAGGAACTCGGCGCCATCGGGCATTTCCACCGCCTCGACGAATATCTGGCCCGGCTGAGTGAAGGCGACATGCACGGGAAGCTTGGGACAGCCACCGCCGAAGCGGCTTTGCGGAAAGCCCTGGCTGCCGGCCTTGCGGAAGCGGTTTCCCGCATTGTCGATCTCCAGCATGAAGAAGGGCACGCCGGAAGCACCTGGCCGCTGCAGCATGGTCAGCCGGTTTGCCGCCTGCTCGAAGGAAACGCCGAAGCGCGAGCGCAGGACATCAATGTCGTAGCGTGAGCGAACGGCCGCCGCGTGAAAGGGCAGATAGGGCATCATCAGCGCATGGGCGGCGTAGCGGCCGAGTTCGAAGCGGGCAAGGCGGCGCGCCTCGTCCGTGGTCAGCCTCAGTGCCTGGATCTCACTGGCGACCGCAACCGACATGCGGATCAGGCAGGCCTCCATCGCGACTTCACGCAACTGGTCGAACGGCGACAGACGCTCGGACAGGAACAGGCGCTGCGAGTGGCGGTCGTAGCGGCGGCGCCAGTTCGGCATGGTGGCGACCGGGAGAACCTTGACCACGATGCCGTATTCGCGCTTCAGCCATGCCTTCAAGGCGCCAAGCAGGTCGTCGCCGGGATCGAGCACCGACGTGAACGCCTCGGCCTCTTCCTCGAGCGAGGCGAAATGGTTCGGTCGCCGCTCGAAAATCTCGCGCACCTCGTCGATCGGCAGGCGGGCGCCAGAGAGGGCGGTCGCCCGGCCCTCGCGGGCCAGAAGCTCGTTGAGATCGGACAGCCGCTCGGCTTGCTCGCGATAGGCGCGGAACAGTTTTATCACCGCGGCGGAGGCGTTGGGTGCCGCCTCGGCAAACTCGATCAATTCCTGGTCTCCCGGCAATTCGCCGACCAGCAGCGGGTCGGTGAACACCTCCTTGAGGGCAGCGACCGATCCCCTTGCCTCGCCCTGAAGCTCATGCGGATCGACCTTGTAGACGGAGGCGAGCTTCAGGATCAATTGCACCGTCAGCGGCCGCTGGTTGCGCTCGATCAGGTTGAGGTAGGACGGCGAGATGCCGAGCCCCTCGGCCATCGCCGTCTGGGTCAGGCCCTTGGCGCCACGGATGCGGCGGATGCGCGGCCCAGCGAAAATCTTCTGGTCAGCCATCGCCAATCCTTGACAGGAATTTACACGCCGCCCGCTGCATCCCGTCTCCTTCGCTTTACAGGATTGACAAATTTACAGCGCCTTGCTGTCAAATACAACACAGGTTTTCTCTTATATCCGCCCGATTTTACTGATTTTTCTGGCCCATGCGGTGCCAGAATGTAAATTCAGTCACATAGAAGCAGCCCGAGAATTGGCTATGCAGAAGTCTTCGGAGTGACCAATGACTGATTTTTACAACCTCGTCCCCTCGGCGCCTGAAGGTCGCTTCGACGGCATTGAACGTCCCTATTCGCCGGAGGACGTGAAGCGGCTGCGCGGTTCGGTGCAGATTCGTCAGAGCCTTGCCGAAATGGGCGCCAACCGGCTGTGGAAACTCATCCACGAGGAGGACTTCGTCAACGCGCTCGGCGCCATGTCCGGCAACCAGGCGATGCAGCAGGTGCGCGCCGGGCTGAAGGCGATCTACCTGTCGGGCTGGCAGGTCGCCGCCGACGCAAACACCGCCTCGGCAATGTATCCGGACCAGTCGCTCTATCCGGCCAATGCGGCGCCCGAACTGGTCAAGCGCATCAACCGCACGCTGCAGCGCGCCGACCAGATCGAAACCTCCGAAGGCAAGGGGCTTTCTGTGGAGACCTGGTTCGCACCGATCGTTGCCGACGCGGAAGCCGGCTTCGGCGGTCCGCTCAACGCCTTCGAGATCATGAAGGCGTTCATCGAGGCCGGTGCCGCTGGCGTCCATTACGAGGACCAGTTGGCGTCGGAGAAGAAGTGCGGCCATCTCGGCGGCAAGGTGCTGATCCCGACCGCGGCGCATATCCGCAACCTCAACGCGGCGCGGCTCGCGGCCGACGTGATGGCCACGCCCACCTTGGTCGTGGCACGCACGGACGCGGAAGCTGCAAAGCTGCTGACCTCCGATATCGATGAGCGCGACCAGCCCTTCGTCGACTATGATGCCGGCCGCACGGTGGAAGGCTTCTACCAGGTCCGGAACGGCATCGAGCCTTGCATCGCGCGGGCCGTTGCCTATGCGCCGCACGCCGACCTGATCTGGTGCGAGACCTCGAAGCCCGACCTGGCGCAGGCCAAGAAATTCGCCGAGGGGGTGCGCAGGCACCATCCAGGCAAGCTGCTCGCCTACAATTGCTCGCCGTCGTTCAACTGGAAGAAGAATCTCGACGACGCGACGATCGCCAAGTTCCAGAGGGAACTGGGCGCCATGGGCTACAAGTTCCAATTCATCACGCTGGCCGGCTTCCACCAGCTCAACTACGGCATGTTCGAACTCGCCCGCGGCTACAAGGCGCGGCAGATGGCGGCCTATTCCGAGTTGCAGGAAGCGGAATTCGCGGCGGAAGCCAATGGCTATACCGCGACCAAGCACCAGCGCGAGGTCGGCACCGGCTATTTCGACGCGGTCTCTATGGCGATCACCGGCGGCCGGTCGTCGACCACGGCCATGCACGAATCGACCGAGCACGCGCAGTTCAAGCCGGCCGCGGAATAGCGACCAGGAAATACAGAGGAAACGCCCAACAGGGCCTCAGACACAGGAGAAGACCAATGGCATCGATAAGCCGCGTCAAGGAACGGGCCGAAGAGCAATCGACCACGATGAGCGTCGACCAGCAGGCGACAATCCGCATGCTGGCCAACGACCTGCACAGGCTCAACCAATCGGTGATGAAGGCGGTCGAGGCGGGCGTCTCGGTGGAGCTCGTGCGCTCCGCGAGGCACCATGGCGGCGACGGCAATTGGGGCGACCTGCTGATCCCGGTGATCGTTACACAACAAAGCCATGGCTGACCCGGAAGCGCTACAACCGGCCATTTGCCCGCGCCGCGTATGCGTAGGTGAATTTTATTTTCACGCAACCAAGCTATGGACAGGGCAGTACAGTACTGTTGCTTGAATCCACTGTGTGGGAGACGGTTTCAGAAGTCTTTTATTTCAACTTGACATAGGGTGCGATCTCACGCCAATTGTCCGCAGATTCAACTCTGCATTGAAATAGGGGCAAGATTCTTGGCCGACTTGGGTGCCTAGTGAGTGACGAGGGGGAGAGTACAAAACATCTGAATCGGGTGACCCGGGGTTCAAACATTGAGACGATCCGAGATCCTTCGCGGGTGCTTGTTGTCGGGAAGTCGCCGATCAATCGCGTCGTGGTGTCTAAAATCGTCGAGCGTTCCGGGCTCAAACCAATCTCGGAATCGCCTGAAATGGCGGTGAAGACCTTACGTTCGCTTATCCCCGGGGCGGTTGTCCTCGATGGTGGCCCCGACAACAAAGACTGCGACACGCTGATGTCCAGTATCGACACGTTGCGGCGAGCCGCGGGCAAGGCACTTCCTCCCGTGATCCTGCTTTCAACCAAGAATGGCACGCCGGAGAGCCTGGGCCTGGCGCATGTTGTCGACGCGGTGGTGGCCAAGCCGATCACGCCCGAACGGCTGCAACCGGTCATCGATCGCCTGACCGGCCGCTAAAACGATTCCAAAAGGCGAAAACCGTTTTTCCATCCAGAATTGCGCGAAAAAGCAGTCGGAGGTCTACGATCAAACTCTGTTCCTGATGCTTTCGACAAGCGCGGGCAATTGGCTGAGATCCGATATCTGGCGGAAACGCGGCTCGGCGACCGGCGCCTCGACATGTTCGAGCACCCAGGTCAATTCGTGCGGCACATGGACACCCCAGCCGCCGGCCTCGATGGCGGGCACCACGTCCGACTTCAGCGAATTGCCGACCATCATGCTCCTTGCCGGGCCATCGCCATGGCGGTCGAATAGGCGCGCATAGGTCGCGGCGGTCTTGTCGCTGACGATCTCGACGGCGTCGAACAACTCGCCCAGCCCGGAGCCAGCCAGCTTGCGCTCCTGATCGAACAGATCGCCCTTGGTGATCAGCACGAGGCGGAAGGTGCCGGCGAGCTTCTCGACCGTCTCGCGTGCATGCGGCAAGGGCTCGATCGGATGGCCCAGCATCTCGCGGCCGGCGTCGAGAATCTCCGATATGACGGAAGCCGGCACGCGCCCGTCGGTGACCTCTATCGCCGTCTCGATCATCGAGAGCGTAAATCCCTTGATGCCGAAACCGTAGATCGCGAGATTGCGCCTCTCGGCTTCCAACAGTCGAGCCGAGATCTGCTCCCCCTCGCCATGATCGGCCAGCATGGCGGCAAAGCGCTTTTCCGTCATGCGGAAGAACCGTTCGTTCTGCCAAAGCGTGTCGTCGGCATCGAAGCCGATCGTGGTCAGTTCGTTGCTGGATCTCATCGCCGGCTTCTCGAGTGCGGGAAGACGCCAAACCTATGCCGACCGGCAACCGGTTTTCAACCCGCAACGGCAAATGCCCGCGGCGGCTCCCCTTCCCTTCGGTCGCACGGCACGGCTATACTTGAAAATCCGCAACCCAATCTGGTGAATGATGCCGCCTGCAAAAAAGGAAGTCCGTCCGTCGAGCCGCGGAGGACGGGCGCGTACGCCTGCCTTCGTGAAAAACCTGCGAGGTGTGAAGAACTGGAAGGAAGTCAGCGATTGGCTGGAATGGCGCGGCATCGAGGATATCGAATGCATCACGCCTGATCAGGCCGGCGTGGCGCGCGGCAAGATGATGCCGTCGAAGAAATTCACTTCCAACACCTCACTGGCGCTGCCTTCGGCGGTCTTCATGACGACGATTTCCGGCGGCTATCCGGAGGACGGCAACGGCTTTCACTATCCGGAAGACGACGGCGACCTCAAGCTGATGCCGGACCTGTCGACATTGACCGTGGTGCCCTGGGAAGAAGACCCGACGGCCGCCGTCATCTGCGACCTCGTCCACCAGGACGGCCGCTCGGTCGAGTTCACGCCGCGCAATGTGCTGAAGCGCGTGCTGGCGGCCTATGACAAGCTTGGGCTGAAGCCGGTCGTGGCACCCGAAATCGAGTTCTACCTCGTGCGCAAGAATCCGGACCCGGACTATCCCCTGACCCCGCCTGTCGGCCGCTCGGGGCGCGCGATCGGCGGCGGCGCCGGCTATTCGATCGCCGGCGTCAACGAGTTCGACGAACTGATCGACGACATCTACCATTTCTCCGAAAGCCAGGGCCTGGAGATCGACACGCTCATCCACGAAGAGGGCGCCGGCCAGCTCGAGATCAATCTGCGCCACGGCGACCCGATCGAGCTCGCCGACCAAGTGTTCATGTTCAAGCGCACCATTCGTGAAGCCGCGCTCAAGCATGAGATCTACGCGACCTTCATGGCCAAGCCGATTCAGGGCCAGCCGGGCTCCGCCATGCATATCCATCAGTCGATCGTCGACAAGAAGACGGGCAGGAACATCTTTTCGGCCGAGGATGGTTCGGAGACCGAGGATTTCTTCCATTTCATCGGCGGCATGCAGAAGCACGTGCCGAATGCACTGGTTATGTTCGCGCCCTACGTCAATTCCTACCGGCGGCTGACGCAGGCGGCCTCTGCCCCGGTCAACAACAAATGGGGCTACGACAACCGCACCACGGCGTTCCGCGTGCCGCGTTCCGATCCAGCGGCGCGGCGCGTTGAAAACCGCATCCCGTCCTCCGATGCCAATCCCTATCTGGCGCTGGCGGCTTCGCTTGCCTGCGGGCTGATCGGCATCACCAGGAAGATCAAGGCCGAGCCTCCCGTACTGACCACCGCCAACGCGCACGAGATCGACCTGCCGCGCAGCCTGCTCGAAGCCGTCGACCTGTTCGAAGGCGACGAGGAACTCTGCGCATTGCTGGGCAAGTCCTTCGCCGCCACCTATGCGGCGATCAAGCGGGCGGAATTCGAAACGTTCATGGAAGTGATCAGTCCGTGGGAGCGGGAATATCTGCTGCTGAATGTTTAGGGGAGTAAGGCAGTAGGGCAGTAAGGCAGTAAGGCAGTAAGGCAGTAAGGGGGGTGGCAGACGATGGCGAAGATCGAATCGTACAGGGATCTGATCGTCTGGCAGCAGGCCATGGACCTAGCAGTATCAGTCTACGAGGCGACAAAAGCCTGGCCGAAAGAAGAACTCTATGGCGTGACTGCTCAGCTACGCAGGGCAGCCACCTCCGTGCCCGCCAACATAGCTGAGGGTTACGGACGGGAAAGCCGGGCTTCCTATCAGCAATTTCTCAGGATTGCGCAAGGATCACTCAAAGAATTGGAGACCCATCTGCTGATCGCGCAACGCGTCGGCATCACCTCGCATGAGATAGCCCAACCGCTGATGAACCGCAGCGAGAGTGTGGGAACGCTCTTGCGGCTTCTAATCCGCAAATTGTCACCCGAGTAGTTTATCTACTGCCCTACTGCCCTACTGCCCTACTGCCCTACTGCCCTACTGCCCTACTGCCCTACTGCCCTGTGAGCATCATGAACTACCAATCCCCCATTTCCCCCGGCCGATCCTGGTATGAGGACACGGCTGGGCCGCGGCCCGAATATCCAACGCTCGACGGTGACCGGACCTGCGACGTCGTTATTATCGGCGGCGGGTTTACCGGCCTGTCGGCAGCGACGCATTTGGCCAAGGCCGGTACCAGCGTTGTCCTGATCGAAGCATATCGTTTTGGCGACGGCGCTTCCGGGCGCAATGGCGGCCAGCTCGGCACCGGGCAGCGTGCCTGGGCCGAGGACCTGGAGGCCGAATACGGTCTGTCCCGCGCCAGGGCCCTGTTCGATCTCGCCGAAGAGGCGAAAGCGCATTTGCTCGACTTCGCCGCCCTCAACCAGATCGATATCGACTACATGCCGGGCCAGCTCTCGGTCGCGCACAAGCCGCGCTATGTGGACGACTACAAGGCGCATGCCGAAATCATGGCCGGCCGCTTCTCGTACCCGCACATCTCCTTCATGGATGCGAAGGAGACGGCGGATCGGCTGGGCTCGAGCGCTTATTTCGGCGGCACGCGCGATATCGGCACCGGGCATATCCATCCGATGAAGCTGGTGATCGGCACGGCGCGGGCGGCGGCACAAGCTGGCGCCCACTTGTTCGAAGGGACGCCATCGACCGGCATCGTCTCGGCAGGCGGCAAGGTCAGGGTCTCCACGCCGAGAGGGACGATCTCGGCGCAAAAATGCCTGATCGCCGTCAACGCCTATGGCGGCACGCTCGAGCCGGTGAGTGCCGCGCACATCATGCCGATCGGATCCTTCATCGGCGCGACCGTGCCGCTGGGATCGGATTCGAACGTGTTGCCGGGGGGCGAATCGGTCGACGATTCCCGCTTCGTCGTGCGTTATTTCCGCAAATCCAGGGATGGACGGCTGCTTTTCGGCGGACGCGAGGTCTATGGCGTCAACGATCCCAAAGATATCCACATCCACATTCGCCGCCAGATCGCGGAGCTCTATCCGGCGCTCGGCGATGTCGAGATCACCCATGGCTGGGGCGGCTATGTCGGCATCACCGTGCCGAGGAAGCCGTTCGTGCGTGAAGTGATGCCGAATGTGATCTCGGCCGGCGGCTATTCCGGTCACGGCGTCATGCTGTCGAACTTCTTCGGCAAGCTCTATGCCGAGACCATCACCGGCAACCGCGACCAGCTGAAGCTGATCGAGGACCTGAAAATCCCGCCATTTCCTGGCGGCCGCCGGTTCCGGGCGCCGCTGCTTTTCCTTGCGCTCAACTGGTTTGCGCTGCGGGACAGGATCTAATGCGTCGCGCAAAGTGACCTTTGGGAAGAACGACATGCACAAAACAAGATCCAATTGCGTCGTGGGGTCTTTTCCAACGCGACGTGCTTAGGCTGGGATTGGATCGCCGCTATCCCTGCGATCACGAACTCATGTAATATTGTAATATTCATGTAATATTTGTTGCCCGGGCGACACATTGCGGAATTGCCGGCAAAAGCGCAGAATCCTTGCTAATGGCGTACTGACGCCACAATCGCGGGCGAAAGGTCCGCATCTGGGCGATTGTTCGGGGATTGTTGCGGGCCCGCCCGCGTTTTGGGACCGATGCTGATCGAACGCGTGACTTGCGATATTTGATCGAAAGAACACCGGCCCGCTTATGGAGGTGGCAAGAGTGAGAGAGCCCTTCAGTTTCGGTGCTCCGGAACGTCGGCGCTTCGCCATGCAGTTCGGCTATGACATGCGCCCGTCATTCTGGCAGGGAGTCCGTTCGAACTCGCACCTGGTTATCGCGGCAATAGGCACCGCGGCACTGCTTGGCGTTGCCGCAGTGGCGCTCTGGCTGGCGTTGCCGACCGGCGAGAGGCAAGCAGCCGCCAGTCCCGAGCAGAGCATTCCGACCATTCCGGTGAAGACGACGAAAGTTCCCTCCTCGGGGACGACGGTGACGGTGGCGGCCGTGACGCCGCAGGCGGAGCGCAAGTCCAGCCAGGTGTCACCGACCAAGGCAGCGGCGGCGGTGGACATACCAGCGCTTGCCGCCAATGATCCCCGCTGGACAGGGGCGCAGCCGAAGGCTGCCGCGGCAACTGATCCCGATCAAACGGCGGCTCCCAGCCAGGTAGCCAAGCAGCCCGAGCCGGCGCCTGACAAAACAGCGGCGGCATTCGCGCAATCGTCTACCGATACCGATGCCACCGACGAGCTTGCCAAGGTCGCCGCGCCGAGCCCGCCTGCCAATAGCAGCAATCCCGATGGCGCGCAGACCGCCGCCATTCCGGAGACGCAGCCGCAAGCACCGGACCAAAAACCCGCGAATGCACAAGGCGAGGACAACGCAGCCAAAGCGAAGCCGCGCAAGGTGGCGGCGACGGGCAGCGGCCGTATTCTCAGGGCTGTGACCATGCGCAGTGCTCCAAAGAAGGGTGCCACCCCCATCGGTACGATCCCTGCCCGGACCTCGGTGCAACTGATGGGCTGCAAGCAGTGGTGCGAGATCGTCTACAACGGCAAGCACGGCTGGGTGTACAAGAGCTACGTCAAGCCCGGCACGTAATATCCGACGATCGCCGCGTTCAGATGCAGCGCCCGCCATCGACTTCCAGAGCGACCCCGGTTATGAAAGCGGCCTCGTCCGAGGCCAGCCATAAAGCCGCGTTGGCGATATCGAGCGGGGTCGACAGCCGCCCGAGCGGGATCGAGGCGCGGAATGCCTCGCGGATCTCGGGCGTGTCGGCGCCCATGAATTTTTCAAGCATGCCGGTTTCACCGGCGACCGGGCAAAGGCAGTTGACGCGGATGTTCCTGGGCGCGAGTTCCACCGCCATTGACTTGGTGGCGGTGATCGCCCAACCCTTCGAGGCATTGTACCAGGTGAGGCCGGGCCGCGGCCGCAGGCCCGCGGTGGAGGCCGTGGTCAGAATGACACCACCACCTTGCCGCTCCATGATCGGTACCACCGCAAGGGCGGCGTGATAGATCGCCTTCATGTTGACTGATGTGATCAGGTCGAAAGTTTCCTCGTCGACCTTGAGCATGTCGCCATTGCGATGGGTGAACCCGGCATTGTTGACCATGATGTCGACACGGCCGAAGGCGCTTTTGGCGGCATAGACCATCTCGTCGAACTCGGAGCGCAACGAAACGTCGGTCTGCGTCCAGATTGCCGCCTCGCCGATCTCATCGGCGACGCGTTTGGCACCCTTGGCGTTGAGATCGGCGACAACGACCCTGGCGCCCTCTTCCGCGAAGCGCTTGGCCATGCCTTCGCCGAAGCCCGATGCCGCACCGGTGATAATGGCGACCTTGTTTTCCAGACGCATGCTTTTCCCGCTCATGGACTTCCTCGATATCACTGCACAGCTTGCACAAGGGCTGGCGACCGATGCGATCGATGCCGCAAGGATGGCGCGCCGATTTCTCCCTTAGCTTTCGTCACATTCACGTTCTATGCTGCAACTGCGAAAGCTTCCGGAGTCTTCGTTCACCGACAAGCCTCCCGGCGGCGCCAGTGTCAAGCGCACACGTGGACCGACGCAAAATCCAGCAGTTGGTCCTCGATGTGACACCATGGCACTGGAAAATTTAAATCGATTAGAATATATCAGCCGCGTATTTGCGACCGGCGTCAAAGCGGACAGACCATGACCAGCCAGATCATCCCCGTCGACCCTTTCGACTTCATCATTTTCGGTGGTACCGGCGACCTGTCGGAACGCAAGCTGCTGCCGTCGCTCTACTATCGCCAGCGCGACCATCAATTCTCCGAGCCGACGCGCATCATCGGCACGTCGCGCTCGAAAATGAGCGACGAGGAGTTCCAAGCTTTCGCCAAGCAGGCGATTTCGGACCATGTCAAGCCGGCCGATATCGATGCCAAGGAGTTGAAGACCTTCCTCGCCCGGCTTTCCTACGTCCCGGCCGATGCAACGAGCGGCGCCGGCTTCGACAAGCTGAAAAAGGCGATCGGCGAAAGTGATCACATCCGCGCCTTTTACCTGGCCGTGGCGCCGGCGCTGTTCGGCGACATCTCGCACAAGCTCAAAGAGCACAATCTGATCACGCCGAATTCGCGCATCGTGCTGGAGAAGCCAATCGGCCGCGATCTTGCCTCGGCGCAGGCGCTCAACGACCTGGTCGGCGACGACTTCCACGAAAGCCAGATTTTCCGCATCGATCACTATCTCGGCAAGGAGACGGTGCAGAACCTGATGGCGCTGCGCTTTGCCAATGCGCTGTACGAGCCGCTGTGGAATTCCGCCCACATCGACCACGTGCAGATCACCGTCGCCGAGACCGTGGGCCTGGAAGACCGCGTCACCTACTACGACAAGGCCGGTGCGCTGCGCGACATGGTGCAGAACCACATGCTGCAGCTGCTTTGCCTCGTCGCCATGGAAGCGCCTTCGTCGATGGACGCCGACGCCGTGCGCGACGAGAAGCTCAAGGTGCTGCGGGCGCTGAAGCGCATCAACGGCAACGAGGCGCCGAAGCACACCGTGCGCGGCCAGTACCGCGCCGGCGCCTCGGCCGGGGGACCGGTGAAAGGCTATGTCGAGGAACTCGGCAAGGACAGCAACACCGAGACCTTCGTCGCCATCAAGGCCGAGATCGGCACCTGGCGCTGGGCCGGCGTTCCGTTCTACCTCAGGACCGGAAAGCGGCTGGCGACCCGGGTTTCGGAAATCGTCATCGAGTTCAAGCCGATCCCGCATTCGATCTTCGGCGACAGCGGCGCGGGGCCGATCTTTGCCAACCAACTGGTCATCCGGCTGCAGCCGGACGAAGGCGTCAAGCAGTTCATCATGATCAAGGACCCAGGCCCGGGCGGCATGCGGCTGCGCCAGATCTCGCTCGACATGAGCTTCGCACAGTCGTTCGACGGCCGCGCGCCTGACGCCTATGAACGGCTGATCATGGATGTCATCCGCGGCAACCAGACGCTGTTCATGCGCCGCGACGAGGTGGAAGCCGCCTGGAAGTGGATCGACCCGATCCAGAATGCCTGGGAAGGCGCCAAGCAGGAAGCGCAGGGCTATACGGCAGGCACATGGGGGCCGTCGGCCTCGATAGCACTGATCGAACGTGACGGGCGGACATGGCACGAGAGCAATTGAACGGCGCCAGCTACAACTGGAACGCTTTTCCCGACCGTCCGCAACTGGCCTTGGCGCTGGCTGGCCGCGTCGCCGATGCCCTGACCAAGGCGATCACCGGGCGCGGCACGGCATTGCTGGCGGTCTCCGGCGGCACGACACCGGCAAAGTTCTTTGCCACGCTCTCTGCGGCGCCGATCGCCTGGGACAAGGTGATCGTGACGCTGGTCGACGAACGTTTCGTGCCGGCCTCCTCGCCGCGATCCAATGCCGGGCTGGTTGCCGCCAACCTGCTGCAGAACGCGGCCAAGGCGGCCCGCTTCGTTCCGCTCTACCACGAGGCGGTCGGCATCGAGGACGCCGCGGCTTCCGACGATGCGGCCCTGCGATCCCTGCCCTGGCCGCTCGATGTCGTGATCCTCGGCATGGGGCCTGACGGCCATACCGCCTCCTTCTTTCCCGACGCCGACGATCTGCCGAAGCTGCTCGACCCCGCCTCGGACAGGATCATCCTGCCGGTTCACGCCGCAAGTGCGGGTGAGCCTCGGCTGACCCTGACCCTGGCGCGGATCATCGACGCCGGTTTCATCGCGCTGCACATCGAGGGCGAGGACAAGCGCACCGCCTTCGACGGCGCGGCCGCGTCCGGGCCGCGAAAGCCGATCCGTGCCGTGCTCGACGCATCGCCCAAGCCCGTGGAGGTTTTCTGGGCGCCCTGATTTCAAGTTTACAAGTGGTCCCGGCAACGGCGGGAGGATGTTTCCGGGACCTCGCCTGAAAGGACCTGATCCCATGACCGCAAGACGAGACATCGAAGCCATCACCGAACGGATACGCCAGCGCTCCAAACCGGGCCGGGAGCGCTACCTCAGCCGTATCGCCGAAGCGTCGAACCAGACCGCCAACCGGTCGGTGCTGTCCTGCGGCAACCTTGCCCATGGCTTCGCGGTCTGCAGCCCCTCGGAAAAGCTGGCGCTCGGTGCCGACAAGGTGCCCAATCTCGGCATCATCACCTCTTACAACGACATGCTGTCGGCGCATCAGCCCTTCGAGACCTTCCCTGCCCTGATTAAGGAGGCCGCGCGCGAGGCGGGCGGCATCGCCCAGGTCGCGGGCGGCGTCCCGGCGATGTGCGATGGCGTGACCCAAGGCCAGCCCGGCATGGAGCTGTCGCTGTTTTCGCGCGACGTGATCGCCATGGCAGCCGCGATCGGCCTGTCGCACAACATGTTCGACGCCGCCGTCTATCTCGGCGTCTGCGACAAGATCGTCCCGGGTCTGGTGATCGCCGCACTAACCTTCGGCCATCTGCCGGCGGTGTTCATTCCTGCCGGCCCGATGACGACAGGCCTGCCCAACGATGAGAAGGCCAAGGTCCGCCAGCTCTATGCCGAGGGCAAGGCAGGACGCGCCGAACTCCTGGAAGCCGAGTCCAAGTCGTATCACGGGCCGGGCACCTGCACCTTCTACGGGACGGCGAACTCCAACCAGATGCTGATGGAGATCATGGGCCTGCACACGCCGGGCGCGTCCTTCGTCAACCCCGGCACGCCCCTGCGCGACGCCTTGACCCGCGAAGCGACGAAACGGGCACTGGCGATCACCGCGCTCGGCAACGCCTATACGCCGGTCGGGCGGATGATCGACGAACGTTCGTTCGTCAATGGCGTCGTCGGCCTGCATGCCACCGGCGGCTCGACCAACCACACCATCCACCTGATCGCCATGGCCGCCGCCGCCGGCATCGCGCTGACCTGGCAGGATATTTCCGACCTCTCGGAAGCCGTGCCTCTGTTGGCACGGGTCTATCCGAACGGACTTGCCGACGTGAACCATTTCCATGCCGCGGGCGGGCTCGGCTTCCTGATTCGCGAACTGCTCGACGAGGGCGTCCTGCACGAGGATGTGCAGACGGTGTGGGGCGAAGGCCTGCGGCCCTATGCGGTCGAGGCAAAGCTCGGCGCCGACGGCGCTGTGCTGCGCGAGGCTTCGCCGCGCGCAAGCGGCGACGAAAAGGTGCTGGCGCCGTTCAACAAGGCTTTCCAGGCGACGGGCGGCCTGAAGGTGCTGGCGGGCAATCTCGGTCACGCCGTCATCAAGACATCGGCCGTCAAACCGGAGCGGCGTGTCATCGAGGCGCCGGCCAAGGTGTTCGACAGCCAGCAGGGACTGAACGACGCCTTCAAGGCGGGCGCACTCACCGGCGACTTCATCGCCGTCATCCGCTTCCAGGGTCCGAAGGCCAACGGCATGCCGGAATTGCACAAGCTGACCACCGTGCTCGGCATCCTGCAGGATCGCGGCCAGCGCGTCGCGCTGGTCACCGACGGGCGCATGTCGGGCGCCTCCGGCAAGGTGCCGGCGGCAATCCATGTGACGCCGGAAGCGGTCGAGGACGGGCCGATCGCGCGGATCCATGACGGCGACATCATCCGCCTCGACGCCGATGCCGGCACGCTGGAAGTGCTGGTGCCAGGCACCGAATTCGCCTTGCGCCGCACGGCCGAAGTCGATCTCATCGGCAATGAATTCGGCTTCGGACGCGAGTTGTTCGCCGGCTTCCGCCAATTGGTGGGCCGCGCCGATCACGGCGCCAGCGCGTTCGGCACTGCCTGACGCATTCTGTCCGGCATGAAAAAGGGCGGCACGTGGCCGCCCTTTTTGCGGTCGAAATCGCAATCCTCATTGCACCGTCAGTTCAACCCGCTCTCCGGCCTTCACGGTCACGGCGCCTTCCTTCTTGCTGTTGTCCGACTTCTCCGAAACCACGGCGTAATCGCCGGCCGCTATCGCGGCCTGATACTTCTCGTCATAGGCATAGCCGATCGACTTGCGATTGCCATTGATGTCCTTCTTCGTCTCGAAGATCTCGATCTTGGAGGTGCCAGGCGCCGTGATTGCCAGCACGCCGGCATTCATGGCGACCTTGAGGTCCTGGAACTCGCCGACCTTGACGCTGAAAGGCTGCTCCACGACGGCGAGATCGACCGTCGCGATCAGCACATAGTCATCGGGCGGCAGATCGAACTTGCTGTCGGCGCCATAGGCATAGGTGACCTCGTCGCGGGTGCCATCGATCTTCTTCTTGGCCTTGAGCACCTTGAAGCCGGTGCCTGAACTGTCAGCCTTGTCGCCGCCGGCCACATAGTATGCGTTGGCAACGACATGGCCGACGCCGACGATGATGTCCTTGTCGATCACCCTGCCCGCGGCAAGCAGGATCGTTTCGGTGACCACGCCCTGTCCGATCGTGACGGTCACTTTCTCGTCGCCGGCCGGCAACACGACTTTCGTGTCTCCATAATAGGTCGGAGGGTTGTCGACGCCCGGATAGGCGATCACGACAGCCGCCCCGCTGGCCACATCGGCACCTTGGCTCGGACGCGGATGCAGGATGAGTGTGCCGGCATTCAAGGTGAACAGCGGCTTGTAGACCTGGCCCGCCTCGATCTTGATCTTCTGCTCCGTCTTGGCCTCACCGTCGCGCGCGACGACGATGTAGTCGCCCGGTTCCAGATTGGCTTTGTAGTCGCCGTATTCGGTGGTGACGTTGTCGCCGCGCGTGCCGTCCGATTTGGCCTTGTAGACTTCCCAGGCATTGCCGTCGGTGACAGGATCGCCGCCCTCGGCCAGCACCACGGTCGGCATGAAATTGAACTCGGGCTTCGCCGGCTCGGGCGCTGGTGCCGGAGCGGGGGCCGGTGCTGGCTCGGGCGCCGGTGCCGCGACGGTCTCGACCAGCGCCTCCTGCAGCGCCTTCTCATCGGAAGCCTGGATGTATTTGCCGCCGGTAGTGTCGGCGAGGCAGGCAATCTGCTTACCTTCGTCGGCGGTCAGGCCGAAGCCGACGACGTCGGCGGTGAAATCGACGCCGGAGGCTTCGAGTTCCTTGCCCAGCGCACAAGGGTCACCGCCGCACGTTTCCAGCCCATCGGTGATAAGAACGACAGTTGCCTTGTCCTCGGTGTATTTCAGCGCTTCGGCCGCCTGCTTGACGGCTGCCGTCAGCGGCGTCTTGCCGAGGAACTTCATGCTGTCGGCGGCTGCCGAGATGGCGCTTGCCGAGCCCGCCTGGGGCGGCACGATCAGTTGGATGTCGTCGCAGCTGCCTTTTTCGCGATGGCCATAGGCCATGAAGCCGATCTCGTCGTCGGCGGGAACCGATTGAAGCACGGTCCTCAGCGATTCGCGGGCGATTTCCAGCTTGGGCTTTCCGTCGATCTGCGCCCACATCGATCCCGACGCGTCGAGGATGATGATGACCTTGTTGGCGGCAAAGCCGAATGTCGTCGTCGACAAAAGGAGGATCGCCGCAGCGACGCTCCGCGCAAGTATCGCCATCGAAATCTCCTGAGTTAGCCACCCCGTCCGCTGGCCGAAGCTATTTGAGCGCGTGCAGGGACACAAGCCACCGCTATCAGCGATAGCTCGCATAGGGCCCGTGCGTACCCAATTCAGTATGTCGTGCGGCGCTCTTCCGAGGGCGGGCGGCCAAACTGCAGCCGATAGCTCTGGGCAAAATAGGAATGCGAGGTGAAGCCGGTCGCGATCGCCACGTCGAGGATCGGCATGTTGGTCTGGCGCAGCAATTCGCGCGCGCGCTCCAGCCGCAGCCGCATGTAGTAGCGCCCCGGCGTGACGTTGAGATGGCGCAGAAACAGCCGCTCCACCTGGCGCACCGAGAGGCCCGCCGACTTGGCGAGCTGTACCGCCGACAGCGGCTCGTCGAGATGGTCGGCCATCAATTCGACGATGCGTCGCAACTTCTCCGACTTGCCGGTGAGGTCACGCTCCGGCCCGACGCGCTGGCGGTCTCCAGCGGAGCGGATGCGCTCGTGCTGGAACTGGTTGGCGACGCCATTGGCGAGGTTGGAGCCGAAATCGCCACGCACGATCTCCAGCATCAGATCGATCGAGGTGGTGCCGCCGGCGCAGGTGTAGCGTTTGCGGTCGATCTCGAAGACGTTGCCCGTGCAGTTGATGTCGGGAAAGCGCTCGACGAAGCCGGCGCGGTTTTCCCAATGGATGGTGCAGCGATAGCCTTCGAGCTGGCCGGCCTCGGCCAGCAGGTAGGATCCGACCGACAAGGCACCAAGCGCGTTGCCGCGCCGGCCCCAGCTGCGCAAGGCGGCCAGAACCTTGCTCTTGCCCGGAAATTCTGTCGTCAAGCCGACCGAGACGAAGAGAATATCGACCGGCGGCAGGTCGGCGACGGCGTAGTCGATCTTGAGCGGCAGGCCGTTGGAAGCCATCACCGGGTCACCATCGGCCGACACAGTTGTCCAGCCGTAGAAGTCGCGACCGAGCAGGCGGTTCGCCGACCGGAACGTATCGATCGCGGCGGCCAGCGAGAACATCGAAAACTTGTCGACCAGCAGGAAAGCGAACTGCCGGCCGCCTTGAACGGGATCATTCGTGACCGGCCGTTCCGGGGAAATAGTGGGGTTCGGCAAAGCTGCGGCTTTCAGGGTCAACCCGGGCTCAGAAGGAAGGCCGCTTCAATCCGGCCGCAAGGTAGGCCGAAGCTAACGTATTGGCCATCAACATGGCAATGGTCATCGGCCCGACACCGCCGGGCACCGGAGTGATCGCGCCGGCCGCCCTGGCCGCTTCGGCATAGGCGACATCGCCGACGAGACGCGACTTGCCCTCGCCTTTCTCGGGCGCGGGAATGCGGTTGATGCCGACATCGATGACGGTGGCGCCAGGCTTGACCCAGTCACCCCTGATCATTTCCGGCCTGCCGACAGCGGCGACCAGGATGTCGGCCGTGCGGGCAAGCGCCGGCAGGTCCTTGGTGCGGCTATGCGCGATGGTGACGGTGCAGTTGGCGGCAAGCAGCAGATTGGCCATCGGCTTGCCGACAATGTTGGAGCGGCCGACGACAACGGCGTTGAGGCCGGACAGATCCTTGCCGCGCACGCGCTCGATCAAAAGCATCGAGCCGGCGGGCGTGCAGGGAACGAAGGCCGTGTCGAGTTCACCGGTGCCGAGCTTGCCGACATTGATGAAATGGAAGCCGTCGACATCCTTGTGCGGCGCGATCGCCTGGATGATCTTGCCGGCATCGACATGGGCGGGCAGCGGAAGCTGGACCAGGATGCCGTTGATTTCAGGATCGGCGTTGAGTTCGGCGATGAGCTTGAGCAGCGCCTCTTGGGACGTTTCCGCCGGCAGCGTGTGCTGAAGCGAATGAAAGCCGCATTCCTTGGCGGTGCGGGATTTGGAGGCGACATAGACCTGGCTCGCCGGATCCTCGCCGACGATGACCACGGCCAGGCCTGGCTTGGCCTTGCCCTTGGCGACCAGCTCGGCGGTCAGCGCCTTGACCGTCCGCACCACGTCTTCGGCAACGCTTTTTCCGTCAATCACTTCGGCCATGCCACCCTCAACATCGTTCCGCCCAACGCCGCTTCGAGAACATAATGCCGCGGCGCAGGCAATCTGCAGCGCGGCATTGTCACGAAAATACAAGCTCGCAATCCCGTCAAAGCGCCTTCCCATGCCGTTTACGCGAAACCGGCACGGTTTTGTTCGGCCTCCGCAGCTATCTGATGGTTCAGAAGTAGCGGCGGCGGGTGCGGTTTTCCGTGAGTTCGCGGACCGCTTCGCGGAATTCACGCAGGCTGGCGCGAATCTCTTCGACCGATGCTTGTTCGCCACCCTCCTCGACCGGGGTCGGCCTCGCGGGCGGGGCGGCCGGTGGCTGCGCCGGAGCGGGCGGCGGCGGATACGGCATCTGCGCCGCATAAGGTCCCGCTGAGCTTTGCGTGGAGGGATGGCCCGCTTGCGACCAGGGCTGCGCCTGGGGGTAGCCCAACGGCTGTGCATAGGGAGAGGACGGAAACGGGGGAGCCGGGTACGTTGCCTGTTGCGGCATCAGGGGCGAGCGCGAAGGCAAGGTCATCCGCTGCCCATACCCCGCATCGGGGCCCGGCTGGAAGGGTGACTGCGAATAATCCAGGCCGGCCGCCTGCCGAGGCCCGAAACCGGACTCCGGATGGCCAGGAAATAGCGGAGCGTTGACAGGCCGTCCGTTGTCGGCGAAGGCGGGCAGGCCGAACCCGCTGGAGATGTCGTCGTCGGCTTCGGCGGACGGCTTGCGGGACATGGCCTTGCGCAGTCTCGACATGAGTGCGCCAATCCTCCCGGAGCTTTCGGCGGGAGCGGCCTCGGTCCGCGTGACCGGCGGCGGTGGTGCGGGCGGCAGCGGCACAGGCGCTGCCGGCATCGGTGGCTCTGGCGGAGGCTCCGCCCGGAATGCCTGCTCCTCGCGAGGCGCTCTCTGGTCAGCCAACTTGCGTTCGTCCACCTTGCGCTCGCGGCGTGAGCGCGCGCTTGCCGTCTCGCGCAGGCTGTCATAGGTGCCACGCAGAGCGCCGAGGCCAACACCGGCAGCAAGGCCAAGCAGCAGGCCGGCCAGCGCCACCAAGGCCCGTGAGGGTCCATTTGGCTCGAGTGGAGCCTGGGCGGGAGTGATCACATTGATGTTGGTCGTGTTGATGCCCGTCTGTTCACCAGTCTCCTTGGCGCGCAGGAGATATTGTTCGTAGACGGAACGCTTGGCGGTGGCCTCGCGCTCCAGCTCCCGCAGGGCAACCAGGTCGCTGTTGACGTCGCCGCTTTGGACCTTTGCCTGGGCCAGCCGGGAAGCGAGGTCCTGTTCGAGCTGAACCGCGCGCTTCAAGTCGACCTGCAGCGAAGAGGCGATGCGGCGCAGTTCAGCCGCGATGCGCTCGCGCGCGCCGGCGATCTGGGCGTCGAGGGCCTGGAGTTCTGGATGACGCGGTCCCAGCCGGACCGCGGCACGATCGGCCTCCTGCTTCAGCGTTGCATATTGCGAGCGCAGATCGCTCATGGCGTTGGAGTTGATCTCTTCCGGCAACGTGCCGGTCAGAACGGAATTGACGTCCAGCGAACGCGCCGACGCCGCCCGGGCATTGAGTTCCAGCGTGCGGGCGCGGGCGACCGAGAGCTGCTCGTTGAGCTTCAGCATTTGATCGTCGCTGATCAGATGGCCTTGCGCGTCGATCAGGCCATGCGTGGCCCTGAAATCCTCGACCTTGCGCTCGGCCGCCTCGACCCCCTTGCGCAGATCGTCGAGCTTGGACGTCAACTCGTTCGTCGCGCGTCCGGCCATGTCGGACTGGTATTTGGCGGCTTCCTGCTGGAAGACGGTTCTCGTCGTATTGGCAATGAGCGCCGATTTGTCGCCGTTCTGGGTCACGGCGCTGACGGAAATGACAAAAGTCTTGCCGCTGCGTTCGACCGACAGGCTCTTGGCCAGATTGCCGACAGCCAGCGCCTGGCGGCGAACCTCATCGACGCCGCCCGGCCCATCGTTGCGTGACACGATCGAGCGGATGAGCGACATGACGCCGAGGCCGCCGGAGCCTTGGCCATTGAATTCCGGATCGTTGACGAGGTTGAGATTCTTGACGACCTGATCGAGAACGGTGCCCGAGGTGAGCATCTTGATCCGGGTTTCGACGACGGCCAGCGCGGCATCGGGCTGGCCTACCGGTTGGGTGAGATCGCGGTCGGAGAGCTTCAGGTCGCCCGGCTCGATGATCAGTTCGGTCGTGGCTTCGTATTTCTTCGGCATCGACAAGGCGATGGCAACGCCAAGTCCAGCGCCCAGTATCGTTGTCGCAACGATCAGCAGCTTCGACCTGGCAACGCCGCGAACGACCAGCATCGGATCGATCAGCGGCTTCCATTGCTGACTGTCGGCCCCGCCATTGGAGGACGGGTCGGCTCCGCCCGTAGCGCGGGACCCGATTGCATCATGGGCGCCACCCGTGCCCGAAGGTCCCTCCGGGGCGGGCCTTGCTTGCGGCATGTCGGGTGGCAAATCGCCAGTGCCGGTTTTCCCCCGCGAACGCCAGGCGCCGTCGGATTCACACGGCTGCTCCTCGTCCAGGCGAGACCGTTCGGCGTTCTCAGCTGCCGACCGAGGTGGGCTCGCCTTCGTCTCGCGACGGGAACGAGCCAGGCGATGGCGCGTGGCGGCATCCTCGCGCCATGAGGGGTCCGCGCGGTCTCCTATCGACACCAGCGAAGCATCGTCCTCGCCACGCACGGCTTCGCCAAGCGCCAGCAACGAGCGCTCGCGCTTCCAGTCTTCACGGTTTTCCCTGTCGACCATGTCGTGGAGCTTTACTCTTGGCCGCTTGGCAGCGGCGGTCGGCCATTCGTTAAGTCACGCTAAACAGGCATAGGAAACAAAAGGTTAATTTTCGAAAGAGGACGGCAAGAATTCACGCCATGGTTGCAACAATTTTCAACACTACTGAAAGCTTCAGAACGGCGCGTTAAACTTTCCAGCCTATGCATTTTCCTCGACGTATGACTGAGGCCAGCGACATACCGCAAAGGCGGACCTTCGCGCGGATCGGCACCTTGATGGCCGAACGGCGGGGGCTGGTGCGCGACTATTTTTCGGCGATCAGCGGCGCCGGCGGGCGACTGGTGTTTTCACTCGCCTATTTCATCGCGCTCGCCAATACGCTGTCGATCGCAGAGTTCGGCATGTTCGCCACCGCCTCGGCGGCCGGCGTCATGCTGTCGAGGCTTCTCGCCTTCGGTTTCATTTCGGCACTCTACCGCACCGCCACCATCCGCCCCAATCTGATCGGCACGTTCACAGCGGGTTTCCTGCTGCTCGGCGCCGTCTCGCTGCCGCTTTTGGTCCTGGCCTCGTTCGGCGTCTACCTGATCTTCTTTGCCGGCACTGTGCCGTTGTCGGTATTCACGGCCATCGTTTTTGCCGAGGCACTGCTGTGGCGGCCGGTGGAAGTGGCGCTGATCGTCAACAACGGGCTGGGCAAATTCGGCCGTGCAGCCGTGCTGGCGATCCTGGCCACCGCACTGCGGGCGCTTGGCGCGGTGTTGTTCATGGTCTCGCCACAGCATGGCATTTGGATGTGGTCGTGGTTCTACATAGGGGCCAACGCCGCCTCGCTGCTTTTGGCTTTCGGCTGGTTCTATCCACGCCAGCGGCTGCGGCTGCGCATCGAACTCTATCTGCGGCGGCTCGCCGATTCCATCTATGTGGCCGGCGCCGAGGTGTTGTTCTACCTGCAATCGGAATTCGACAAGCTGCTGGTGCTGGCGATCGGCGGCCCGCATTTGGCCGGCATCTATGCCATCATCATGCGGCTCGTCGACCTGACAGCGATCCCCATCCGTACCTTCTCCATGATGCTCGTGCAGCGCATGATGCGCGCGCCGGAGCTGCTGTCGCGCCTTGCGATAAAGAGCGGCATCGAGGGCGGCGTGTTCCTCGTTTCAACGCTGGCGCTGGCAGCGCTTGGCATCGTGCTGCATTTCTTTCCCAACGCGCTCGGCAGGAATGTTTCCGAGGCCTCACCCCTGGTGGCGCTGGCGATCTGTGTGCCTGGATTGCGCAATCTGGTCGAATACCAGGCCGAGCTTCTTTTCGCGCGCGGCCAGACGCTGGTGCGAGCGCTCAATCTCGGCCTGCTCGCCGCCCTCAAGGCGCTGCTGCTGATCTATGTGCTGACCACCATTTCCGAAACATCTGATCTGGTGCTGTCGCTCAACATCGTCTTCCTGCTGCTCTACCTCGCGTCCATGCTGCTGACCTATTCGGCGCTGCGCAGACCGGCCAAGGCAATCTAGGACAAATCAGCGATCAAGCCCGATCAGGCGTCGGATCCGGCCTATATCGGTGCCGATAAAGGACTGCATGCCGATTGCCACCTGCTCTGGCGCCATGCTGGCAACGAAGCGGCGGAACTCGTCGTCCGACAGCGCCTCGCCCGTCCAGTGGACGCGGCAGAATTCTTCCGAACCGTGGAAGTGGCCGGCTCCGTCCAGCAGATCGTCGACATAGCGTCCGTAGATCATGCATTCGGAGAATTTGCGCGCCGAGCCGATGACCTCGACCCAGTCGCGGCCATGGACCTTTTCGATCCGGCCGCACATGGCAAGCACCGTGTCGCGGCGCCAGGCGATCAGCGTCGAGATATAATCATGGACCGATCTCCGGGACGAATCGATGCCAAGTGCCGTTCCGGCATTGCGCGACCACAAGCGATGCTCGTCATGGCCGTCATCGGCGAGCACACCATCCCGGCGAAACAAACGCGCCTTGCCATCTCGCCAAAAGGCACCGCAATCGAAGGCCTTCAGGAAAGCGACGTCGGAATCGCAGAAGATCAGCACATCTTCCCCCGCGTGCGCCGATATGGCGATACGGCGCAGCTGCTGCACGTGCCAGCCACGCAGCGGCTGGGTCTTCAGGCTGAGCCAGACGCGGCGGCGAAACAGGCTGAGCGGATCGTCGAAGGCGCGCAGCCAGCGCGGCAGGAGATCCCGCTCATCGACGACCGAACGGCGGCTGGTCTGCAACTGGCGGAAAAGCGCAAGGTCGCGATGTTCGACCAGAATGTAGTGGTGCGCGGCACCCGAGACATGCCGGTCAAGCGTTTCGCACAGCAGTCGGCAGCGTTCGAAATCCGGGGCGTAGCTTGCCGTCACAACCGCTGCCGTCGGCGTGTTCGGCAACAGGCGTGGGCCGGCCAGCGGGTCTGGGACGAACCGCTTGTTCAACGAAACTCTCCGGGAGCATCTGCGACGGCCTCGGCGCCGCGCGCCCATTTCTGCTTGACGACCCGCCACAGGAACAAGGGGTTGCCGACCACGTAGCGGCGCCAGAGCCGGCCGGGCTCGACCGCCAGGCGGAACAGCCATTCCAGCCGCAGGCGGCGCATCCACAGCGGTGCGCGCGGCACCGAGCCGCTCAGGAAATCGAGCAGCGCGCCGACCGCGATCGGCAGCGTGCAATGGCGTTCGTCGATGTGGCGTTCAATCCACAATTCCTGGCGCGGCACGCCCATCGCGACCAGCAGCATATCAGGCCGTAGCTTTGCGATCCGGTCGATGATCTCCGGCTCCTGCGCGGGGGAGAAATAACCGTCGTGAATGACCACGAAGTTGTGCTGCACGGCAAGCGCCGCCAGCTTCACGGACGCCGCCTCGGCGTTGACACGGGTCGCTCCGAGCAGCCCCACCGTCAGCGGCCTCTTGGAAGCCTGCAGGAAGGCCGGCACGAAGTCGGTGCCGTTGAGATTGTCGGGAAACGGCGCGCCGTAGAGCAGCTTCGCGGCGAGATCGACGCCGATGCCGTCCGGCAGGATGAGGAAATCGTCGAGCGCCTCGGCGAACACCGGGTCGGTGTGGGCGATATTGGCATTGTGGGCGTTGAGGAAACTGACCTTGGTGAAGCGCCGCTCGGCGATCAATCGGTTCAGCAAGGCAATCGCATCGTCCCAGCGGATCGCCAGCACCGGGATGCCGAGGATTGCCTTCAGGCTGTCAAAGCCGAACGCGGCGCGGGCGGCGTGCATGTTCATGCAAACACCTCCTCCCGCACGGCGCCGATTTTTTCGAGACCGACACGAACCGCGGCGTCGAGCGCCTTGACCTGCCGGCGATGGAAGGTGCTGCCATCGACATCGTGAATGTCGGCCGCGGCTGCCTCCAGGGCCCGGGCGAAGCCGGCCGGATCGTCGGTGACGACGCAATTGTCGGGGCGATGGTCGATGCCGCGCAGCGACCGGCTGGTGGCGACCGAGGGCAGGCCAAGCTCGAAGGTCTCGATGGTCTTCAGCTGTACGCCGCTGCCCGCGGTGCTGATCAGCGGGATGACGGCCGCGCCGCGCACGAAAGCCCTGGCATCCGCGACACGGCCGACAAACTCGACGCCCGGATGCGCGGAGGTGACGCCGGAAGGCATGTGACCCGCTATGCGGATGCGGAAACCAGGCCGCAGATGCGGCACCACCTTGCCCAGGAACCAGTCGAGGCCGATGCGGTTCGGCTGCCAGGTCCAGGTGCCGATCAGGGCCGCGTCACAGTCGATCGCGCGCCGGCCGTTCCGAACTGGCGCCGTGGCGCCGGTCACCAGCGGCAGCACCGCCGAACGATCATCCGAGGCGACGCCAAGTGCCCCGCGATCCTCCTCGGCCAACGTGAAGACAAAACGCGCGCGGCGGCAGAGGCGCTCTTCGACCAGTTTGAGCAGCCTTGCCTCGCGCCGAAACAGCAGGCGCTGGAAAATGCCGGCGGCGGCAACGGCGTTCTCCCGCGCCGAGAGATGCTCGACATTGTGGGCGACGAAAATCGAAGGCCGGTCTTCGAAGACCCGTTCGAAAGCACCGGCGAACTGCACGGAATTCAGCACATAGCCATCGAACGGACCGGCTCGTTCGAGGGCGGCCTGAACATCGTGGCTGGACACCGCACGCAACTTGACCGACGCGAAGGTCAGGCCTGAAAACATCGCCTTGCCGACCCAGACAAGCTTTTGCAGCGGCGAAGCACTTTCGGTGCGCACGTCGACCGCCCCCAGCACCACGGTATTTTCGGGATCGGCCGCGGCTTTCCCGGGCCAGGTGAAGCCGATGACCGTGACGCGCGCGCCGGCGCGCCGCAGGGCGGCGATAATCGCGGCGTTGGCTATCTCGTAGCCCGAGGCGAGAGCACCGTCGGGCACGATCGATGTGGCGAACAGCAGATGCATCTTACCTATCCTGTGGTGTAGCCGGTAGCAAAGCGCGGTGAACCCTTGATTAAACGAGCACGATCAACGCCCCAAAACCCATGTCTGGCGGGCCTCTCCGTGCAAGGTGATTAACGAAACCTTATCATCGTGGTGCTACCAGAACGCGACTCACGACGCGGCTGGACACGGATGATCCCTTTGCCATTGGACGGTTCGGTATCGATCGCGGGACGATCTCGCCTGCTCGACGTGGAGGCCGTCGAAGTGATCGTCACCTTGCCGACGTTCAAGCGGCCGCAGCAGGTGCTGGAGACACTGGCGTCGCTGCGCGCGCAGCAAACCGACAGGCGCTTTGCCGTCATCGTCATCGAGAACGAGGCCGAGGCGCGGGAGGGCGCCAAGGCGGTACTGCCGCTGTTCGAGCGCGGCGAGATACCGGGCATGGTCATCATCGCGCATGAGCGCGGCAATTGCAGCGCCTACAATGCCGGCTGGCAGACGGCGATCCTGCAGTTCCCGTACTTCAAGCACCTGCTGGTCATCGACGATGACGAGACCGCCGATCCGCAATGGCTGGAGCGGATGTGCCACGCCGCCGAAACGCTCGCCGCCGACATCGTCGGCGGCCCGCAGGTGCCCGTTTTTGCCGATCCTGCCCATGCCAAATGGGCCGAGCATCCCGTCTTCGCACCCCCCTACCGGGAGACGGGAGGGGTGCCCGCGCTCTATTCGTCCGGCAATCTTCTGGTCGGGCGCAACGTGCTGACCGCGATGGGGCCGCCCTTCCTCGATCTCAGATTCAATTTCATGGGCGGCGGCGATTCCGACTTTCTCAGCCGGTCGGCGCAACGCGGCTTCGTGCTGGGCTGGTGCGCCGAAGCCAAGGTGCGGGAGACCGTTCCGGCCCGGCGCGTCGAGACCGACTGGATCCGCGCCCGCAGCCTACGCAACGGTGTCATCTCGACACTGGTGGAAAAGAAGAGGCGCGCCGGCATGCCGTTCGCCGGCGCCAAGGTATTCGCCAGGAGCCTGGCGCTGCTTGCCGCCTCGCCGCTTCGCGGCATCATGCGGCTGGCGCGCACGGGATCCCCGGCGGCCGCCATCTACCCCGTCCATGTGGCGCTGGGCCGCGTGCTAGCCGAATTCGGATATGCCAATGAGCAATACCGCCAGCCTGAGAAGAACTGAGCGCGCGCCGCTCAGCGCCGCGTTCACGCGCGGTGGCGTGGCGACCGCGATCGCCGCGCTGCTGTTCACCGTCATCATGGTGTCCTTCCGCCCGTTCCAGCCGGCCGGCGCCGAACTCACCGGCGAAGGGGGCGACATCGTCAATCAGCTCGGCTTCGGCTCGCTCGGCGGGATTTCGATCTTCGCGCTGATGGCCTTCGCCGATCCGCGCGTCGTGCGCTCGCTGCTCAGCCCGTCCTGGATACTGATGCTGGGCTTCTTCTTCCTGTCGGTGGTGCTGGCGACCGATCCGCCCTCGGCAATGCGCGCGGCGTCCTTCACCATGATCGGCATCCTGACGACGGCGACGATCCTGGCGCTACCCCGCGACGCCGAGTCCTTCTCCAGGGTCATCATCTTCACCGGGGTCGTGGTCATGGGCCTGTCCTATCTCGGCCTGATCGTCTTTCCGCACGAGGCGATGCACACGGCTGACTCGCAGGAGCCCGAACATGCCGGCCTGTGGCGCGGGGTGTTCACCCACAAGAACATCGCCGGCCCGATCATGGCCTGCTTCAGCTTCGCCGGGCTTTATCTCTACCGACGCGGCCAGCGCTGGTGGGGCGCGGGTATCTTCTGCGCGGCGATGATCTTCATGCTGCACACCGGCTCCAAGACCACCGCCGGGCTGGTGCCGTTCTCGATCCTGATCGTGATGTTTCCGAGTCTGATGGGCATGCGACTCGGTACGCCGATCCTGTTCATGCTGGCGATCATCGCCACGGCGGTCGGCACGCTGGGCATCGTCTTCCTGCCGCCGGTGAAGCATCTGGCGGCCATCTACTTCCCCGACCTCACCTATACCGGCCGGACGACACTGTGGGAGTTCGCCGGCTCGATGCTGGCGAAGAAGCCGTGGACCGGCTACGGTTATGAGAGCTTCTGGGGCACGCCGCTGCTGCTCAACCAGGACCAACCCTTCGATCGCCCGTGGGACATCAGGACCATCGTGCACGGCCATGACGGCTATCTCGACATCGCGGTGCTGATGGGCATCCCTGCCCTTTGCGTGGCGGTCTACACCTTCCTCATCGCACCATTGCGCGACTATATGCGCATTCCGCCGCGCAAGGAGAACATCTATCTCGGCGATTTCTTCATGATGGTGGTGCTGTTCACCGCACTCAACGCCTTTCTCGAGAGCTTCTTCTTCCATCGCGGTGATCCGGTCTGGCTGTTCTTCGTGCTCGGCGTGCTGGGCCTCAGGCAAGTGTCGTTGCGGCCGATCGCGGTGCGCACGCCTGTTCAGCGGTCCTGAGAGGGCTTCCCCACCGACCCGCGAGCGTCTATGTCATGGCCTTTCCTCGGAGGGCTCTCGATGACGATCAGGCTTGTTCTCGCCGGTTGCGGCAATATGGGTTACGCCATGCTCTCGGGCTGGCTGAAGTCCGGCAAGCTTGCACCCTCGGCGGTTTTAGTGGTCGAGCCCAATGCCGAGCTGCGCGATCGCGCAGTGGCGCTTGGCTGCGGCTCGGCAGCGGATGCCGGGGCCATTCCGGCGGATGCCGTGCCCGATCTGGTCGTCATCGCGGTGAAACCTCAGGTGATCCGCGACGTCACCGCCGCGTACAAGCGCTTCGGCGATGGACGCACCACTTTCGTCAGCATTGCCGCCGGCACGCCGTCCGCCACCTTCGAGGACATCCTCGGCAACCACGCCCCCGTTGTGCGGTGCATGCCCAACACGCCGGCGGCCATCGGCAAGGGCATGATGGTGGTGTTTTCCAATCCCTTGGTTTCTGCCGACGCCAAGCGCTTCGTCGCCGACCTTCTGTCGGCCAGCGGCGAAGTGGCCACTATCGACGACGAGGGCCTTATGGATGCGGTGACCGCCGTGTCCGGATCGGGTCCGGCCTATATCTTCCATTTTATCGAAGCGCTGACGGTGGCCGCAGAGAAGGCCGGCCTGCCGGCGGCGACCGCCAGGCTGCTCGCCATGCAGACCGTCTACGGCGCGGCCTCGCTCGCCGCCGAAAGCCGCGAGGACCCGGCTATGCTGCGCAAGCAGGTGACCAGCCCCAACGGCACAACGGCGGCGGCGCTTGGCGTGCTGATGGGCGATGACCGGTTGACCAATCTCCTTACGCAAGCGGTCGAAGCGGCGCGGCTGCGGTCGATCGAACTAGGGAAATAGAGCAGACTCCCTAGGCCAGATCGGTATGCGAGAAGTCGTTGCCTTTGTAGAGCAGAGCAGAGCCGCAGCCCTTTGCGCAAGCATAGGACAGGCAATCGGCCAGGTTGAGTTGGGCGGGATGCCCGCGTCCTTTTCCATAGTCTGAAAAAGCTTGGACCGCGAGCTTGGCGTCGCCGGCGTCGATGGGAACGATTTCGATTTCGGCCTCGCGCAGAAAAGCCTCTATCGCCACTTCAGCGACGAGCGGCTCGACGGCCAGCATAGTTGAAAGCCGCATAGCCGCTTCGAGCACCACCAGCGCGGAAGTAATCCTGCGAGGTGCTACCGCGATGCGGTTGCTCCACTCGCCAGCATCTCCTTCTCCCGAAAGAATTGCGACGACCACCGAGGTGTCGACAAACATCAGGAGTGGCCCCACATCTCATCGATCTCATCCTTGTGTACGGGCCGGCCGCCCTGGCCAGCTCTGGCTTTGAGTTCATCGGCGATGGCAGCCAGCCGCTGCGCCAACGGAGCGCGTCCACTTTCCCGTTTCAGTTCGGACTCAAGAGCTTCGATCACCGCCTCGGTCATCGAAATCTTGCGTTTGGCGGCGAGCCGCTGTGCCAGTTCACGTGCACGCGGGTCCCTGATCTGGAGGTTCATTGGTCGATCCTCGGCGTCATCTGCCATTACAATATAGCGCATCTGTCATGACAGCGCCACAACGGGCTTGTTTCCGTACAGCATCTCGTCCTGCAGGCGGCGCAGCGCGAACAGACTGGTCGTCCGGTCTGGCGCTGCATTGTCGGTGGTCAGCAGTGCACCTTTCCTGACCGGCTTCAGCACCTTGCCGCCCTCAAGCAGGCCGACCGGCACGGCGCGCTGGGAACGCGCGTCGCCGACGGTCATGGTCCAGGAGCGATAGCAGGTCTCGCCGATCGCATCGAAGGTCTCGCCGGCGGCGAGATCGCGCTTGGCGACGGCGCAGACCTCGGCAACCGGCCGCGGCAGCGGCACCATGTCGGGCTTGCCGAACAGCACGATGCGAGCGGCCGTCAGCGGCACTTCCAGTGAGGTCAGATGGTAGGGCCGGAACAGGCTGTAATAGGGACCGCGGCCGATATGCAGGTCGTCCATGCGTTCGATGATGCGCGGATGCGTCGCCTCGACGATGACGAAGACACCGGGCGCCACACCCTTGCCGATAGTGTAGTCGACGACGCCTTTTTTCAGCAGGAGGCCACCATCCTCGCGCGGGATCAGCACCTTGACGAGGTCATCGCGGTCGGCCTTGGGACCATGCATGCCGGGCACGTCAGGCACCAGCCCGGTGGCGTTGGCGATGGCGCACATCTCGACCATGGTCTTGGAGCCGTCGACGAACTCGACCAGCATGCGCGGGTTCATGTTGCGGCGGGTCGCTTCCTCGCGATAGTCGTCAGGCACGGCATCGTGGTTGAGCGGGTTGTTCTTGCCCTTGCCAGCCGAGACGATGGTAAGGCCGAGTGCGGACGCGAACTCGATCAGTTCCATGCAGCTCGACGGCTCGTCGCCGGCGCCGACCGAATAAACCACGCCAAGCCGGTCGGCCTGCTGCTTGAGGTAACAGCCGATGGTGACGTCGGCCTCGACATTCATCATCACCAGGTGCTTGCCGTGCTCCATCGCCATCAGGTCGAAATCGGCGGCGACGCCCGGCTTGCCGGTGGCGTCGATGACGACATCGATCAGTGGGTTGGTGACCAGCATCTCGTTCGAGGTGATGGCTATTTTTCCAACCTCGATCGCCGCGGTGACTTTCGACGCGGTGTCGGCTTCGACCGCCATCGCCTCGTCACCGTAGGCGATGCGGATGGCGTCACGCGCGGTGTGCGGGCGCCGGGTCGAGACGGCGCAAACCGCAATGCCGGGCATCAGCATGCCTTGCGTGACGAGGTCAGTGCCCATTTCGCCGGAGCCGATGATGCCGATGCGCACCGGGCGGCCCTCGGCGGCACGTCTGGCGAGATCGCGGGCAAGCCCGGTCAAGGCGACATTGGTCATGCGGGATGTCCACAGCTTCTTGGTCTGGACGCGAATTAGCAGGGACCATTCCCCTGTGCCAACAAAACCGCTCGCGACCGGCGATTTCCAACGAAAATGACCCGTGACAAGCGTCGTCGCCTTGGCCGATTGGCCCAAAGGCTTGCCAATTGACATTGTTGCGAACAGTCTCAATAAAACATTCGTTTGCCAACAAAGGCAAATGTTCATCGAGACAACCGCTCGGAGGGGCACTCGTCTCGCGGCATCTGGGGAGTGCCTTTGCGCTAAGGTGGCGGCAGAGGCTGAGAGAAAGGAGCACCGCGAAGCTTTAGGCTCGGGGCTCCAGGGGAGGAAGAATGGATACTCTACTCGCTGGCCTCAAGGGGGCCATCGACACGCTCGGCGCGACAATCCTGCTGCCGATCGTCATTTTCATCATTGCCGTGGTTTTGGGCGCCAAGGTCAGCAAGGCCTTTCGCGCCGCCGTCACCATCGGGGTCGCCTTCATCGGTATCAACCTTGTGCTTGGCCTGATGTTCACGTCGATCGGCGACGTCGCCAAGGCCATCGTCACCAACACCGGCATTCATCGCGACATTATCGACGTCGGCTGGCCCTCGGCGGCCGCCATCGCCTTTGGCTCCTCGGTCGGGCTTTGGGTCATCCCGGTCGGCATCCTGGTCAACATCGTGCTGTTGCTGACGCGCATGACGCGCACGCTCAATGTCGACGTCTGGAATTTCTGGCATTTCGCCTTCGTCGGCTCGCTCGTCGTCGCCGCCACCGACAATCTGGCCTACGGCATTGCCATCGCGGCCCTGGTTGCGGCGCTGTCGCTGCTGTTCGCCGATTGGTCGGCGCGCGCGGTGCAGCAATTCTACGGCGTTCCCGGCATTTCGGTGCCGCATCTCGCCTCGGCGCAAATCCTGCCTATCGCCATCATCCTGAACTGGATCATGGACCGCATTCCCGGCATCAACCGTATCAACATCAACACCGAAACCATCGAGCGCCGCTTCGGCGTGTTCGGCGAACCGGTCGTGCTCGGCCTGATCATCGGCCTCGTGCTCGGCGCCATCGCCTTCTACAATGCCGGCGATCCCGGCACGGTGCTGGCCAAGGTGCTGGGCACCGGAATGACACTTGCCGCGGTTATGCTGCTGCTGCCGCGCATGGTGAAGATCCTGATGGAGGGCCTGATCCCGGTTTCCGACGCGGCGCAGGAGTTCGTGCGCAAGCGCACCGGCGATCGCGAGCTTCTCGTCGGCCTCGATTCGGCGATCCTGATCGGCCATCCCGCCGCGATCTCGTCGTCGCTGATCCTGGTGCCGATCGCGATCATCCTGTCGGTGATCCTGCCGGGCAACCGCGTCATCCTGTTCGCCGATCTGGCGGTTATCCCGTTCATCGTCGCCATGACCGCCCCGCTGGTCAAGGGCAATGTGTTCCGCATGGTGGTGATCGGCACGGTGACCTTGGCGATCGGCTTCTATGTCGCCAACGCCCTGGCGCCGCTGTTCACCAGTGCGGCCGTCGCGTCGGGCTTCAAACTGCCGGCGGATGCTTTGCAGATCACCTCGGTGGTCGACGGCTTCCTGTGGGTGCCCTATGTGATCATCGAGGCCATCCAGGGACTTGGGCTGATCGGCATCATCGTGATCGCCGTGGTCATCGCGGCCCTGTTCGTGCTCTATCGCCGCAATCCGCTCGGCTGGGAACGGGCGGCGGGCGCCGAGGACGAGCCGGCCGAAGGCACGGCCTGAACGCAAGCGTGCCTTCATCTGAAACGATCGTGCGCCTTCGCCGGGCGCACGATTTATCGACGGAGCAAGACATGTCCGACGCCCTCATGCAGCTTCTGGATCCCGAAGCGATCGTGCTCGGGTCGGACGCGTCGACCAATGAGGAGATCATCCGCGTCCTGGCGGGACGGCTCGAGGCCCTTGGCTATGTCAAGAGCTCCTATGCCGACGCGGTCGTGCGCCGCGAAATGACCATCCCGACAGGATTGCCGCTGGAACGCGCCGACAATGTCGCGGTGCCCCACACCGATCCCGAGCATGTGCTGAAGCCCGGCATCGCAATGGGCACGCTGAGAAAGCCGGTGATCTTCGCCAATATGGAAGACCCCGACGAGAAGCTGCCGGTGGGTTTCGTCTTCCTGCTTGCCATCAATGACAAGGACAAGCAGATTGAAGCGCTGCAGTCCGTCATGGCAACGATCCAGAATCCAGATGCATTGGACGGCTTGAGGTCGGCCAGGACGCTTGACGACGTGCGCACCGTGCTCGGCTGCTAATCAAGGGAAAGCAAAGATGGCCAGACAGAAGACAATTCTCTTTGCCTGCGGCACCGGCATCGCCACCTCGACGGCGGTCAACGTCGCCGTTACCGAGGCGATGAAGATGCGCGGCCTTACCTTCAACGCGCAGCAGGCCAAGGCAACCGAAGTGCCGGGGCTCGCCGATAGCGTCGACTTCATCGTCGCCACCACGCCGATCTCGGCTTCGGTGACCAAGCCGGTCATCAAGGGCCTCGCCTTCCTCACCGGCATCGGCAAGGACAAGGTGCTCGACGAGATCGAGGCGCAACTGCGCAAGTAGGTCGCGGACAATGCTGCCTTCGGTGGGCCCGGCTCAGACCACTCTGACGTAACTCGTCATGCCCGATTTCTGGTGCTCGATGATGTGGCAATGCAGCAGCCAGTCGCCGGGATTGTCGGCGACGAAGCCGAGGCTCACCTTCTCATTGGGCTGGATGAGATAGGTGTCCGAAATCAACGGCTGCACCGGCCGCGTCGAGGATGACAAAACCTTGAAGCTCATGCCGTGCAAATGCATCGGATGCGATTGCGGCGTCAGGTTCTCCATGTCGATGACATAGCTCCTGCCGAGCTTCAATTCGGCCAGCGGCGCGGTTGGATCGGGCGTATCGCCCGGCCACGGCACCTTGTTGATCGCCCAGAAACTGTAGCCGAGCGAACCGCAGATGCTGTCGCTCGGGACGTTCTCCGCCGTGGCGCTGAGCGACAGGGAGATATGCTGGGCCGAGCCGAGATCCACTTCCGCCACCGGATTCACTTCCAGCGGCGCAACGTCGCGAACGTCCCGCTTGAGCGAGTTGCCCGTCGCGCGCAGCGTCGCCAGCACCTTGGGCTTGGTGCCCCTGACGTCCCGCAGGCTGACGGTCGCGCCCTCATCGTCAGGCATGCGGATGGCGAGTTCCATGCGCTGTCCCGGTCCAAGCAGCAAGGCATCGGGCGCAAAGCGCTCCGGCACCGGATTGCCGTCCAGCGCCATCACCATCGCTTCGGCGCCGTCGACGCGAAAGGCATGGATGCGGGTGACATCGGTAATGGCGATGCGCAGCCGCACCAGCCCGCCGGCGGGCGCGTCATATTGCGGCTGATCGAGCCAGTTGGCGGTACGCACCGTGCCGTAAGTGCCGGTTCTCGCGGCATCTCGCGGCCGGAACTGGTCGATGAACTGGCCGTCATCGCCAAGGCGCCAGTCGCGCAGGTTGAGGACAAACTCGGCGTCGAATTCCGGATCGTTCGGGTTTTCAACCACGATCACGCCGGTCAGGCCGTGCCCCATCTGCTCCAGCGTGTTGCAGTGCGGGTGATACCAGAAGGTGCCGGCATCGGGCGGCGTGAAGGCATAGTCGAAATGATCGCCGGTGTGGACGTAAGGCTGCACCAGGAAGGGCACGCCATCCATCTTGTTCGGCAGGCGAATACCGTGCCAGTGGATGGTCGTCGGATCATCGATGGCATTGTCGAGGCGCGCGGCAAAGGGTTCGCCTTTTTTCATCCTGAGCACCGGCGGCATTCCCGCTTTGCCGTAAGTCAGCACATTGTTGGTCTGGCCGACATCCATCAGCTTCGCCTGGATTTTAGCCGTCCGCAGCACCACCGGCTCAGGCGCGGACGCCGCCCAGCCGCCAATCCTGCCCATGGCGGCAAGCCCGAGTCCGCTCGCACCGGCAACGGCGGCAGTTTTCAGCAGTCCGCGGCGTGTAAATACGGTCATGTCGCACTCCAACGGAAAAGCTGACTGCTCTTCGCAACTTTGCCGTCATAGCCGGACACGCATGCCTTGCCAACGGCCCGGTCGCGGCCGCTCTCCTCCTGTCAGTGGAATGAGGCCAGCAGAGCTGGACTCATTCCGGTCGATGGCGGCTGGTCGGTGCCTTGCGGCGAGTCTATGCCTGATCCACGCTTTCCAGGAAGCGGGCGAAGATCGGGTTGAAGCGGTCGGGAGAATCCCAGAACGGCGCATGGCCCGATTTGTCGAGCAGATGCGCCTTGCCTTCCCACAGGTTGGAGAACTTGACCGCTGAGACAAAATCGGTGTTCACGAAAGGCTCGTCGATGCCATTGAGAACGGCGATCGGAGGCGTCTTGCCGGCGACGATCTCGCGCTGGTTGCGGCCTGTGCCGGCGGCGAATTTCTCGAACATCAGGCGCCGCGCCCGCCCGTCGGTGCGCGCCACCGTGTCGAGAAGGAACGGTTCGAACGGTTCCCCGCAAGTGCTGCGCGCATAGGCCTCGACATCAGCGGCGGTGAAGGCCTCTTGTCCGGCAAGGTGCATATGCGGACTCGACTTGAAGCCGTTGCCGACCTCCTCGGGCGCTACCGGTGGAGTGCCTGATATCATCAGTCCGAGCAGGCCAGGATAACGGTCGATCATCTCCAGCCCGATATGACCGCCGAGCGACCAGCCGAAGACGATGCCCTTGTCGATACCGAGCAGGCCGAGCACTTCGGTCATCGCATCGGCATAGCCTTCCATACTGTAGGAGCGGTCCGGATCGATCGCATTGCCGGAAGCCCCGTGGCCCGGCAGATCGGGGGCGATCATGTGGTAGCGCTCGCCCAGCGGGCTCTCGAACTGGTTGCGGAAAACGGCACCGGAAGACGAATTGCCGTGGATCAGCAGGACGGCGGTGCCTTTGCCGCCGGTCTCGCGAACGGCGATCCTGCCGTGACTGGTTTCAAGGGTCTTCTGCGCGATCGTCATCTTTGGCTCCGTCTGGAATCGCCCTGTTTCGAAGCAGTTGCACAACAAAGCGCCGCCGCCTCCCCTAGCCCTGCCATAACATTTTCCCGGTCTCGTGCCGTTGAAAAATCCTTTTCAAATAACATCAATTGTGCGTAGATTGTCAATTATCCAACTCCCGATGAACGGGAGGAGAACAGGGAACGGCACGATGAAATCCAAATTCGCAGGCAACAGACTCCGCCATATGCTGATGACCACGGCCCTGATCGCGGCGTTTGCCACGGCAAGCGCCCCCGCTTTCGCCGATGTCGTCAAGATCGGCCTGCTGGCGCCGATCACGGGCCCTGCCGCGGCGGACGGCCAGGAATTCCAGCGCGGCGTGCAGATGGCAATCGATGAGGCGAATGCCGCCGGCGGCGTTGCCGGCAACACATTCGAACTGGTGGTCGGCGACGTCAAGGATCAGTCCGCCGGCAACGTCACCAGCGCGGTCGAGCGCCTGCTTGGCGATCCCGGCGTGCAATTCATGCTCACCGGCTACGCCAGCCTGACGAATTTCGAGATCGACAACATGGCCGAGGCCGAGATGCCCTACATGCTGGCGGCCACCTCGCAGCAGACCAGGGACATCATCGCGCCGAGTCCAGACAAGTACATGTGCTGTTGGTCGCTAACGCCGTCCTTCGACGCCTACAACACCGACGTCACCTTGTTCGTCGAGAAACTCGCGGCCGACGGCAAGATCACATTGCCGACCAAGAAGGTCGCCATCATCTCCTCCGACAACGCCTATTCGAAGACCATCTCGGAGGGCATGAAGAAGACTTTCAAGGAGAAGGGCTGGACTATCAGCGTCGATGAGATCGTGCCCTTCGGCGAAGTCACCGACTGGCGTTCGATCCTGGCCAAGGTGCGCGAGAATGTTCCCGATGTCGTCATCAACACCGATTATCTGCCGGGCAATTCGGCGTCTTTCCTGAACCAGTTCCTCGAACAGCCGACCAAGAGCCTTGTCTTCCTGCAATATGCGCCGAGTGTTCCGGAATTCGTCGAACTCACCGGCAAGAAGTCGAATGGCGTCATCTACAATCTCCTCGGCGGGGCGCTGACGACGCCGAAGAACCCGCGCGCCGATGAGGTGGCGGCCAAGTTCAAGGCCAAATATGGCGTCGAGAGCGGCACCTATGGCGTCGGCCTCTATGAAATGACCAACGTCTATTTCGACGCGGTCAAGAAAGTCGGCGGCGCATCCGACCACGCCGCGATCATGAAGGCGCTGTCGGAGACCGACAAGCAGGTCGCCGAAGGCCGGCTGAAATTCGATCCCGCCACGCATCTCGCCACGCAGGGCGACGACTATATCCCGATCACCTTCTTCCAGATCTGGGATGGCCAGCGCACGCTGATCTCGCCGGAAAAATACGCCACCGGTGCCTTCAAGCCGCAGCCCTGGATGCAGTGAGGCATGGCCCTGCTTGAACTGGACGACGTATCGAAGGCCTTCGGTTCGCTGAAGGCCGTCGATGGCGTGTCGTTCAAGGTCGAGGCCGGCGAGATCTTTGGCATCGCCGGCCCGAACGGCAGCGGCAAGAGCACGCTGTTCAACATCATCACCGGCATCCCGTTCGGGCCGGACAGAGGCCACATCCGCTTTGACGGGACCGCGATCAACGGCAAGTCTGGACATGCCATCGCGCGCCTCGGCCTTGCCCGCACCTTTCAGCGCGAAACCAGCTTCGACGGGCTGACCGTATTCGAGAACGCGCTGATCGGCGCCACCTACGGCAGAAAGGAGAAAGGTGCAGCGGCAGCCGCCCGCGAGGCGGCCGCAGAGGCACTGGAGTTTGTCGGCTTGGGTTCAGTGTCCTTCGGGCGGCTGGCCGGCGAGCTTTCCGTCTTCGAGCGCAAATGCCTGATGCTTGCCACCGCGATCGCCATGCAGCCACGTATGCTGTTGCTCGACGAACCGGCATCGAGCTTGACCAAGCCCGAGATCGAGACGTCGATCGGTTTGATCCGCCGCACCGCCGAACGCGGCATCACCATCCTCCTGATCGAGCATGTGCTGACCTTCCTGATGAGCCTGTCGCAGCATCTGCTGGTGCTTAACAATGGCCGCGTGCTCGCCGCTGGCGAGCCGGCAAGCGTGATCGCCGACCAGCGCGTCATCGAGGCCTATCTCGGAACCCGGAGGGCGGTGGCGTGACTCCCATCCTCACCGTCGAAAGCGTCACCGCCGGCTATGGCCGCGTCACCGTGCTGCACGACATTTCGCTGGAAGCTGGCCGCTTCGGCAATGTCGGCCTGTTCGGACCCAACGGCCATGGCAAGACGACCCTGTTGCGCACCGTCTCCGGCCTGCTGCGGCCGAAGAACGGCCGCATCCAGTTCGACGGGCAAGACATAGCAGGCCTCAGCGCCCGCGCCATCGTCAGCGCCGGCCTGATCCACGTGCCGCAAGGCAACCGGCTGTTTCCCGACCTCTCCATCGCCGACTGCATGGCGCTCGGCGCCTATTCGCCGCGCGCCCGTCCGCATGAGGCGGAGAACCGCGAGAAGGTGATCAAACTGTTCCCGAAACTGGCGGAACGCTGGCGCCAGCGCGTGCGCACGCTGTCGGGCGGCGAGCGCCAGATGGTGTCGATCGGCACGGCGCTAATGAGCCATCCGCGCCTCCTGATCCTCGACGAGCCGACGCTTGGGCTGGCGCCCAAGATCAAGGACGAACTCTGCGCCTCCGTCCTGGACATTTCGCGCGGCGGGGTGCCGCTGATCGTCGTCGAGCAGGATATCGAGTTCCTGCTGGAACTGACGCAGCAACTCTACCTCGTCAACCACGGCGCGGTGGCGACCGAGATCAAGCCGGGCGAGAGCCTCGACCACGGCGAGATCATGTCGATGTATTTTGGCCACTAGGAACTTGGTATGAGCGCATTGGCGGAAATCCTGTTCGGCGGCCTGTTCCAAGGTTCGCTCTACGCCATGATGGCGGTCGGGCTCGCTTTGGTCTGGACGACGATCGGCGTGTTCAACTTCAGCCATGGCGTGTTCATGATGCTGGGCGCCTATGTCGCCTGGCAATTGGTGGAACTCGGCCTGCCGGCGGCGGTAGCTTTTCCCGTCGCCGTGGTCGTCATGGCCGGCGCCGGCTGGATCCTGCAGGCAAGCGTCGTCCGGCCGCTGATCGGCCGGCCCAACATCGTGCTGGTCGTCGTCATCACCACGCTTGCCGCCGGATCGCTGATCGAGAACGGAGCGCTCACCATCTGGGGGCCGCGCTCCAAGCAGATCCCGGCGCTGGTGGACGGCAACGCCACCATCGGCGGCGTCGGCGTTTCGCTGCACCAGATCGCCATCATCGTCATCACGCCGCTGATCCTGGCGGCGTTGTGGATGTTCCTCAACCGTTCGCGCCTCGGGCTGGCATTGCGTGCGGTCGCGCAGAACGAGGACGCCAGCCATCTGGTCGGCCTGAATGTCACCGCGCTCTACGGGCTGGCCTTCGCCATCGCCGCTTCGCTGGCGGGGCTCGCCGGCATCTTCATGGGCGGCTATCGCTTCATGTCGCCCGTGATGGGCTCAGACCCGCTGCTCAAGGCGCTGATCGTCGTCGTATTCGGCGGCATATCGAGCATATCGGGGCCGATCTTCGCCGCCTATCTGATCGGCTTTTTCGAGGCCGCCTGCAGCTATTATTTCGGCCTCTACTGGACGCCGGCATTGCTGTTCGGCGTGCTGATCCTGACCCTGATGGTACGTCCCGAGGGCATTTTCGCCAGCCGCTCGCGAGGCCTCGCATGACCGACACGACCTCGCCGATCACCCAGATCCGCACAGCGGCGGCAACCCCGATCGCACCTGGCCGCACGCCGTGGAAGCACGAAGCCATCGGATTCGTGCTCGGCTTGGCCGTGCTGGCGCTGCTGCCGCTCGTCTTCGGCGACACCTATGCCCGCCACATCCTGATCATGGCCTTTATCTACGCCATCGTGGCGTCGAATTGGGACCTCAGCCTCGGCTATGGCGGCGTCTTCAATTTCGGTCATCTGGCGCTCTTCGGCATCGGCGTCTACGCCTACAGCCTGCTGACCAAGCTGGCCGGGCTCGATCCGTGGATCGCGCTGTTTGCCAGCGGCATCATCGCCACGCTTGCCGCGATCGTGGTGACCATCCCGATCCTGCGCCTGAAGGGCATCTATATCATCCTGGTCACCTTCGGCTTCGCGCAATTGGTCATGCAAGTGATCCTCAGCCAGTCCGACATCACCGGCGGCACGCAAGGGATCGTGCGCATCCCCGGCCTCTACTGGTTCGACCACAATATGGTCCGCGACGCCAAATTCGCCTATTTCTATATCGCGCTGGCGCTGCTGGTGGCGAGCACGCTGTTCCTGCGTGTGTTCGTGCGCTCGCGCGCCGGCGCCAGCATCGTGGCGCTGCGCGACAATGAGGAATACGCCGTCAGCCGCGGTGTCTCGATCGTGCGCCAACGCATGCTGACGCTTGCGGCAAGCGCCTTCTTCACCGGCATTGCCGGGGCCTTCTATGCCGCCTACCAGCGCAACGCCTCGATTGACGTGTTCGGCATGAGCCTGGCGACCATCATCCTGTCGATGGTGCTGCTGGGCGGCACCAGCACCATCTACGGCGCCATCGTCGCCTCTTTCGTGCTGACGGTCTTCGCCGAGTGGATGGCTGATTTCGGCGCATGGCGCCCGATGATCACGGCGGTTCTGATCATCGGCGTGATGCTGGCCTATCCCAGCGGACTGGCCGGCATGATCAAAGCGGCTTGGGGTGCCGTGGCCGGGCGGATCAACCGCCGGGCGTGACCGCCTGAAAAGCAAGCCTCTCAGCGCACGCCGCACCAGTCGATGACGGATGCCGCGATCACCTTGGCGGTCTCGACCACCGATTCCACTTCGACATATTCGTTGGCGCCATGGAAGCCGTCGCCCGACGGACCGAAAATGACACCGTCGACACCGGCGCCGGCATAGTGCGCAGCATCGCACACGGCGACGAAGCCGCTTGTCTGAGGCGCCTTGCCGATCGCCGCCTTGCGTTTCATCAGCGACGTCACCAACGGATGGTCGACCGGCGTGTTCATCGGCGGGAAATGCAGCCCGCCGAGCTCCCACTGGATGGCAGGCGGGTTGTCGCGCAACCAGGCGTCGGTTTGCGCGAAATGATGGACGAAATTCTCGAAATCGCGGCGATAGTCGGCTGAATTCTCATCCGGCAGAAACTTCATGTCGAGATCGAGCACGGCAACATCGGGGATGATGGCCGGGTTGGTCATCACCGTCGGCAGGCCGTGTTCGCCAAGGCCCGTTCCGCCATGCATGACACCGATGTTGATCGTGTTCATGCCGACCGGCAGCAGCGGATGGGACTTTGCCCGTGTCCGGTCGAGCTCGTATTGGCGGACGGCGGCAATGAACCGCGCCGCGATCTCGATGGCGTTGACACCCGGCTTCAGCCGGTCCTTGTCGTGCCGTTGCGGGTAGATTTCGTTGTAACGCAGCGCCGAATGCGCGTTGCGGCCACGGATCGTCACCCGCGCCCATTCGAGCCCGCCCTCGACCGGGAGGACATCGCCCCAGGTCGGCTCGGCGACAAGCACCGCTTTGGCGAGTTTGCCGTTCTTGACCGCGTCCATGGCGCCGAAGCCACCAGCCTCCTCGTCGACGACGGAGTGGACGGCCAACCGGCCTTGCAGTGTGATGCCCGCCTTGCGGATCGCGTGCGCGGCGGCGACGCAAGCCGCGACGCCGCCCTTCATGTCGACCGCGCCCCGGCCATAGAGCCGGCCATTCGTGATCTCACCGCCGAACGGATCGACCGACCAGTCCTTCATCTCGCCGACCGGCACGACATCGATATGCCCACACAGGATCAGGCTGCGCTCCTCGTTTCCAGCCCATTCGCCGACCAGATTGGGCCGGCCGGGCAAGGCGTCCCACTGTTCGGTCTTGAAGCCATCGTGCTTGAGGATCGGCTCCAGCAGAGCCTGGACATCCGCCTCGCGGTTGATCGCCGGATTGGCCTCGAATTTGGGATTGACCGAAGGGATGCGGACCATGTCGCGGACAAGCCCGATCAGCCAGTCGCGGTCTCTCTCGATTTCAGCCTGCACGGCATCGATGATCGTCTGGGCGTCAGCCATGATTATTCCTTCCTCGCACCGCCGCGCCGGGCGCATCGGTGCTATTTCCTGGTGGTTCTTGGTTTGGCGGTTTCGTTGTCGGACGGCGACAAGGCGGCATCGAGGGTGACGGCATTGGCGCTGCGGATCTTCTCGATGTCCTCGATGCGCTTGCGCACCCCGGCGCCATGGCCTTCCAGCGCGTGGGCGAAAACGGTCTCCATCTGAGCCACGGCGGTCGCCAGCGTGTCGAAGGGCGAGTTGGCGTCGATCGCCGCGACCATCGTCAGGTCGGCGACGTCAGCGATCGGCGACAGCCACACATCGGTGAACAGCAGGAGGGAGACGCCGCGTTCCTTCGCCTGCCGCGCAAAGCTAACCACGTCCGACTGGTAGCGCCGATAGTCGAACACGACGAGAAGGTCGCGCTTGCCGAGGTCGATCAGCAAGTCGAAATCCGCCGGGCTCAACGAGCCGATGTCGCGCACGCCGGAGCGGAATTGCAGGAGATAGCCGGCGAGCATGGAGGCGATGTGGCGGCTGAAGCGGCCGCCCAGCAGGACGACCTGGCCCTTGGTCTCGAGCAGCAAATTGACAGCGCGTGTATAGGCCTGCAGGGGGACCGCCGTGCGCGTGCGCTCCAGACTGTCGGAAACCGAATGGAAGTAGGCCAGTGCCGTGCCCTCGCTGGAGCCGCCCGGGCGCTTGGCCTCCATCATCAGCAACGGCGAATGCAGTCTGGATTCGACTTCCGTCAGCAGCCGCGCTTGGAAATCGGCAAAGCCGACATATCCGAGCTTGCTCATCAGGCGGGTCACGCTCGGGTCGCTGACGCCGGCGCGTCGCGCCAGCCGGGTCGCCGTTCCCAGCCCCGACATCGGATAATCGGCGAGCAGGACCTGAACGATCTTTTCTTCCGCCGACGTGAAAGCCAAGGTGGTGTTGGCCAACTCTTCGCGGATCGACATGGTCATCGCCTCTCGCCAACGGAAAGACGATTATCTTACAATTTCATACAAGATTGTCAAATTTGGAAAATATCTTACAGACTTGCGCGTCGACCTATCTGAATCTGGCGATGGGCAGGAATTTCACAGCGGAGCCGGTGAAGCGGCGGTGATCGGACGTCTGTCCTCGTGGCTGGAAGCCATCGAGATAGACCTGCTCCGGCGCCGTGCGGATGAAATTGGCGGCAATGACGGTCGCCGCTGTCGAGCCGGTTCCGGTGATGCGGCGCCCGGTCTTAAGCGATTGGGCGGTCGGCGCCGCTGGCAGAACGACGGCGGTGGCTTCGGGATCGAGACGTGGCTGGACACGGTCGGCCTTGGGGCTGGTCCTGACACGGTCTTCAGGTTTCGATGCAGGGACTGCAATCCGCTGTCCAGCCAGCGAATCGAGGCTGTCATCGACGTGATGCGTGGCCAGCAAGGCACCGATTGCATCGGCAGATTTAGCCGCCTCCGGTTGACGCGCGGGGCCCGTCTGGTCTTGCGGTCGCCATGTCGGGACAGGGATGTTGAGCGCCAGCATGTCCGGACCGGCAATCGCGGGGGCGGCATTCATCCTGGCCACGGGATTTTCGGCACCGGTCGCCGCCGGTTCAACCCGCGCGGTGGATGCGCTGCTGGCTACGCCGAACGGCACGGCTTGCGGGATTGGAATGGTGGCGGCGAACCCGGTGCGCGGTGCGAAAGCGGGTATCGGCACCGTGCCGGGCGGCATCGCCATGACGATCGCTTCAGGCGACTTTGCAGACGTTTCTTCGGCCGGATCGGCGGAGGGGGTCTGGACGTCCGCCCGCTGGGCTGCCTCCGGCGCCACGATAGCAATGCCCTGGCCAGCCGTCTTGGAGTCGCCAGGCATCTTGGGATCACCGGCCGTTTTAGGTTCAACTGACTTGGTCGGCTTGCGTGGCGCAGGCGCCGCTTCCGCGGCATCGTCCGCTTCATCCGCGCCGCGCCCGCCCAAAAGCGTCGCCAGCAGGCCGCGCGCTGGCCTGCGTTGGCCGCGATCGGCGCTGGCCAGTTCGATGTTGGGCGTGCCGGCGGCCTTGCGTGACTCGTAGGCGGCAAACGCCTGCTCGTAGCCAGGCAACGGTTTGCCGTCGCTCGGCACATGCAGCGTGTTGCCGTTCGGGAAGACCCTGGCGAGCTCCAGGCGGCTGATGCCAGGCCAATGCCGCACATTGCCGACATCCATATGAATGAACGGCGAACCGGAGGTCGGATAATAGCCGACGCCGCCGCCCTGCATCTTCAGGCCGATGTCGCGCAACTTCTTCAGCGGCACGTCAGGCAGGAAGAAGTCCATGGCGCGGCCAACCATGTGCTGGCTTTCGCGGGCCACGCCCTTCGAACGACCGCGCAGCATGGCGTTGGTGGCCGGCGAGCGATAGGCGCTGACCACATGGATATAGGCCGTCGAGCCGCTGGCGCGGTAAGCCTGCCAGACCAGGTCGAGCAGGCGCGGGTCCATCCTGGTCGGCTCGTTGCGGCGCCAGTCGCGCAGCATGAAGTTGATCTTCTTCAGGCCCGCCTGATCGTAGCGCCCATCGCGCTTGAAGACGATCTCGGCCTTCTCGCCCGTATGAAGATGCTGAATCCGCAAGGCGCGCGTCTCGGCGAACGCATCGGTGACACACATGCAAAGCAACGCCATCGCAATGGCCGGCAACCATGTCCAACGACGGGAAGCGCCGAGCGGGTTTTGTTCGCTTTCAATCCCATTCATGCCTTGCACATCGTTCCTGTTTCAGGCGATTTGACGTCTTCGCTCAGATGAGGAGCTTTCGTTCGGCACTCTCCCCGGCAATGACTTAACCAGCCGGACAGGCAGCCGTCCGACAACCCGACATGTCGAAGAACAGCATCTTGGTTAACGAATCGTGTCATGCCGAGCATGCGTTCGACCGATGAGGGCGCGCCACCGGCAAGCACCATAGGCCTGTTCACATTGCCGGCGGCCATCGATTGGTGATGAAATTGTGCTGCCGCGCCTTGTCGATCGGCCTCGCGGGGACGCCGACCGCGGTGCTCCCCGCCGGAATATTCCTGGTGACAACGGCACCCGCGCCGATAAGCGAGCGGCTGCCGATCGTGACCTCCTCTACGATGCACACGTTTGGGCCGATATAGACCTCGTCCCCTATCGACGCGGATTTGCCAAGCGTCGCCCCGATCGTCACATACTGGGATATGTTGCAGTTGTTGCCGATCGTTGCCGTATGATGGACCACGCACGGGCCGCCATGGCCTATGTAGAAGCCATGGCCGATGCTGGTCTCCACGGGGATTTGTATGCCGAATTTCCTCATCTTCAGCGAGAGGAAGAGACGGGCTATCCGGCACACGACGGAATTGTCCGACTGCGCGATCCGGTGCCCGGCGCATGCCGTGAGTTCATCGCCTGTCCGTGCCGGAAAGACGGTGTCACAGGCCGCGTTGTTTGCAGGGTGTCTGGTGCTGCGAGAGAGGATTGAACTCTCGACCTCTCCCTTACCAAGGGAGTGCTCTACCACTGAGCTACCGCAGCCGCTGATGGCGGGGCTTCTGCCATATCGAACCGGCAAGCGCAAGGCCAAGAACAACGCTTCTGTGAATGGTTTTGCCGGATAGCTTTTATTGACATGGCGGCGCCACAATGTTGGCTATCCCTGAAAGCGGGCTGGCTGGTCGCCAGCCGTGGCGGGACAATGAACGACAAGACAAATCCACCGAAGAACAGCGGAACAACCCGCAAGAACCGGCTCGCCGAGCAGTTGCGGGCCAACCTGCAGAAGCGCAAGGCGCAGTCGCGCTCGCGCCGGACAGGCGAGGCCGACCAGCGGCCCGACGGGCTCGGCGCGGCCAAGGAAATGAAGAAAGATTAACTCAAATCGGCCACTCTCAGGCCGGGGTGGGCGAAATCCTATTTCTTGAACCAAATTGGTCAATGGTCTAGACGGGCCGATACTCAAACGATTGAACCGGCCCTTTTCTGGCCGAGAGGGACAGTCTCCAATGGATCGCATCAGAATTGTCGGCGGCAACAAGCTTGCCGGAAGCATTCCGATCTCGGGCGCGAAAAACGCCGCCCTGCCGCTGATGATCGCCTCGCTTCTGACCGACGACACGCTGACGCTGGAAAACGTGCCGCATCTGGCCGATGTCGAGCAGTTGATCCGCATCCTCGGCAATCATGGCGTCGACTATTCGGTCAATGGCCGCCGCGAGAAGCAGAATGAGGGCTATTCGCGCACCATCAACTTCTCCGCCCGCAATATCGTCGATACCACGGCGCCTTACGAACTGGTGTCGAAAATGCGCGCCTCGTTCTGGGTGATCGGCCCGCTGCTGGCCCGCATGGGCGAGGCCAAGGTGTCGCTGCCCGGCGGCTGCGCCATCGGCACGCGCCCGGTCGATCTGTTCCTCGAAGGCCTGCAGGCACTGGGCGCCGACATCGATGTCGATACCGGCTACGTCATCGCCAAGACCCGGAACGGCCGCCTCGTCGGCAACCGCTATGTCTTCCCGAAAGTCTCGGTCGGCGCCACCCATGTGCTGATGATGGCGGCGTCGCTGGCCAAGGGCGAGACGGTGCTCGATAACGCGGCCTGCGAGCCCGAGATCGTCAATCTCGCCGAATGCCTGAACGCCATGGGCGCCAGAATTTCCGGCGCCGGCACGCCGACCATCACCATCGACGGCGTCGAAGCGCTGTCGGGCGCGCGCGTGCGTGTCATCCCCGACCGCATCGAGACCGGCACCTATGCCATGGCGGTGGCGATGACCGGCGGCGACGTCGTGCTGGAAGGCGCACGGCCGGAGCTGCTGCAGACGGCGCTCGACGTGATTTCCCAGACGGGTGCGGAGATCACCCAGACCAATTCCGGCATCCGCGTGAAGCGCAATGGCGCCGGCATTTCACCCGTCGACGTGACGACGGCCCCCTTCCCGGCCTTCCCGACCGATCTGCAGGCGCAGTTCATGGGCCTGATGACCATGGCCAAGGGCAAATCGCGCATCACCGAGACGATCTTCGAAAACCGCTTCATGCACGTCCAGGAACTGGCTCGGCTCGGCGCCCACATCACGCTCTCGGGGCAGACGGCGATCGTCGACGGCGTGGCGAAGCTGAAGGGCGCGCCAGTCATGGCGACCGACCTTCGCGCTTCCGTCTCGCTGGTCATCGCCGGGCTGGCGGCCGAAGGCGAAACCACGGTCAACCGTGTCTATCATCTCGACCGCGGTTTCGAGCGGCTGGAGGAAAAGCTGTCCAACTGCGGCGCGGTGATCGAACGTATTTCCGCCTGACGGTCGGACAGCAGCAGCTTCTGGCAAAGGGCGGCTCATAGCGCTGCCGCCCGTCTGCCCGCAGCGCAAACCCGAGGCAATGCCTCGGGCGGACGTCGTGGGGTGGTTGCACCGACCGGAAAGACCGCCTAACAGAGGCTGAAACCAACCTGTAGGTCGAAAATCCGGATGACCGCCCTCAAGCTTATCGCGCTCGACGACCAGGATCTGAGCATCGTCTCGGCCCATCTCCAGGACGCCGTGATGAAGGTCTCGGACCTCGAATTCCTGCCCAAGGCCAAACGCTTCGTCCTGACCATGAACCGTTTCGTGTGGGAGGCCAAATCCGGGCTGTTTCGCCAGCACAACGAACGACGGCAGGCCGTGCTGCATTTCGACCGGGTGCTGGGCGCCAAGACCAACGGCATCGCCCGCGACAAGCCCGCCGAAATTCTTTCCTTGCTGGCGATCAGCTTTATCGAGATCAGCAAGCCCGCGGGCATCGTCGAACTGATCTTTTCGGGCGGCGGCACGATCATGCTCGATGTCGAATGCATCGAGGCCCGCCTTGCCGATATTGGCGGTGCGTGGGAAGCCACCTCGCGCCCCATCCACAGGGCTTGAGCATACGATGGCCATCACGCTTGCCCAGTCCGACGCCGATTTCGAGCAGCGTTTCGCCGCGTTTCTCACGACCAAGCGCGAGGTGTCGGCCGACGTCGACGCCGTGGTGCGAGACATCATCGCGCGCGTGCGTGCCGAGGGCGATGCGGCACTGATCGACTACACGCGGAAATTCGGCGGAGGCGACCTCGCCAAGCTCGGCATTGCCGTCTCGGCGGAAGACATCGCCGGCGCCTATGCCGAGGCCGATCCGGCCACGGTCGAGGCGCTGAAATTCGCACGCGACCGCATCCGGTCCCATCACCAGCGGCAAAAGCCCCAGGACGAACGCTACACGGATGCCGTCGGCGTCGAGCTCGGCTCGCGTTGGACGGCGGTCGAAGCGGTCGGACTCTATGTGCCGGGCGGCACGGCAAGCTATCCGAGCTCGGTGCTGATGAACGCCGTGCCGGCCAAGGTAGCCGGCGTCGAGCGCATCGTCATGGTCGTGCCGGCACCGCACGGCGTCGTCAACCCGCTGGTGCTGGTGGCGGCGGATATATCGGGCGTCTCCGAAATCTACCGCGTCGGCGGCGCGCAAGCGATCGCGGCACTCGCCTATGGTACGCAGACGATAAAGCCCGTCGCCAAGATCGTCGGTCCAGGCAATGCCTATGTCGCCGCAGCCAAGCGGCAGGTGTTCGGCACGGTCGGCATCGACATGATCGCCGGCCCTTCCGAAGTGCTCGTCGTGGCGGACAGCGACAACGATCCGGACTGGATCGCCGCCGATCTGCTCGCCCAGGCCGAACATGACGTGTCGGCGCAGTCGATCCTGATCACCGACGACCCAGCATTCGGCAAGGCGGTCGAACGGGCGGTCGAACGCCAGCTGCGGAGCCTGCCGCGCGCGGAAACGGCGGCCCAGAGCTGGCGCGATTTCGGCGCCGTCATCGTGGTTCCGACCGTCGAGGCCGCGCTGCCGCTGGTCGACCGCATCGCCGCCGAACATGTCGAGCTGGCCATCGAGGATGCCGAAGGCTTCCTGGCGAAGATGCGCAACGCGGGCGCGGTTTTTCTCGGCCGCCACACGCCCGAGGTCATCGGCGACTATGTCGGCGGCTCCAACCACGTGCTGCCGACGGCGCGCTCGGCACGCTTCTCGTCGGGCCTGTCCGTGCTCGACTTCGTCAAGCGCACCTCGGTCCTCAAACTCGGACCGGAGCAGTTGCGCGTGCTGGCACCGGCGGCGATCGCACTCGCGCAGGCGGAAGGGCTTGACGCGCATGGCCGCTCTGTCGCCATACGGCTGAACATGTAGGCCAGTATGACGGGCTCCGGTCAAACCCGCGCAAAACTGATCGATGTCGAACTCGATGAGTCGATCGGCCGTTCGACGCCCGATGTCGAGCATGAGCGGGCGGTGGCGATCTTCGACCTGATCGAGGAGAATAGTTTTCAGCCTGTCAACGACAGCGGTGCGGGTCCCTACCGGCTGAAGCTGTCGCTGGCCGAGTCCCGCCTGGTCTTTGCCGTGGCACGCGAGGACGGCACCGCCGTCGTCACCCACATCCTGTCGCTGACGCCGCTCAGGCGCATCGTCAAGGATTACTACATGATCTGCGAGAGCTATTACGACGCCATCCGCTCCTCGACGCCAAGCCATATCGAGGCGATCGACATGGGCCGCCGTGGCCTGCACAATGAGGGCTCGCAGACGCTGATGGATCGGCTCTCCGGCAAGATCGACATCGACTTCGACACGGCGCGACGGCTGTTCACGCTGGTCTGCGTGCTGCACTGGCGGGGCTGATCCTGGCCCCCGGCGCCCTGCCCCGCTCGGTTCTGTTCCTGTGCGGCATGAATGCCGTGCGCTCGCCGATGGCCGAGCAGCTGGCGCGCCGGATGCTGCCCGCCACCGTCTTCGTCGCCTCGGCCGGCGTGCGCGCCGGCGAGCGCGACCCGTTCGTCGATGCCGTGCTTGCCGAGGACGGGCTGTCGCTGGGTGAGCGTCATCCAAGGACGCTGAACGATCTCGAGGACGACTATTTCGACCTGATCGTGACACTGGCGCCGGAGGCCCACCATGCCGCGCTCGAACTCACGCGCTCGCTTGCCGTCGAGGTGGAATACTGGCCGACGCCGGATCCGACCGATGCCGGCGGCACGCGCGAACACATCATGGCCAGCTATCGCGACGTGCGCGAGCGGCTGAAAGCCCGGATCTACAGCCGGTTCACCGTTCCGAGGCCTGGCGATTAAGCGTGTTCACAAGCGACAGATTATCATATAGGTTCCGCCGAAATTCCAGCCGGGGCGCTGGAACTGCCATCCAAGCAAAGGTATCGAATGCCGAAGGAAGAAGTCCTCGAGTTTCCGGGTATCGTCACGGAATTGTTGCCCAACGCGATGTTCAGGGTGAAGCTCGAAAACGAACACGAGATCATCGCCCATACCGCCGGCCGCATGCGCAAGAACCGCATCCGCGTGCTGACCGGCGACAAGGTTCTGGTCGAGATGACGCCATACGACCTGACCAAGGGCCGCATCACCTACCGCTTCAAGTAAGATCAAGACCCGGCCGGTAAAGCGATGAGCATTTTGCAAAAGCTGGTGCTTGCCTCGGGTTCGCCGCGCCGCATCGAACTCCTGCAGCAGGCCGGCATCGAGCCGGACCGCATCCTGCCAGCCGATATCGACGAAACGCCGCTGCGTGCCGAGCATCCGCGCTCGCTGGCCAAACGGCTGTCGAAGGAAAAGGCCGAGAAGGCGTTCGCGTCGCTGAAGTCCGAGACGGACCATGCGCCGAGCTTCGTGCTGGCGGCCGACACGGTGGTCGCCGTCGGGCGGCGCATCCTGCCCAAGGCCGAGACGCTGGATGACGCCGCCAACTGCCTCGGGCTGTTGTCCGGACGTTCGCACCGGGTCTATTCCGGCATCTGCCTGATCACGCCGGGCGGCAAACTGCGCCAGCGACTGGTCGAGACGCGGGTGCGTTTCAAGCGGCTGCCGCGCGAGGAGATCGACGCCTATGTCGCGTCCGGCGAATGGCGCGGAAAGGCCGGCGGCTATGCCGTGCAAGGATTGGCCGGCGCCTTCGTCGTCAAGCTCGTCGGCTCCTACACCAACATTGTCGGCCTGCCGCTCTACGAGACGGTGGCGCTGCTGTCGGGCGAAGGTTTCAAGACGCATCAAAACTGGTTGTCCGCGCGACCATGAGCCTCGACGACAAGGTCACGCCCCTGCGGCCCAAGCGCCCGTGCCCGGAATGCGGCAAACCGTCGGCGCGCGAAACCTATCCATTCTGCTCGACGCGCTGCAAGGACATCGACCTCAACCGCTGGCTGAAGGGTGCCTATGTCATCTCGGCCCGCGACGACGAGGAAGAACCGGACGCCGACGAGCCGAAGTAGACGAGCGCCGGTCAGGCGGCTTCGTTCTTGCGTTTGACGCGCGCCCAGGCCGGCAGCCAGTCGCCATGTGCGGCCAGGAGATCGTCGACCAGTGACCAGATCTGGTCGAGATCGAGCTCGGCCGCGGTGTGCGGATCCATCATCGCCGCGTGATAGATGTGGTCGCGGTTTTCGCTCATCAGCGCCCGCACCGTCAGTTCCTGCACGTTGATGTTGGTGCGGATCAGCGCCGTCAATTGGGGCGGCAGGTCGCCTATATAGGTCGGCTGGATGCCGGACGCATCGACCAGGCACGGCACTTCGGCGGCGCAATCACGCGGCAGCGAGGTGATGCAGCCATTGTTGCGCACATTGCCGTAGATGACCGACGGTTCGCCGGTCCAGACCGAATTCATGATCGAGGAGGCATATTCCTTCGACTCTTCGACCTCGATGCGCTGGGCCGAGCGGTAGGCCTGCGCCTGGTCCTTCCAACGCTCGATCTGCTCGACGCAGCGCTTGGGGTATTCATCGAGCGGAATGCCGTATTTCTCGATCAAATCGGGACGGCCGTCCTTGATGAAATAGGGCGTGTATTCGGCGAAATGCTCCGAGCTCTCGGTGACGAAATAGCCCAGCCGCGTCAGCATCTCATAGCGCACCTTGTTCGGACAGCGCGGATTCCAGCCGGGTTTGGGCGCGCGGCCTTCGCGATAGGCACGCACGAGATCGGGATAGAGGTCGCGATAGGATCCATCCGGCTGGCGATGCTCGAACTGCAGGTAGAAAGCCATGTGGTTGATGCCGGCCGAGCGGTAGCGGATCTCGTCATAGGGAAGGTCGAGATCGTGTGCCAGTTCCATCGCCGTACCTTGCACCGAGTGGCACAGCCCGACCTGCCTGATCTCGGGATATTTCTCCGAGATCGCCCAGGTGTTGATCGCCATCGGGTTGACATATTGCAGCATGATGGCCCGCGGGCAGACGGCAAGCATGTCCTCGCAGATCTTCCACAGATGCGGCACGGTCCTGAGGCCGCGCATGATGCCGCCGACGCCGAGCGTATCGGCGATGGTCTGGCGCAGGCCATATGTCTTCGGCACCTCGAAATCCGTGACGGTGCAGGGCTCATAGCCGCCGATCTGGAAGGCGACGACGACGAAATCGGCGTCCGCCAGCGCCTTGCGCTGGTCCGTGTAGGTCTCGGCCATCGCCTTGACGCCGAGTGTGGCGATCAGTTTGTTGACGACGACGGCGCTTTCTTCCAGCCGCTGCGGATTGATGTCCATCAGCGCGATCGTGGCGCCCGAAAGTGCCGGGCGCTGCAGCACGTCGCCGACGATGTTCTTCATGAACACCGTCGAGCCGGCGCCTATGAAAGTGATCCTGGGATGTCTTGCCACGTTAACCTCCGGCATATGTTCAGGCCACGTCGAAAGCGGCCCTGACGAGCCGTTCGGTGTAGGCGGTCTTGGGATTGGTGAGGACCTGGTCGACGGGTCCCTGCTCGACGATCTTGCCGTGCTGCATGACGATGACGCGGTGGCAGAGCGCCCGCACCACCTTGAGGTCGTGCGAGATGAAGAGATAGCTCAGGCCGCGCTCGTCCTGCAGCTTGCGTAGCAGGTCGATGATCTGCGCCTGGACGGAGAGATCCAGCGCCGATGTCGCCTCGTCGAGCAGGATGAATTCGGGTTCGAGCGCGATGGCCCGGGCGATGGCGATGCGCTGCCGCTGGCCACCGGAAAATTCATGCGGAAACCGCGACAGGATATCGCCCGGGATGCCCGCGCTGACCAGCGCCTCGCGCACCCGCTCGACCCGCTCGCGCCGTGTTGCGCCAATGCTGTTGACGACCAGCCCTTCCTCGATGATCTGGCCGATCGTCATGCGCGGGTTGAGCGAGGAGAACGGGTCCTGGAAGACGATCTGCATGCGCGACCGCAGCGGCCGCATCTGCGCTCGCGACAGGCCATGGATCGGCTGGCCATCGAAGCGGATCTCACCGCGTTGCGCGTCGGTCAGCCGGAGCAGCGCCTGGCCGAACGTGGTCTTGCCGGAGCCGGATTCGCCGACCAGCCCAAGCGTCTCATGGCGGCAAAGCTTGAGGTCGAGGTCGTCGACCGCGACCAGTTCACGCCAGTCCGGCTTCAAGAACGTGCCGTGGCGCAGCATGAAGCAGACGCGCACGCCATTCGCTTCGAGGATGGTGCCAGAGCCCGCGGGCAACGGTTGCGGCCGTCCTCTTGGTTCGGAAGCAAGCAATCGCCTGGTGTAGGGATGCCGCGGATCGGCGAACAAGCGTTCAGTGACGTTGTGCTCGCACATTTCGCCATGCTGCATCACATAGACGTAGTCGGAAAACTTGCGCACCACGGTGAGGTCGTGGGTGATCAGGATCACCGCCATCCGCAGCTCTTTCTGCAGATTGCGGATCAGGTTGAGGATCTGCGCCTGGACCGTGACGTCGAGCGCGGTCGTCGGCTCATCGGCGATCAACACGTCGGGATCGTTGGCGAGCGCCATGGCGATCATCACGCGCTGCCGTTGCCCACCCGAGAGCTGGTGCGGATATTGCTTGAGCCGCGCCTCGGGCTCGGGAATCTGCACATGCCGCAGCAGTTCGAGAGCGCGCGCCCAGGCTTGTTTGCGGCTCACCTTGCGATGCACCCGGATCGCTTCGACGATCTGGCTGCCGACCGTGTAAATCGGGTTGAGCGAGCTCATCGGCTCCTGGAAGATCATCGAGATGCGATTGCCGCGCAACTTGCGCCGGGCGCTCTCGGGGAATTTCAGAATGTCCTGTCCGTCATAGCAGACGCTCGATTTCGGTGACACGGTTGCGCGGCGCGACAGCAGGCCCATGACGGTGCGCGCCGTCACCGACTTGCCGGAACCGGATTCGCCGACGATCGCGATCGTCTCGCCGCGATAGAGCTGGAACGAGATGTCCTTGACCGCCTCGACGGTACCGTGCTCGACCTTGAAGGCGACCTCGATGTTGCGGGCGTCGATGACGGGCTCTCCCTGGCGCCCATCATGGTCGAGGCGAAAGGCTGGTGCGAAGGGCTCGGCGAGTACGACGGTCATTCCTGTCCCCTCAATACGGATCGACGGCATCGCGCAGGCCGTCGCCGAGCGCGTTGAAGGCGAAGACGGTGACCAGCACGAAACCGACCGGCGACAGTATCCAGGGATAGGTACCGATGACGGAATAGGTCGCGGTGTCCTGAAGCATCAGCCCCCAGGAGATCAGCGGCGGCTTGACGGCAAAACCGAGGAAACCGAGGAAGGATTCGAGCAGCACCACCGTCGGGATCGCCAGCGTCACGGCGACGATCACGTGGCTCATCACATTGGGGAAGATGTGCTGCAGGATGATACGCCGGTCTGTCGCGCCGACCGCCATGGCGGCGCGCACATATTCGATGCGCGCCAGCGCCAGTGTCTTGCCGCGCACCTCGCGCGACATCTGCGCCCAGCCCAACGCCGACATGACGATGATGACAAAGCCGAGGAACACATTGGTCGGGGCGGTGACAGGGATCAGCGTCGTCAACGCCAGATAGAGCGGCAGTTGCGGGAAGGCGAGCACCAGTTCGACGAAGCGCTGCATCCAGACGTCGAACCGGCCGCCGAAATAACCCGACACCATGCCCACCGCGGTGCCGATGACCGTGATGATGAAGACCACCGTCAGCGCGATCATGAGCGAGACGCGCGAGCCATGGATGGCGCGCGACAGCACATCCCGGCCGAATTTGTCGGTGCCGAGGAAATGCACCGGCTGGCCGTCCGTCGAGGCGAACAAGTGCCGGTTCGCCGGGATCAGCCCGAAGAGCTTGTAAGGCGCGCCCTCGACGAAGAAGCCGAGCAGTCGCGGGTGATCGTAGTCGGGGCCGACGATGGGCTGGAAGGTCACCGGATCGAGATCGGCCGAATCGGCCAGCGCGTAGACCCTCGGCCGCGCGACGAAATTGCCGTCCTTGTCGTGGAAGGACGGCAGCTGCGGCGGGGCGAAGCCGACATCGGTCGCCTTCGGATCCATCGGCGCCAGGAATTCGGCGAACACGGCCATCACCAGCAGCAGCACGACCAGCCAAAGCCCAGCCATCCCGGTCCAGGAGCGCTTCAGCCGGCGCCAGACAAGCGCCATGTAGCTCTCATTGCCGCGTGCGGGCGCTACTGTGGCTCGCTCGGCCGGCAGTGGCGGTGGTGAAGGCTCTCGCGCCAGCATCTAGCCCTCCCCGAACTGGCGCACGCGCGGATCGAGCAGGACGAGCAGCATGTCGGCGATGATGTTGCCGACGATCAGCGTCGCCGACAGCACCATCATGAAGGTGGCTGTGACATAGACGTCGCCGACCGCCATCGAACCGACGATCGCCGGACCGACGGTCGGCAGCGCGAAGATGATCGCCGTCTCGATCTCGCCGGTGAGCATGTATGGCAGCACCACGCCCTGGTACATGACGAGCGGATGCAAGGCATTGGGCACGGCGTGGCGCATGACGACGGCGCTGCCCGTCAGGCCCTTGGCCTTGGCTGTCTCGACATATTGCGCGTTGAGCGTGTCGAGCAGATTGCCGCGCATGACGCGCATATTGTAGGCGAGGCCGCCGAAGGTGGCGATCGCCACCACCGGCCAGACATGCTTGACCAGGTCGACGAATTTGGCCCACGACCATGGCGCGCCGCCATATTGCGGTGAGAAGAATGAGCCGATCTCCGACACGTTGAACTGGAAGACCAGGAGATAGACGATGATCAGCGCCATCAGGAAGCGCGGCACCGTCATGCCGAGGAAGGCGATGGCCGACAGCGTGGAATCGGTCCAGGTGTATTGCCGGGTCGCGGCCCATATGCCGAAAGTGATGCCGAGCACCGAGGCGAGCAGATGGCAGACCAGCGCGAGCAGCAGCGTGCGCGGTAGGCGCTCGCCGACAACCTCGGCCACCGGCTTGTTGTAATAGAGGCTGTAGCCGAAATCGCCGCGGGTGACGATGCCGCCGATCCAGTTGAGATACTGGACGGGCAGCGGCTTATCGAGGCCGTGTTCGACGCGGTAGGCCTGGGCCTGCGCGTCGGCCTCCGCGAAGGAGGCTCCGCCCTGGTTGATCAGCTGCGAGCGGATGTAATCGGCATAATCGCCAGGCGGCGCCTGGATTATGGCAAAGGTGACGAGGCTCAAAATAGCGAGAACCGGGATTGCCGACGCTATGCGCGTGAGCAGGAATCGCAGCATGGACGGTCCGCTTCCTCATCTCGCCGGACGCTCCCCTGGAGGGGCGTTCGGAGGGTTGGTTTGTCCCGGGCGCGCCAGCGACGCGGCCGGGTGTCTCTCAGTCAGGGAGGGTAAACTTGCATCGGCCCTTAAACTTACATCGGGCCCTTGTCTCCAGGCTTGCCGGGAAGCTCTTCGGGGAACAATTCGTATTTCGCCTGTTTGTCGGCCGCGACGAAGACCCGTTCGCGGATGATCGAATCCTCCGCCCAGTTAAACATGAAGATCGGCGTGCCCTGCGGGATGTTGGAGAAGCGCTTGTTGACGATCAAGGCGCCGGGATATTCCGTCAGGCCGACATTGTAGACGTGCTCGGTCGAGACTTTCTGGAAGTCCCGCATCAGACTGGCGCGCTGGTTGTTATCCGCCGACGAGACGAACTTGTTGACGATGTCGACGAGGTCCTTCTCGAAAGGCATCAGGTCGACCTCGCCGCTTTCCGGCGCGCGGTGATCCCAGCTGGTCTTGGGGCCGACCGGAGCGAGCTGCACGGTGTTCTGCACCACGGAGGTCAGCTCCTGCTCATTGCGCCGGATCAGCCAGTCGAAGCGGCCCGAATATTGCGTGGCATCGCGCTGGGTGCCGTTAAGCCCGTTGAGCACGATCCGGAGGCCAAGCTTCTCCATCTGCGCGACCACGCCTTCGGCGAGGCTCTTGTCGGTCGTGTAGTCGTTGTTGACCAGCATCACGATTTCGACGTTCTTGCCGTCGGCGGTACCGGCCGGGAAGTTGACGATGCCGTCACCGTCTGTGTCCTTCAGACCGGCCTTGGCGAGTTCGGCCTTGGCGCCCTCGAGGTCGAATGGATAGTAGACGGTGGACTTGCGGTCATAGAAGCTGGTGCCCGAGGAGAGGCCGCCTGGATAGATCGCGGTGAACGGCCCCTTGACGAGGGAATCGCCCAACGCCTTGCGGTCAAGCGCCATGGTGACGGCCTTGCGGAAATCCTCGTTGCGGTTCAGTTCGCGGATCGCCTGGCCGCGCTCGTCCGGATTGCCCCAGCCATTGGCGGAGAAGTTCAGGCGCAGATTGTAGCCGATCAGCCGCGGGCCGAAGGCAAGGCGCGCCGGCGCGTTCGCCTCCGCCGCGCGCTTCAGCGAGGCGACGAAGTTTTCCGGCTGCTCGAGGTTGGAGAAGTCGCCGGCGCCGGCGACCGCCTGAACGTCGCGGTCGGCCCAGGTCGACAGTTTGTAATGCAGCTCGTTGAGATAGGGCAGCTGGTTGCCCTTCTCGTCCACCTTCCAATAGTAGGGATTGCGGCGCATGACGATGATGTCGTCGGCCCGATATTCGACCGGCACCCAGGCGCCCATGACAGGCATGTTCATATATTCCGGCGGGAAGGCGTTCTTGAACTGGTCGTAGGTGTTCTTCGAATATTTCGGGTGCTGCGGCTTCAAGATATGCGCGGGACCGGGGCAGAAGGTGCCATAGGCCATTGCGTAGAGGTGCTGTTTCGGGAAGGCGTCCTTGAAGGTCCACTCGACGGTGTAGTCGTCGATCTTCTTCAGCGTCGTGCCGACGCCGAAGGTTTCCTGGGTGGCGCCATTGAGCGGCGAGACGTTGGGATCCATGACCTCGTCGTCCCAGTAGAACATGACGTCGTCGGCGTTGAATGGCACGCCGTCCGACCATTTGGCGCCTTCGACGAGATGCATGGTCAGCTTGTGGCCATCGGCTGACCAATCCCAGCTTTTGGCGAGATTGGGCAGCGGCTCGGTGTCCTTCGCCTCGACCTGGAACAGCGGCGCGGTGCGCGTCAGGCACTCGGAAAGGCCGATGTCGATGCCGCCCCACCCTTGGGTCTGGCCGGCGCCGTAGTTCCAGCCTTCGGGCCTTCCGCCGATGACATGGCGCATCGTATCGCCGTAGACGCCGACGCCGTCCGGCATGTTGGCGGTCTTGAAGACAAGCGGCTCTTTCGGCAGCCGATCTTTCACCGGCGGCAGCTTGCCGGCCTTGACGTATTTTTCCGTGACCCAATCGGGCTCGTGATAGTCGGGCAGCGCCTTGAACTCTAGGATGGAGTCGCGCGGCACGTACTTGATCTTGCCCTCGGCCGGAAACGTCGCCGGAACCGGTGGGACGGTCGGCTCGGAAGCGAAAGCGTTGAGCGCCGGAACGGAGACGCTCAGCGCCAGTCCGGCGGCAATGCCAATGCTGCGTAGGTTCCTCATTGTCTCCTCCCTCGTATTCAGACGTTTGCTGCTGCTCGTATTTGGCCTGGACGGCAGGCTGCGGTGGATCCGCCTCCCGTGGATCCGCCGCCGCGCCCGGTTCTCAGACGGCCTGTTTCAGCGCGGCCTTTTCGGCGCGCAGTTCCTCGATCGAGCGCACGCTTCGCCGCGCGGCACCGGCCCATTCCCGCGTCTTGACCGTGGATTTCGACAGCCTCTCCTTCGCTGCCGGAACCGCATGGGCATATTGCGGCAGCCATTGCGCCTGGGCGACGACCATTTCGTCGACCATCTGCCAGACCTCCTCCGGCGTCGACACCGCGCCGACCAGCGGATCATGCAGCACGGCAAGCTTCAGAAGATCGATGTCGCCAGATATGGCCGCGTGGACCGACATGCGCTGGACGTTGATCGAGGCCATGCAAGTAGCGGCACAGGCTTCCGGCAACGTGATGCCGGCGGCCATGTTGATGCCGAAACGATCGACGAAACCGGGTGACTCGATGATGGCGTCCCGTGGCAGATTGGTGATCACGCCGTCATTCCTGACGTTGAAGTGGCCACGATAGACGCGGTTGGTTTCCAGCGCCTCCAATATGTGGCTTGCATGCTCGTTCGAGCGCTTTGAAGCGTCCATCGGTTTCGACGCCGCTTCGAGGAATTGCGGATATTCGGTCTCGAACCAGTTGCGGGTTTCCGTGGAATAGCGGAGATAGCCGCCGGTCTCGCCATGGATCCAGTCGGACATGTCGATCCAGCGCGTGATCTCGTCGGGGCGCTTGCGGTACCAAGGCAGATATTCGGAGAGATGGCCGTTGCTTTCGGTCGAATAGACGCCGAAGCGCTTCAGCACATCGATGCGCAGCTTTTCCTGCTGGGAATAGACCGGATGTGCCTCGAAGGCGGCAATTAGCTCATCCCTGTCGATCTTGCGGCCGTTCAGCCGCAAATCGATGAACCAGGTCTGGTGGTTGATGCCGGAACAGACATAGTCGAGTTCTCGCAGCGATTTCGCGCCCAGCACCTCGGCGATCTGTTCGGCTCCGTGCTGGACGCCATGGCAGAGACCGACCGTGTCGACCTTGCCGTATTCGATCGCCGCCCAGGTGTTCATCGCCATCGGGTTGGCATAGTTGAGGAATTTGGCGTTGGTATCGGCGACTTCGCGGATGTCCTTGCAGAAATCCAGGATCACCGGAATGTTGCGCTGACCGTAGAGAATACCGCCGGCGCAGATCGTGTCGCCGACGCATTGGTCGATGCCGTATCTCAAGGGAATGCGGATATCATCGGCATAGGCTTCGAGGCCGCCGACCCGCACGCAGCTGATGATGTAGCGCGCGCCCTCGAGCGCCTTGCGGCGGTCGGTCGTCGCGGTCACCCTCGTTGGCAGATTGTTTGCCTCGACAATTCTGTCGAGGATCGCCTTGATCATCGCGAGATTGTGCTCGCTGACGTCGGTCAGCGCGAATTCAATGTCCTTGAATTCCGGCACGCACAATATGTCGGTGAACAGCTTCTTCGTGAAACCGACGCTGCCGGCGCCGATAATAGCGATTTTGAAACTCATCACCTTCACCTCGGTCCAATCGAATGCTAGGCAAGGAGCAGCAAGGGAAGAAAGATGGCCACACGCCTTTTGGGCGCATGCCATTCAAGCCGGAATCCGGCTTTTCTCTCCTCCCGCCCGCTCCTCGTTCGCGGGCTATTCGCGTTCGTCGAGGCGTGATTATGCGCTTATTCGCGGGCGCGACCAGAGAAGGATTATGCTTTCAGGGGTAATTTTGTGCTGCGGGATTTGATCGCCAACGGAGAGTCGATGCGGACCGTCTCGCTGCCGCGCGGCCGCCAGCGCCTGCATGCCATGCCGACGAGCACGGGCTATGAGGTGCGCGAGGACGTGACCTATGACTGGGACGGGCGAAAGCGCGGTCAGACACCGTTCACCGTCCTGCAGCATACGATCGGCGGTACCGGCCGGTTGCGCTACGAAAACCGCGATTACCGCCTGCAGACGAACGATACGCTGCTGGTGCTGGTGCCGCACAACCACCGCTACTGGCTGGCCAGGGGCGAGCGCTGGGAATATTTCTGGATCTCGATGAACGGTGAGGAAGCGTTGCGCGTCCACAAGTCGATCCTCGACGTGTCGGGACCGGTCTTTCGGCTACAGCCGGCGACGATCGATCATCTCGCCGATTGCAGTCTGCGTCTTATCAAAGGGGCCGCTTCTCCAGGCGCTGCTTCGGCCATCGCCTACGAGGCGGCGATGGCGCTCTACGACGATGTGTTCGGCTCGCACGCCTTTGCCGAAAAACAGAGTGCCATGCAGCCGGTCATCGATCATATCAACGCCAATCTCGACAAAGCCCTGCCGGTGGCGGACCTGGTCCAGATCAGCGGGCTGAGCCGGGCTCATTTTTCGCGCTGCTTCGCCGAAAGCGAAGGCCTGCCGCCCGCCGAGTTCGTGCTGCAGCAGCGGCTGCAGCGGGCGGCGAAATTGCTGACCAAGGCGGATTTCCTGCCGGTGAAGGAAGTGGCAATTCTATGCGGTTTCGAGGATGCGAATTATTTTTCGAAGGTTTTTCGCCGCCTCTACGGCACGACGCCCAGCCAGTTCCGCACCACCGGCATGTATGCCAGCTTGCGAACGCCGGCCAGGCGCGGCGCCAGGGTGTCGGACGACGAGACCTGATGCCGCTTGAGACCTAATCAGGCCGCGTGCAGGCTGCCGCCGTCCAGCCACTCGAGTTCGGCTGGCGAAAGCGCGATGTCCAGCGCCCGCAGGCTGTCGTCCAGTTCGCCCAGCGTGCGCGGCCCGATCAACGGGACCGATGGGAAAGGCTGGTTGAGGACATAGGCCAGCGCAATATGGATCGGGCTCTTGCGCAGCCTGGCGGCGAGTTCGATCGCCCGGTCGCGGCGGCCGAAATTGCGCTCGGAGTACCAGACCCGCACCAGTTCCTCGCTGTCCAGCCTGTCGCGCCCGGCGCGGTCGGTGAAGAAGCCGCGTCCCTGGCTCGACCAGGCGAAATTCGGCATCTGCCTGGATGTCAGCCAGGCTTTCCAGTCGTCGGTGGAGGAGGTGATGCAGCCGGCCCAGATCGGCTCCAGCATTTCGGCCAGCGAAAAATTGTTGGAGAGCGCGCCGGGCTTCTGCTTGCCAGTGCGCTCGGCATAGGCAATGGCCTCGTCCATGCGCTGCATCGTCCAGTTGGAGCCGCCGAAGGGACCGCGAATACGCCCGGCCTTGACCTCCGCGTCCATGGCGTCGACGAACTCGCCGACCGGCACGTCCGGATTGTCGCGATGCATGAAATAGATGTCGACATGGTCGGTCTGCAGGCGGTCGAGCGACTGGGCAAGCTGCTTTGCGATCACGTCGGGATAGCAGAGCGGCGAGTGCGCGCCTTTGGCGATGATCACCGACTGCTCGCGCACGCCACGGTTTCTCAGCCATTGGCCGAGCAGCGTCTCGGTGTAGCCGCCGCCATAGACGTAGCCGGTGTCGAACAGATTGCCGCCAGCCTCGAAAAAGGCATCGAGCAGGATCGACCCGGAGGAGAAGGTGCGGAAATCCTCGAAGCCGAGCGCCACCACGGAGGTCGGTTTCGGCAGGCCCGGAATGGTGCGCTTGCCTATCGCGGTGCCGCCGGGCCGCAGAGGTCGGCCGGAGATGGTGTTGGTGCGCAGCGAGGCCTTCTCGATCTCGTACTCCAGCCCCACCGCCGCGCGCCATCTGTCTAGCACGCGCAAGGTGCCGAGGCTGTCGGCCCAGCCCATCCCCGGCCAGGCGAATTCCTGTCGCCCGGCGCGGATCGCCTCGCCGGCGGCATCGACCTCGAAGGAATAGACATGGCGCTTCTCGTTGACGCTGATGGTCTCTTGCGCGCCGTCGGCGCCGATCACGTCGATCCGGCCGAGGCCGACATCGCGGTCGCCGCCGGCGAACCAGAAGTCCGGCACCTCGATGCGGCCCTTGGTGCCGAAGATGCGCAGCACGTTGTCCTGGTTCAGCGAGATACTGCAGGAAACCTCGGCGACGATGCCACCGGGGAAATGCAGGACAGCGGAGGCCCATTCGTCGACGCCGGACTGGCCAAGGTGGGCGGCGCCCACCACCTTGTCGGGTTCGGCGAATGGCTCTCCCGCGGCAGCGCCGGCAATGAGGCGCACCATCGACACGGGATAGCCGCCGACGTCGAGGATGCCGCCGCCGGCGAGGTCGTTGGCGTAGAGCCGGTGCTCCGGCATGAAATCAGGCATGGCGAAGCCGAAGCTCGACTTGATCATCCTGATCTCGCCGATGACGCCGGACTTGACCAGGCCCACCAGTTGCTGCGTCTGCGGATGCAGCCGGTACATGAAGGCTTCGCCGAGAAAGGTGCCGGCCTTGCGCGCCGCATGCATAATGGCGTCGGCCTCGAAGGCGGTCAGCCCGAGCGGCTTTTCGCAAAGCACATGTTTTCCGGCTTCCGCCGCCCGGATCGCCCATTGCGCGTGGCCGGAATGCGGCACCGCGATATAGATCGCGTCGATTTCCGGATCGGCGAGAAGAGCGTCATAACCGTCGAGGATGCGGGCGCCGGGAAAGCTCTCGGCCAGACCCGGCTTGCCGGGGTTACGCGCGCCGATGGCGACCAGTTTCCCGGTGCGCGAACCGGCGACGCCGCCGGCAAAGGCCTTGGCAATGCCGCCCGGCCCAAGAATCCCCCAGCGAATGGGCGTTGATGCAGTCATGTCATTCTCCTTGCGGGCTTGGAAAGGGGCGGCCGGTCAGCGCAGCCGCAGCCCCTTTTCGTCGAACAGGTAGGATTTGCGGATGGAAACGGTGACCTCCGAGGTGTCGGGAATCTTTGCCGCGTCGCGCTGGATCACCACATCCTCGCCATGGGCCGTTCGGGCATAGAGGAAGCTCGTGCCGCCCAAATGCTCGACCACGTCGATGGCGGCGGTCAGGTCGGCGTCTCCTTCACCGGCGCTGCCAAAATGTTCCGGCCGCACGCCGACGATGACTTTGCTACCCAGTTCGGGCCCTGCGCATTTCAACGGTTGCGTGATGCGGGTCTTCTCCTCGCCGGCCAGCTCGACCACGACCCCTTTTTCATCACGCCCGACAATATGGGCCTTGATGAAATTCATCTTCGGCGAACCGACAAAGCCGGCCACGAACATATTGTCGGGATCGTCATAGAGCTCCAGCGGCCTGCCGATCTGCTCGATATGGCCGGCGCGCAGCACGACGATCCGGTCGGCCAGCGTCATCGCCTCGGTCTGGTCGTGGGTGACATAGACCATGGTGGCGCCGAGTTCCTTGTGCAGCCTTGAAATCTCGACCCGCATTTGGACACGCAGTTCGGCATCGAGATTGGAGAGCGGCTCGTCAAACAGGAACACTTGCGGCTCGCGCACGATGGCGCGGCCGATGGCGACACGCTGGCGCTGGCCACCGGAAAGTTTCTTCGGACGGCGGTCCATCAATTCGCTGATGCGCAGGATCTCGGCCGCGCGCTTCACCCGCCGCTCGGTGTCGGCCTTGGGGTTGCCGGTCATGCGCAGCCCGAAGGAGAGGTTCTGCTCGACGCTCATATGCGGATAGAGCGCGTAGGACTGGAACACCATGGCGATGCCGCGGTCGGCCGGCTCGACATCGTTGACCACCTTGCCGCCGATGGCGATCTCGCCGCCGCTGATGTCCTCCAGCCCGGCGATCATCCTGAGCAGCGTGGACTTGCCGCAGCCCGACGGGCCGACGAAGACGACAAACTCGCCATCGGCGATGTCGATGTTGGCACCGTGGACAACTTCGAACGCGCCGAAGCGCTTGGCGACATCGGTGAGCGTGACGGTTGCCATTCTGCCCCTTACTTGACCGCGCCGGCGGCGATGCCGGCGATGAAATGACGCTGCAGGAGCACGAAGACGACGAGCATCGGCACGGTCAGCATGACCGCGCCCGCCATGATGCCGCCCCACGACACTTTGGTCAGGCCGATCAGCGTGCCGAGCGCCACGGGTGCTGTCATCGAGCCCGGCTGGCTGTTGATCAGAAGTGGCCACAGATAGTTGTTCCAGGAGGCGAGGAACAGGATGATGCAGAGCGCCGCCAGCATCGGCCGCGCCAGCGGCAGGGCAATGAAGACGAAGATCCGCCACTCCTTGACGCCCTCGACGCGGGCGGCATCGAACAGATCGTCCGGCATCATCGAAAAACTCTGGCGCATGAACAGCACGCCCAGCGAATTGAACAGCGGCGGCACGATCAGCGCCACCCAGGTGTTGGCAAGCTTGAAGTCGCGCGCCACCATGATGAATTGCGGGATCAGCACCACCGCATAGGGCAGCGTGATGGTGCCCAGGATGATGGCCACGACCACGCTTTTACCGAAGAACTGGTAGCGGGCCAGCGCCCAGCCGGCCATCGAGGTCAACAGCACCGACAAGACGGTGTAGGTCACCGCCACACAAACGGAGATGACGATGGCGCCGACGAAGTCTGTGTCGCGCTTCAGATTGTTGAAATTGTCGACGAAATTGCCGCGCGGCAGCAGTTCGATGCCCGGGCTGAATATGCCATTGTCGGGCATGGTCGAGAACACCACCATCATCCACAGCGGAAACAACCAGATCAGCGCCAGCGGCGTCAGGAAGAGGTGCAGTGCGATGCTTCGTTTCAGTCTTGCCGATGAGAGCGAACTCATTTCGGTTCCCTCGTCAGCCATAGCTGCACCAGCGTGATGGCGATCGCCAGCCCGGCCATGGTGTAGGCGACGGCAGAGGCATAGCCGAAATTGAGCGAGCGGAAGCCCTGGCGGTAAAGCAGCAGACCGAGCGTCTCGGTGCCGCCGCCCGGCCCGCCGCGCTCGGTGATCAGGAACGGCTCGGTGAACAATTGCATGGTGCCGATGATCGACAGCACCGCGCAGAAGACGATGACCGGCTTCAACAGCGGCAGGGTGATGTAGAAGAATTGCTTGAGCTTGCTCACCCGGTCGAGCGTCGCTGCCTCGTAGACATCCTCGGGAATGGACTGCATGCCGGCCAGCAGGATGATGGCGTTGTAGCCGGCCCAGCGCCAGGTGACCGCGATCATGATCAGAGCCATGGCCGGCGTGACATTGGAAAACCAGTCGACCTTGGGCAGGCCGATGCTGTTCAGCAGCTTGTTGACGATCCCGAAATCGAGGCTGAACATCAGCCGGAACACCGCCGAATAAGCGACCTCGCCGACCACCACCGGGGCGAAGAAGGCGAAGCGGTAGAGGCCGCGCGCCTTGAGCAGCGGCGAATTCAGAAGCACCGCCATCACCATGGCCAGCGCGATCATCACCGGAACCTGAATGACGAGGATGAGCAGCGTGTTCTTCAGCGCGTTGAAGAAGGCGGGGTCGCCGACCAGCCGGCCCCAGTTGAAACCGGGCGCGAAGCGCCACGGCACGGTGCGCGTCGCCTGGAACGAGATCAGGAACGAGGAGATGATCGGCCACACCCAGAAGATGGCGAAGATCAGGAGATAGGGCGTAAGGAAGCGATAGGCCGTGGCATTGCGGGCGCGCATCTTTTGTCCTCCTTCATCCCTGGTGTTGAAAGCAAGCGTGCAAGCGGCGGGTCCAGGACGACATAGCTGCCGTCCCGGACCCCGTCCTGGGAGTTCAGGACTTGACAGGCAGCCCAGTCGCCGAGGCGATCTGGCTGGCGGCATCGTCGAGTGCCGCCTTGGCGTCGGGATATCCGCCAGCGAGGTATTTGGTCTGCACGGCGCGCACGATGATCTCGGCATCGCTCTGGAACTGCGTGCCGCGGCTCGGAACGACCTTGGGCAAGGTGCCCAGAATATCCTTCCACACCGCTTGGCCGCCCCAGTAGGGCTGGCCCTGGCTGACGTAAGGGTCGTTCAGGGCCGAGACCAGTGATGGGACGAGGCCGAACTCCTTCAGCATGGTGATCTGGCCTTCATTGGTGCCGAGCGTGTATTTCAAATACTCGTACGCCGCTTCCTTGTTCTTCGACGCCGAGGTGATGGCGAGCGACGAGCCGCCGAGATTGGCGGCATGCGGCCCGTCCGCGGTCAGGCTTGGCATCAGGTAGACGCCCCATTTGCCGTTTTCGCCGGCCGATTCGGTGCGGATGGTGCCTTCGTACCAGCCGCCATAGACCTGGGTGGCGACGGTTCCGGCGGTGTTGTTGGTGATCTTGGTGCCCCAATCGGCCGACGAGACGATGCCCGCGTCCTTCATCTCCTTGACCTTGGTCATGGCGTCGACGCATTTGGGCTGGTTGACCGTGATCGACTGGCCGTCCTCGGCGAAATAGGCGCAGCCCTGTTCGTTGGAGATCATGCGGAAGAATTCACTGTCGCCGTTGAAATCGGCATTGGTCATCGAGACCCCTGGATTGGCGGCCTGGATCTTCTTGCCGGCGGCGATGAAATCGTCCCAGGTCTTGATCGATGCCGGGTCGACGCCGGCCTTTTCATAGAAGTCGCGGCGATAGAAGGCGGCGACCGGGCCGGAATCCCACGGCATGGCATAGGCCTTGTCGCCGACTTCGAGTTCGGTACGCTTGAAATCGGGGAATTTCTTCTGGTCTTCCGCCGTGTAGCCCAACGTGTGCAGGTCGACGAAACAGTCGGGGAACTGGCTCCAGTAATTCTCGGCCTCGCCGTTCTCGATGGTCACGATATCGGGCAGGCCGACGCCGCCGGCCGCGCATCCGGCGATCGACTTGTCATAGGTCGGCTGGTTGCCGAGATCCTGGACCGTGACCTTGATGTCGGGATGGACCTTGTTGAAACCGGCAACCGTTGCCTTCAGCGACGAGGCGGCGATGTTCCAGCTCCAGATGGTGATTTCGCCGGATTGCGCGAAGGCCGGGGCTGAGCCCAAGGCAAGCGCGAGCGCGGCGCAGGACAGTGTGATGCGCATTGAAATCCTCCCATTTCATTTGCTCTCTCTGCGAGCCTGGCTAGACTAGGCACCGGCAAAGGCCTGTCCCCGACAAAGGGAATACGAAATTGGCGGAAAGTAAGATGCCCGAACGGCCGTTTTACCAGCCTGGTGCCAGCAGCGTGGAAGGCCTGCCGCTGCTGTTGCAGATGTTCCACACCAATCCGCTGGTGATGCTGAAACCGCATTGGCATGCCCAGGTCGAGGTGAATTTCATCGTCCGCGGCTCCGTCCACTACCGCATGAACGAGCACGAAATCTCGCTCTCGGCCGGCGAGATGTGCCTGTTCTGGGGCGGCCTGCCGCACCAGATGGACGATTTGAGCGACGACGCCGTCTATGCTGGCGCGCACCTGCCGCTGGTGCATTTCTTCCGGCTGCACCTGCCGGCGGACATACGCCACCGGCTGATGACGGGTGCGACGCTGGTGACAAGCGCCACCGATCAATCCGACAATGACAATTTCGCCCGCTGGAACCGCTACGCCCGTTCGGGCGATCCGGCCAAGACCGAGCATGCCGTCAACGAACTCCTGCTGCGGCTGGAGCGGGTGCGGTTCGAGCCCTATCGGCTGGTGCCGGAAAACGCCGCCGGGCAGGAGGCGGGCAGTCCCTTCGACCAGCAGTCCTCACGCAATGTCGGGCGCATGTGCGATTTCATCGCCGAAAATTTCCTCTACGACATCGATTGCATGAACATAGCGGCCGCCGCCGATATCCACCCCAAATACGCCATGAGCCTGTTCAAGAAATCAACCGGCATGACGCTCAACGAATACGTCAACCTGTTGCGGCTGAGCTACGCGCAGGCGCTGTTGATGCATCAGGACGCCAATGTGCTGCGGGTCGCCATGGACTCGGGCTTCGGCTCGCTCAGCGCCTTCAACAAATCCTTCCGCAAGCTGGCCGGCATGACCCCATCCGACTTCCGCAAGGGGCTGCCAAGCGCCAGATAGGCGGGCGCACGGCATGGAAACCGACCCATCGGGCGACATTTCTTTTCCTGCGGGAAATCCACATCTGGGCGCTGGACAGGCCGGATTCCCATGCTATAACCCACGCGCTTTCAAGGGGCGCCCACGGTGCCTTCATGAAATCCGGAGCGCGAGTTTTCGTTAGCCGGAACAGGCCCAGATAGCTCAGTTGGTAGAGCAGCGGACTGAAAATCCGCGTGTCGGTGGTTCGAATCCGCCTCTGGGCACCATCATTTTAAGGTCCGTTCCGGACACATAGGTTACGGTTTATACCGGAGACATGGGTAACACTTTTGGCCCGAAGGGGTTTTGGA